>NZ_JBHLWP010000011.1:0-449081 GCF_042432755.1 Massilia consociata
ACAGGCCAATGCAGTGCTCATCAGCTAACAGCTCTTCCGTACTCACGGCCGCCTCCACAATCCTGAAACCATCGCGTCAGCATACGCCGAATCGATGTTTCAGGAATGTGGATGTACGTTAGGGCGAAGGCCGGGATCCAGTTTCGCGCAAACACTACTGAATCACCTTGAACTCGATCCGCCGGTTGCGCGCCTTCCCCTCCGCCGTGCGGTTGTCGGCCACCGGCCGGTCCGGTCCCTCCCCCGACACCATGATCGTGTCCGCCGCAATACCCTTCCCGACGATGTAGGTCTTGACCGCCTCCGCGCGCGCCTGGCTCAGCGACAGGTTGCCGGCGCGCGAGCCGGCATTGTCCGTGTGCCCGATCACCTCGACCTTGACGCCCCTGAGCTTCTGCATCGCCGCGCTCATCTGGTCCAGCACGGCCATGCCGGATTCGGTCAGCGTCGCCTTGCCCGATTCGAACTCGATGATCCGGTTCGCGAGCGCCGCATCGAGCAGGCCCTGCTGCGTCTCCACCACCCGCAAGCCGTTGTTGACGGTGTAGGTGGGGTTCAGGCTGGACGCGATTTCGCCGGCGATTCGCTGGCGCTGCTCCTCGTTCTCGACGTCGCCGCGCAGCGAGACGTTGGTGCCCTCGACCTTGAGCTGGCCGCGGCTGACCAGCTTCAGGTTGGGGTTGATGAGCTTTGCGACGTAGTCGTTCCAGTTGGCGGGCGCGGCCACGGTGCCCACCGACAACTGGTCGACCACGCGCGAGGCCCCGTACACCGCGCGCAGGCGGTCGAGCAGCGCGGCCCTGGTCGGCTCGTCGGCGACGGTCCCGCTGACGACGATCGGCGGCTCCTGCTGGGCATGGGCGAGGCCGGCGACCAGGAAAGCACCCAGCAATGTCGAGAACGTGGTGGAGAACTTCGCGCAGGGTTTCTTCAATGGGTTCACGTGGCGGCTCCGATGAAGGTTTTCATGAACATGTCGCGCGCCAGCCCGAGCGGCAGGTCCGGCTGCGCCAGGTAGCTGGCCAGCGAGCGCACGTCGAGGTCGATGTAGAGCTGCTCGTCGATCCAGCCGGTGTCGCTCAGGCGCACCTGCTGCTCGGCGCCGACCAGGGGATCGACCACGCCGCGCAGGGTTTCCGCCAGCGCCGCGCAGAAGCCGATCACCAGCACCGGACGGCCCTCCTGCCGGGTGAGGAAGATCGCCAGGTCGAAATTGGCGCGGCGCAGGAAGGGCGCGACCAGCAGCAGCCAGAAGGCGGCGACCGGGTGGCGCGCGGCGGCATCGTTCGGCAGCGGCAGCACGAGGCTCTTGTGCAGCTCGGCCGGCTGGCTGTGCATCACCGGCTGCAGCAGCAGGCCCAGCGCGAGCACCATGCGCGCGAACTGGCGCTCCTCCAGCAGCGCGCCGAGCGAGCCGACCGTGCCGTTGGCCAGCAGATGCGACAGGGTCGGTTCGGCATCGCCCAGCGCGATGGCGGCATCGGCGATTGCCGCCAGGTGCGGCGCCGGGTCGGCGTCGCACAGCACGCGCGGGCACATCGATTCGAGGAAGCTCCACAGGGGTGCGAAGGCGAGCGGGCAGCGCGTGACGAAAGCGGCCGGATCGAGCACCGCGTGCGTGCGCGCGGCCAGGAAGGGAAACCGGCGGCCCGACTGGTCGTGGCTGGCGAGCAGGTGGCCGGCCACGGCATGGCGGCGCGCGGGCCCGACCAGCGCGAAACTCACGGCCGGCATGGCGTCGTAGTTGATGCGCCAGCGCGCATCCGAAGGCAGGAGGGTCATCACCTGCGCCAGCCAGCGGTCGAGCATCGTGATCGCCGCCGCGTCGTCGGCCAGCTTGACGAAGTCGGCGCGCGCCGGAATCTTGCCGAAGTAGCCGATCCGTTCCGAAGCGGGGCCGCGCATCACTGGCCTCCGGAAGTGGCGGCGAGCGTCGGGCCGCCCGGCGCGCCGTCGGGAACAGCTTCCAGCGAGCGGCCGACGATCACCGGCGGCAGGCGCAGCCCCTGGAAACCCTTGCCCTGCTCGCCGCTGCCGCTGGCGGCGGCGCTGCTGACGATCTTCAGGTCCACCGTCACCGTTACATTCTGCGCGCTCCAGCGCAGCTCGAACACGCCGCCGTCCTTACGCTTCTTCTGGGCCGCGTCGATCATCCGCTTCAGGCCCGACTGGCCCGGTTCGTTGAACAGCTCCACCGTGCGGCCGTCGAACGTAACGGCCGAAATGCGCACGCCGGCCACCCCCTGCGGCCCCGGGTGCACCATGTTGGTCCACGCGGGCGGCGTGTTCTTGTAGCGCAGCTGCTGGCCGTCGATGTCGAGCGTGTATTCCAGCGTGCCCGGGGCTGCCTGCGGCAGGATCTGGAACACGGTCTGTGGGCCGTTGCTGGTAGCGACGCCTTTCGAGGACAACGGTGCGATCCAGCCCGGGAAGCCGGACACCACCTGCGGCGACAGGGTGATGCCGATGTCGGCCCAGGTGCGGGGGGCCAGCACGCCGCCCCGGTTCACGACCAGCGGTCCCATCGACGTCGTGACGAACTTGGCCACCTCGCCCTCGGGCCCGAATATCTGGCCGATCTCCCCTGGAGTGGCTTCCACGCTGGAGCCGGCGGCGAACGGGTACTTGGTGGCGAGCGTGCGCTGGAACGGTTCGACCACCTGCAGCTGCCAGGTCTTGTTGATTTCGGCCTCGGACGGCAGCACCACCATGGCGAAGGTCTGGATCAACGGGCGCACCAGCAGCGGGCGCAACGCCGCCTTCTGGGTGTCGCTCATCCCTGTCAGCATCTGCTCGTCGACATAGCGCAGCGCGTCGGCCAGCTCGGAGCCGTTGCCCTCCAGCGTCTGCTGCATGAACTGCTTGGCGCCGGGACCGGGGTCGCCCTGGTTCTTGAGTGCGTTCAGGCGGGTCCGCAGCTTCGACAGGGCGTCGAGGTAGCCCGTCATCAAGGAGGCGTCCTTTTCCTTGGCGCCGACCAGGCGCGCCACGCCGGCGAACTCGCGCCCGATCGGCCCGGAGTTCTGTTGCGCCAGCAGCGAGGCCGGATCCACCGTATTGGCCAGCGTGCGCGCGTCCGACGGTGCCCGGCGCAGGATGACTTCCTTGAACCAGTCGGCAAAGCCGCGTTCGGTCTTGCTCAGGCCCGCGCCAAGCGCACCCGGATTGTCCCACACGGTCTCGTCGTAGATCGTGCGCAGCAATTTGGCGATCGGGGAAGCCTGCGGGTCGCCCAGCCGGTTCATGGCCTGCACGCTGCCATCGAACCCCTTGAGGTCGGCAATTGCGACGCCCTGCACGAACTTCATCCACTCGCGCGCATACTCGGCCTTGTACAGGTCGACCAGCGCCTTCTGGATCTGCTCGGGACTGCCTTCGAGGGTCAGGTCGTCCTTCGACACCGTCTTGAGCACCCAGTCGGCGCTTTCGGCCTGGCTGCTGGAGGCTTCGCGGATCGCGCCCAGCACGTACTTGTTCCAGGCTTCGCGGGTGAATGCGCCGCTCACTGCGTGGCTGCCGGCCACCAGCGCCTGGTCCTGCTCGCCGACGATGCGCGCCACCGTCACCGCCGGGAAGCGGGTCGCGGCGCGGGTCTTGATGTCGTTGTACACCCGCTCGCGCGCCGGGGTGCCGCGCACCACGCGGCGCAGGTGCTCGCGGGTGCTGTCGAGCAGCGACAGCTTGAGCGTCATCTGCGGCCAGGCCTGGTCGTTGATCTGCGACAGGTGGAAGGTCAGCAGGCGTTCGGCGCTGCGGATCATCTGCTCGCGCGGCATGTTGCCGCGGTTGGCTTCCAGCCAGGTGCGCCAGTAGCGCGTCAGCTGGTCGTTCAGGTGCCCCGGTTCGGCGTGGGACTTGTCGCCCAACATGAGGTAGGTCTTGAGGGCGTTGTAGGCGTCGGCCACGCTGGTCGCGGAGACGCCCTGGTACGTGCCGCCCGCGGACGTGGCGGACGCTGTCGCCTCAGCCGCCGGTAGCGCTGCCGGGGCTGCCGGGTCGGCCGGTGCGGCGCCGGGCGCCAGCTGCGCGGCGTTGGCGTTGACTTCCGTGAGCATCGTCTCCAGGGCCGCGGTGACCGGCTCGACCATCACCGCGCGCACGCCCGCAAAATACTCGTCGCGCAGCTTGCGCTCCAGCGACCCGCCCTGGTACAGGCCGAAGGCGAGCGCCCACGGCTGGTCCTTCCTGTATTTGTCGAGCTGCTCGATGCGGTCCTGCAGGATATCGAGCGCCTCCAGGCGCGACTGCAGGTCGATACGGCCGGCCTGCAGCTTGTTCACCTTGTCGAGGTCGGACTGGACATTGGCCACCAGTTGGCGGTTGCCCATGTAGGACCAGCTCCAGCCGCCCAGCGCGCAGCCGAGCAGGATGGTCGCCCCGAAGAAGGCCGCGACCTTCCAGCGCGCCGCGGAAGGGTTGGTGTAGCGTTTGACGAGCTCCTTGTCGGCGAAAATCACCTTGCGGAACAGGTCGAGCAGGAAGTAACCGGACTGCTCCTTGACTTCGCCGCCCTGCTGCTCGCGCAGCGCCAGGTCGAAGCGGCTCGCCACGCGCTTGCTCGACAGGTCCTGGACGCAGCCCTCCTGCAGCGCGCTGGTGAAGTAGAAGCCGCGGAAGACCGGCTTGAACTGGAAGGTGTTTTCCTCGAACAGCGTCGACAGGAAAGCGCGCAGCGGCGTCTTGATGGCCGCGAACTCCAGCGGGAAGGTGAACACGCCGGGCCGCATCTGCGTGCTGCGGTTGGCGCCCATGTTCGCCAGGCTCATCTCCTTGAGGCCGTCGTACAGCTCGTCGAAGTGCTCGTCGAAGAAGCCCAGCACGTCCTGCGGCGCACTGCGGCGGTTGTAGCGCAGCGTGGCGCCCCAGATCCGGTCGCGCTCGGAACGCTCGGTGTCGGCGAAGAAGTCGGTGAAACCGGCCACCAGGTCGGCCTTGGTGAAGATGACATAGACCGGCGCGTGCACGCCGAGGCGCTCGGTCAGCTCCTGCACGCGGGTGCGCAGGCTCTTGGCCAGCTCGTGCGAGGCGCTGGTCGGCCCGGCCACCAGCTCGGCCACGCTGACGGCAATCAGGATGCCGTTGATCGGCGCACGCGGGCGGTGCTTTTTCAGCAGGTCGAGGAAGCTGAACCACTCGGCACGGTCAGTGTCTTGTACCTTGTCCTGCACCGAATAGCGGCCGGCGGTATCGAGCAGGATGCCATCGGTGGTGAAGAACCAGTCGCAGTTGCGGGTTCCCCCGACGCCCTGCAGGGCCTTGTTGCCGGGGATCGGGAAGCTCAGGCCCGAGCGCGCGATGGCGCTGCTCTTGCCGGCCGCCGGGTTCCCGATGATCATGTACCAGGGCAGCTCGTACAAGGCTGCAGCGCCGCGCGTCAGCCCGAGCTTGGAGGTCTTGATGGTGGCGACCGCCTCGAGCATGTTCTTGCGCAGGACCGCCACCTCGCCGCCGGCGGCGGCGCCAGCAAGCGCCCCGTCACCGGGCACGATGGCCTCGCCCAGCCGTGTCGCGGCGCGCTTGCGGATGTGGCGGCGGATCGCCCACCAGATGCCCCAGCAGGCAAGCAATGCAAGCCCTGCGATCAGGGCCCAGATCAGGTCAATGCCGATCAGGTCGGCGCCAATGAGGAGGCAAGCCGCAAGCGCGGCGATGCCGATCGCGACCAGCACGCGGCTGTCGGTCAGGAACTGCCAGATTCTTGCCATGGCGGGAGCGGAGTGATGAGTTGTAGGAATGGCCTAAAGGAAATATTCGCACTTCGCCGCTTGGCAACACTTGCGACGGCTCAAGGGTTGCCCGGCCCTCAACGCTGCATGACGCCACGCACCCTCAGCTCGGTGTGGCCGAAATCCATCATTTTCCAGCGGCCGCCCCAGGTCAGCCCCAGGGATTCGGCGACTTCACCGTAGAGTTGGTAACCGCGCATCGCCCACGGATCCTTTTCGGAGATCACCAGCTTGCCGTCGCGCAGGAAAGCGCAATCGGCGGCCAGTCCATACTGGTGCCAGCTCTGGAAGGCCCGTGCATTCGTCACATGGCTGCCGGCCCGCGCCAGTTCCTCCTGGCGTGCCGGGCTGCGGTAGCCTTCGAGCAGTGCCATGTCGTAACCGTGCTTTTCCTTCATGATCTTGAATGCCAGCAGCAGACGCTGGCTGAAGTCCGGATGCAGCAAGCCCCAGTTACGGCTCGCGTTCACCAGCATCGGCCGCACCACTTCCACTTCGGCCGTGGTGAAGACGCCGGGAGGCAGCGCCACCGGAGGTACCAGCCGCTCGCCCTGCAGCAGGGCCGCCACCTGGGCGTCGGGCAGCGTGGTGCTGCCCTCGTACACGGGCAGCATGGCCGGGCTGCTCAAAGCCAGCGCCAGCAGCGACGGAATCAACACCGCCGGCACCCCGACGGCGCAGGCGATCCGGTGGCGCTTGACGAAGCGCACGACGCTGCCGCGCAGATCGCCGGGAAGGCCGTCGCGTACCGAACCGGCATAGCGGCTGCCCGCGATCTGCCAGCCGGTGGCGCGCCGGGCGAGGTGCTGACGGATCATGAACAGTCCCCGTGCGACGAAAGCCCGGCCGCTGGGGAACAGCGCGAGCCAGATCGCACCCGTGGCAAGACAAAAGTACAGAAGGGCGAGAAAAATCAGCATCGCTTCCTCCAAGATTGTTTCTAATCAGAATTAGGAGAACCAATCTTAGGAGTAATGTCGTGCGGCCTACAGACGAAAATCAACCCGCCTCCATGCGACCGAACCTGATGTCGCCCCGCCGTACCAGTGGCGAGGACAGCATCCTCGCGATGCTCGAACGCGAGCCGGGGCGCCGGCATGGCGCCGCCGCGTCGCCTGCACGGCTCGCCTGGTACGGTGCCGGCGCCGCCGTCGCGCTGGCGCTGACCGCGACACTCGTGTGGCTGGCCTCGAACAACAATGACCTGAGGCCGGAGGTGGAGCAAAGCGTGCTTGCCGACGCCATCCATGCACCTCCGGCGAATCCTGCGCATCCCGCGCCCGCCGGCGCCATGCGCTCCGATTCGGCAAGCCCGGCGGCGCCACCTGCTGCGCCGCTGCGCCAGGTTGCCATGGCGGCACCGCCAGGCTCGCCCGCCGCTGACGGCCCGGCGCCGACGCAGCATGCGAGTGCGGTGATCGTGGACCAGCCTGCTGCCCCCGACGGCGTGCCGCCGCTGCGCCTGCTCAAGCCGGCGCAAGCACAACCGGCCCCGACCGTGCCGGTGCGTGAACCGGCGCCGGTTGCCGAGAACGCCGCGCGCCTGGCCGAACGCACTGCGCCGGCCGCTGCCAGGGCAACGGCCACCGCCCGCACCGGCGCCAGGCAGGCCTCCGTCACGCCTGCGCGGCCGGCCGCAGCGCCCGCACGTCAGGCCGCGCTGGCGCGCAGCGCCGCCCGTCCCGCACCCGCCAGGGCGCAGCGCCCCGGCAGCCCGCGCAAGACGAGCGATGGGCACGTGGACGCAGACGTGGCCCTGATTTCCGCCGTCATCGTGCATGCCAACGGCCACGCCCCGGAAGACTCGCAGATGACCGAACTCCTGTGCCCCAACGATTCCTGCAAGGCAGCCCCCGCCCGCCAGTAACGTGGCGAAAAGCCTGCATCAGCCGCGAAAAAGGCGGAAACTGCTGGGTTATTGATTCCGCGCAGCGTTATACTGTACATAAGCACAGTGCAACGTTACGACATGATCAGGGTTCTGGAAAACGAGTTTTATTACCTGGATAACTTCCAGCGCGTCCTCGACTGGATCGGCGAGCGTTATCGCGACCTGTTGGGCGACGAGGAGCTCGCCTTCCTCGCGGCGTTTCCGGCGCTGCCCAAGGCTGCGCGCGCCCTGTTCGTGCGCATGGTCATGCGCAAGGGGGACCTGTTTCGCGCGAGCAAACTGGTCTATCCCGAAATCGGCTGTCCGGTCGACGCTGCCCGCGACCTGCTCGCCACCGGCTGGATCGAAACCAACCCGGTCCTGAGCCTGGACGAACTGTTCGACCTGCTGTCAAAACCCGAGATCGCGGCGGCTTTCGGGACCCGGCTCCCGCAAAAGAACGCGCGCAAGGCCGAACAGCTCGAAGCCCTGCGTGCTGAATTTGCCGAGTCGCGCCCCTTCGGCGACTGGTACCGCGAGTGCGCCGACCTGGCGTTGCGCATCCACGTCAAGCCCTTGTGCGACCGCCTGCGCCTGCTCTTCTTCGGCAACCTGCACCAGGACTGGACCGAGTTCGTGCTGTCCGACCTCGGCATGTTCCGCTACGAGCAGGTCGAGATCTCGCACGCCTCGCGAGGCTTTCGCTCGCGCAGCGATGTCGACCATTACCTCGTCCTCCACGGCTGCAAGGAACGCTTCGCCGCAGGCGAACCGCTCGACGAGGTCGTGCGCGACCTGCCCGAGCACGCCTTCGGCAACGACTGGCTCGCGAGCCGGCGCGAAAAGCTGCTGTTCCAGATCGGCCAGCAGTACGAAAAGCAGAAGGACTGGGACAATGCCTACGCCGTCTACGCACGCTGCCGCTTTCCGGGCGCGCGCGGACGCGCCATCCGCGTACTGGAAAAGCATGAGCGTTTCGCCGAGGCCTACGACCTGCTGGCGCTGGCCCGGCAGGCGCCGGAAAGCGAAGCGGAGCGCCAGCACCTGATGCGCATCGGTCCGCGCCTCGCGCGCCGGCTCGGCCACGCCAGGCTGGCCGCACCGCGTACCACCGGTGTCCACCGCCTCGACCTGTGCCTGCCCATGCCGGCCGGCGACTGGTGGGTGGAAGGCGTGGTGCGCGAACACCTTGCCAGCGAGGAGGCGCCGGTGTTCTACGTCGAGAACGCCCTGGCCAATTCGCTGTTCGGCCTGCTGTGCTGGCGCGCCGTGTTCGCCGCCATTCCCGGCGCTTTCTTCCACCCGTTCCATCGCGGGCCGGCGGACCTGTACAGCGCCGACTTCCACCACCGCCGCGAGGCCGAGTTCGCGTCCTGCCTGGCCGAGCTCGAGGACGGCCGCTATGTCGGGACCATCCGCCGCAATTTCGAAGAAAAGGCGGGCATCGCCTCGCCCTTCGTGTACTGGGGAGCGCTGACCGGCGAGCTGCTCGACCTGGCGCTGGCCTGCATTGCGCCGGCGCACCTGCGCAAATGGTGCGAGCGCATCCTGGCCGACGTGAAAGCCAACCATACCGGCTTCCCCGACCTGATCCAGTTCTGGCCGCACGAAAAGCGCTACACCATGATCGAGGTGAAGGGCCCGGGCGACCGCCTGCAGGACAACCAGCTGCGCTGGATCGACTACTGCACGGCGCACGGAATGCCCGTGTCGGTCTGTTACCTGCAGTGGGAGGTGGCTG
This sequence comes from Massilia consociata, assembly GCF_042432755.1. NCBI lineage: Bacteria > Pseudomonadati > Pseudomonadota > Betaproteobacteria > Burkholderiales > Oxalobacteraceae > Massilia > Massilia consociata. The sequence goes on from NZ_JBHLWP010000011.1 coordinate 9,338, forward strand.
CTTGACTGCGGGCGGCCTCGCCGGTGACGGCCCGTGCTACAAGGTCGCCGTGCGCACCTTGTGCGAATTCACCGCCAAGCAGGGTGACCTCGACCTGCGCTTCACCCCCTCGCCCAGCGCCCAGGAAGGCATCGCCGGCCATGCCGTCGTTACGGCCCGCCGCGGCGGCAACTACCGCACCGAAGTGTCCCTGAGCGGCGACTGGGGCGGGCTGCACGTGCGCGGCCGCGCCGACGGTTACGACCCCGACCAGAACCTGCTCGAAGAGATCAAGACCCACCGCGGCAAGTTTTCGAGCATCCCCGACAACCACCGCCACCTGCACTGGGCGCAGCTGCGCGTCTATGGCCACCTGCTCTGCGTGGAGCACAGGCTCGAGCAGGTGAACCTGGCGCTGGTCTACTACGACATCGGCAGCGGCCAGGAGACGGTACTGCGCGAGACGCAGGATGCGGCGGCGCTGGCCACGCTCTTCGCGGACCTGTGCGCGCGCTTTTCCGCCTGGGCTGCGCAAGAGGCGGCGCACCGTGCGGCGCGCGACACCGCGCTGGCCACGCTGCGCTTTCCGCATGCGGATTTCCGTCCCGGCCAGCGCCAGCTGGCGGAGAACGTCTACCGCGCCAACACGAGCGGGCGCTGCCTGCTGGCGCAGGCGCCGACCGGCATCGGCAAGACCATCGGCAGCCTGTTCCCGGTACTGAAGGCGATGCCGCAGGAAGGCCTGGACAAGGTATTCTTCCTGGCCGCGAAGACGCCCGGGCGCCGGCTTGCGCTCGACGCCGCCGCCAGCCTGGCCGGCACGACCATCCCCCTGCGCGTGCTGGAACTCACCGCCCGCGACAAGGCCTGCGAACATCCGGACAAGGCCTGCCAGGGCGACTCCTGCCCGCTCGCGAAAGGCTTCTACGACCGCCTGCCGGCGGCCCGGTCGGCCGCCGTGCAGGTGGGCATGCTGGACCGCGAGGCCTTGCGCGAGGTCGCGCTTGCGCACGAAGTTTGTCCGTATTACCTGGGCAGCGAGATGGCGCGCTGGGCCGACGTGGTGGTCGGCGACTACAACTATTACTTCGACGGCGGCGCCATGCTGTACGCGCTCGCATTGGCCGACAACTGGCGCACCAGCGTGCTGGTCGACGAAGCCCACAACATGGTGTCGCGCGCGCGTTCGATGTACAGCGCGGAGCTGGAGCGCGGCAACCTGCGCGCGGCGCGGGCGAACGCGCCGGAGCCGGTCAGGAAGGCGCTCGAGCGCGTCGGCCGCGCCTGGACCGGCGTCGACAGGGAAGCGCCCGCGCCCTACCAGGTGCTCCCGGCCGTGCCGGAGAAGCTGCTCGACGCCCTGCAGAACGCCACCAGCGCCGTGAACGACTTCCTGGCCGAGTTCCCCGGACCGCTCGATCCGGACCTGCAGCGCTTCCATTTCGATGCATTGGCCTTCATCCGGCTGGCCGAATCCTTCGGCGCGCATTCGCTGTGCGACCTGGCGCGCGCGGGCGTGCGCGACTCGAACATTTGTATTCGCAACGTGGTGCCGGCGCCCTTCCTGGCACCGCGCTTTGCGCTGGCCCGTTCGGTCACGCTGTTCTCGGCCACGCTCGGCCCCTGGCACTACTTCTGCGACCTGCTCGGCATGCCGCCCGATACCGCCTGGGCCGACGTTGCCTCGCCGTTCAGCGCCAGCCAGCTCGAAGTCCACATCGCCGACGGCATCTCCACGCGCTACCAGCACCGCGCCGCCTCGCTCGGGCCGATCGCGGACCTCATCGCGCGCCAGTACGCCGCCAGGGAAGGCAACTACCTGGCCTTCTTCAGCAGTTTCGATTACCTGGAACAGGTGCTCGCGGTGCTGCAGGAACGCCACCCGGAGGTGCCGGCATGGCGCCAGGAGCGCCGCATGAGCGAACCGGAACGCGCCGCCTTCCTCGATCGCTTTGCCGCGGGCGGGCGCGGCGTGGGTTTCGCCGTGCTGGGCGGATCGTTCGGCGAAGGCATCGACCTGCCGGGTGAACGCCTGATCGGCGCCTTCGTCGCCACCCTCGGGCTGCCCCAGGTGAACCCGGTGAACGAACAGCTGCGCGAGCGGATGCAGGCGATGTTCGGCGCCGGCTACGACTACACCTACCTGTATCCCGGCATGCAGAAGGTGGTGCAGGCGGCCGGCCGCGTGATCCGCACCGAGCTTGATCATGGCGTCGTCTGGCTGATCGACGACCGCTTCGGCCGGCCCGAGGTGCGTGCCCTGCTGCCGGCCTGGTGGGACGTGGACGAGCGGCCCGGCGCACGCAGCTGAGGAGGCGATCAGCGCACCGCTTCGCGCACCCGCTGGTAGCCGCTGCGGCTGATCGGCAGCTTGACGCCATCCTTCAGCACCGCGCAATAATTGTCCTTGCTGGCCGGCTCGATGCGCGCGACCGATCCGACATTGACGATGTACGAACGGTGGATGCGGATGAACACCTGCGGGTCGAGCTGCGCTTCGAGCTCCGACAGGCTCTGGTGCTTGAGCCAGGCCCGCCCGCCTGCGTTGACCTGCACGTAATCGTCCTGGGCCTCGATGTAATCGATGGTGGGCGCCGGCACCAGGTGCACGCGGGCGCCATCCTTGATCAGGACCCGCTCGAGGTATCCGTGGCGCCGCGCCGCCTGCGCTACCAGCGCTTCCACCCCGGCCTGTCGCGGACGGCGGCTGCGCGCATGCTCCAGCGCCTGGGCCAGCCGCTCGCGGCTGAAGGGCTTGAGCAGGTAGTCGATCGCATGCACCTCGAACGCCCGCAACGCGAACTGGTCGTAAGCGGTGGTGAAGATGTAGTGCGGCGCATTCGGGCTCGTATCGGGCAACTTCGTGCCGGCCAGCTCCACCACTTCGAAGCCGTCCAGCTTGGGCATCTGGATATCGAGGAAGACCAGATCCGGAGCCAGCTCCCCGATGGCCTTCACGGCCTCGAAGCCGTTGGCGCACTCGCCGACGATCTCCACGTCGGGGTGGCGTTCCAGGTACTCGCGCAGCAGCGCCCGCGCCAAGTGCTCATCATCGACGATCAGTACGCGCATCCGCATCTCCCATCAGGCTTTCCGTTGTCTCCGCGGGCAGCACCAGGTCCACCCTGAACTTGTCGTCCTCGCGTGTCCAGTGCACGCTGGCTTGCCTGCCGTATGCAGCGGCCAGCCGCTGGCGGACATTGGCCAGGCCGATGGCACCGGGCGCTGCCGCTGCTCCCGCCTCGTCCGGATCGATGTCATTTTGCACCCGAAGACGCAGGAGCGAACCGGCGCGCTCGGCCCAGACCGTAATCCTGCCGCCATCGAGCATCTGCCCGATCCCGTGCTTGACCGCATTTTCCACCAGGGGCTGCAGGATCATCGGCGGCAGCAGGCATTGCGCAGCATCCTCGCCCACCTGCCGTGTGAACGCCAGGCGCGGCCCGAAGCGTACCTGCTCGATCGCCACGAAACGCTCGAGCAGCGCCATTTCCTCGCCCAGGCTGACCTTGCGGTGCGCCTCCAGCCCCAGTGTGTGGCGGAAGAAGCCGGCCAGCTGCAGGCTCATGTCGCGTGCCTTGCCGGGATCGATGCTGGTCAGTGCGCTGATCGAGTTCAGGCTGTTGAACAGGAAATGCGGATCGACCTGCGTGCGCAGCATGCGCAACTCCGCATCCTGCGCCAGCAGCCGGGACTCGAGCGCCTGCGTCTCGGCGCGCCGTGCCCGCTCGAACTCCAGCGCCAGGTAGTGCGCGACCGCCGTCATCCAGTACAGCAGCACGCCGATCCCGAACATCATCGCCACGAACGGACGCGTTACCGCCACCGCGTCGGCCTGCGCCAGCACCAGCGTGCACAGCGACGCCCAGGCGCTGCCGGCCACGCACCACATCAGGGCCGCCGTGGCCGCGCTGAAGACGAACACCGACAGTACCGCCCCCAGCCGCCGCTTCCCGAGCGGATAGGCGCGGCACAGGTAGTAGGCGGAGAAACCGCAGGCGCTGGCGTAGCACAAGGTCAGCGGGACCGCGAACAGCAGGCTGGCGAGCGGGCCGGCGCCGGTGGCAGCGACGATCAGCCCGGCCAGCAGCACGCCCAGCATCATCCAGGCCAGCAGATAGAGCGCAACGCTGCGCCGCACCCAGGAACTGCCGTTCATCGACGGCGGACCATCAGTTGCGAACCTCCACGCCGCCCATGATCGCATAGCCGCGCACGACCAGCCGCTTGCTGTTGTCCGGCGGCGTGATGGTCTTTTCCTCGAAGCCCCCCATGATCGGCGTGCCGTTCAGGACAACCGTCCAGTCGGGCGGAACCTTCAGGGTGACGCCGCCCCAGAAAGCGAACACGTTGAGGACCGCTTCGTCCTGGATCGATGAATTGCGCAGGTCCAGTTCGCAGCCGCCCATCACTGCGGTGATCTCGCCGCCGCGGAAATGCGGGGTCGTGACACGGCGGTCGAAGCCGCCCAGGATGGCAGTGACGTCCACCACGTCGCTTCCGGTACCACCCTCGTCCTTGAGCGAGCCGCCCGAGAGCATGCGGCGTCCGGTGACCGCCTTGTACAGCATGTAAGCGCCGAAGCCGATCAGGAACAGCGGCCACACGGCGCGCCAGCTGAAGTCGATGATGTCCATCCGGTCCAGCATCATCAGCACGCCGACGCCGATGAATCCCGTACCCATCAGCTGGCCGCCACGGGTTTGGGTGTCGCACAACTTGACGGTGCCGACGACAATGAACAGCATCGGCCAGAACGACACGGCGCGGTGCATGTCGAGGATGCCGAGGTTATCGAGCAGGAACAGCAGGCCCATCAGGATCACGAGCAGGCCAAGCACGACCTGGCTGGTGACGCCGGCCTTCGACTGGATTTCATTTTTCATGCTGGCTCTCCGGATTGTTGGTGCTCGGTTGTTGCGACAGGCGGCGCGCGACCAAGGGCTGGACCACCATGTTGACGCCCCAGGCCAGGATGAACAACGGCCAGCTGTTAAAGAAAGTCAGGCCGAAGACGTTCTCGAGGCAGGCGAACAGCCACAGGCCGATGAACACGGTCCACAGGCCGTTGCCGAATTCGCGCGGACTCGGATAGCCGATGGTCTGGTTGATACCGACGACGACCAGCAGCAGCGGCCAGTAGTGCCAGGTCTCGCTGGCGTCGATATGGCCCAGGCGATCGAGCAGGAAGACGGTGCCGACGACGATCAGGAGCAGGCCCCAGATCACCTGCTTGCGCCAGCGGTAGGCTTCTTCGGTATGCATCTCGCGTATCTCCTCGTGTGTGCTCGCAGCTGAGCGAATGGACACACGATACCGGAACGGCAAGACCTGTTGGAACCGGAAATCGGCGAACGGCGGCCACGGGGCGGCGAACGGAGAAGAATTCGGCGGACGACCGGGAAAACGCTGAGCGGCACAGCGGCACGGAGGTCGCCAATGACGGCGTGGGCGACAGCACCCACTGGTGGGAACGGGGCGGACAAAAAAAAGCCCACCCCGTCGCGGGTGGGCCAGATGGGCACAGGGAAATCAGGCAGTCGCAGCGAGATCCATCTGCGGGCGACCCTTGACCTGGTTGCGGTACTTGGCGCGGGCTTCGGCCATTTTCACGGCTTCGCGTGCGATATTGGTGCGACGAATCTCCTGGCGTTCCTTCTTGCCACGGTGTTGTGCTTCATGTTTGTTGCCAATGCTCTTGGTCATGAACGTCTCCTGGAGTGACACCGTGCTCACGGTGATGGGCCGCGCCGTCCTGGCGCGAATGAACTTAGGAGCGGCTGGTGCCCGTCTTGAGATCGGCCGGCATGAGCATTCCCCAACCAAGCTGGCGCCGGATTTCTTCCGGCGTCGGCGGCGGCGCGGACTCCCGCGCGCGACGTTCGAGGTACTCGCGTACCAGGTGCTTGGGTGGGTTCTTGATCTCGGACATGGCAACCTCCGCTACCGTTGTGGCCGTCGCCTGCGCGCCGGCCGGGATCTGGTGCCGGTCCTCGAGGCGACCGGCTGACCTGTCGAGCTGTTGGTCTACCGCGCGGATGCCGCGCAGGTCCCTCACTCACACGGCTTCATCATAGCGGCGGCGCTGGGGACCCACCGTTAGGTGACGCACATTTTGCGATAGGCGCGCTCCTACACGGCGGAGGGCGGAGACGGAAGCGAGGCAGGAAAGCTAGAAAAAAAGGGGAGCCGAAGCTCCCCCTTGGTTCAACTACGCGGGAATCAGAAGCGGTACTTCAGGTTCACGTAGTAGCTGCGGCCGGCCACGTCCAGCTTCTGCGGCTCGGCTTCGCTGTAGCGGTAGTAGGCGCGCTTCACGTTGGTCAGGTTGGTCGCATCGAGCGACAGCACCAGGTCCGGCGTCAGGTTGTAGCTTGCGTTGAACGCCAGCGTGGTGACCGGTGCGGCCATGGTCGGTGCGACCGGCATCAGGACGCCGTTGATGGTCGACAGGCCCTGGCTGTTCGCGTTCGGCGCCGGCGCCGTCGAGGTGTTCACGTACTCGCTGCGATAGTTGGCGACCAGGCGTGCCGACACCTTCTCGTTCTCGAAGTACAGGCCCAGGTTCGCCGCGTATTCCGAGGCGCCCACCATCGGACGGCCGTCGTCGACCTTGGTCTTGGCCTTGCTGACGTTCGAGGTGAAGCCGAACGGGGTGCTGCCGAAAGGCTGTTCGTACATGATCTCGATGCCGCGGATGCGTGCACCCTGCTGCGAGGCCGAATTGACCGCGAACTCCTTGACGATGTTGTCGCGCGGGTCGAGCAGGGTCACGCGGTCCTGGCCGGCGACGCCGGTCTTCGGGTAGCCGGTGATGTTCGAGGCGAACAGGTTCACGCTGACCACCGAACGGCGCGCAAAGTACCAGGCCCACGACAGATCCACGTTCTTGGCGAACATCGGCTCCAGGTTCGGGTTCGGGCCGGTCACCTGGCAGATGCCGTCGGTGCAGGTCGGCGAGCCGTAGCCGGCACCCAGGATGTTGTAGTTCTGGCGCGAGATGGTCTTGCTGGTGCCGAAGCGCAGGATCTGGTCCTTGGTCAGCTCATAACGCAGGTTCAGGCTCGGCAGCAGGTTGTTGAAGGTGCTTTCCTTCGCCTCCTTGTAGTACATCACGCCGGCGAGCGGGTTGAACGGCACGCCGTCGTAGTACTGCACGCCGTCGCTGGCGGTGGTGATGGCACCCGGCACGGCGGCGCAGGTGGTGGCCGGCTTGCCCGGCTCGGTACGCGGGCACAGTCCCACCGGGATCGGCGCCGGCACGGCGGCATTGACCTTGGTGCGCACGTAGCGCACGCCGACGTTGCCGGACCAGCGCTCGCCTTCCAGGTTGGCCTGCAGGTAGCCCGCGCTCTGGCGCTCGCGCATGTCGAGTTCGGTCGAGACGCGGCGCTCCCATTGCGCATTGGTCGGCTTGTAGTTGGCTGCGAAATAGGCCTTCAGGGCTTCCGGGGTCAGGGTCCAGCTGGTGTTGTCCCAGCCGGCCGGGCCGTCCAGGCCCGAGCCGAAGTCCGCCGGCAGCGGCTGGAAGTTGAAGGCGCCGGTCGGTGCGAACGATTCCAGGTTGCTGTTGCGCAGCTGCGGGAAGCGGCGCGCGCTGTCGCGGCGGTGGTCGGCGTGGCGTACGCCGAAATCGAGCGAGTTGACGAACGCGCTATTGAGCTTGTACTCGGCATCGAGGTTGATGCTGTGTTCCTTGTCGTTGGTGGTCACGCCCGAGGCGGCGCGGCCGCTCAGCACATACCCGCTCCCGTCCGGGTTGCGGCCCGGGACGTTCGGACCGGTGCCGTAGTACTGGACGAACGGCGCGTCGTACAGGCTGCCCAGGGCATACGACACACCCGTGCCGTAGCGGGTATAGGTCAGGCCCTGGTCGAGCGCGGTCTTGCCGACGCCCTTGGTGGCCGACAGCAGCGCCTTGACCGTCAGGTCCTGGCTCACGCGATACTTCACATCGAGATCGAGGAAGGCGCTGGACGCCTTGGCGCCGTCGCGGTAGGCGCCTTCGGTCTCGCCGATGTACTGCGGGGTGGTGCCGGCCGGGTAGACGATGTCCGCCGCCTTCAGCACCTTCAGCTCGTGGCCGTACAGGGTGCGCTCGGTCACGATGACCGGGTTCTTGATCTGCGCGTAAACGCGCTGGCCGTTCGAGTTGGTCGGGACGTTGGTGCCCTGCACGCCGCCCAGGCCGCGCAGCATGCTGAACATCGCGCCGGCGTTCAGGCGGCCGAAGTTATTGGCCTTCATCTCCGAATGGAAGCCGGTCAGGGTCATGTCCAGGTCGTTGTTCGGCTTGAACTGCAGCGAGAACATGCCGCCCTTGCGGTCACGCACGCCTTCGACGTATTCGGTGCTCATCGAACCGGGAATGCGCACGCCCTGCAGGTCCGACGCCTTGTAGCCGGTGCCGGCCAGCGATTCGTCGGTGATGCCTTTCATGGTATCCAGGTTGATCACGTCCCAGCCGCTGCCGCCCGAGTAGGCGAAGCGCGAGGCCGAGTCACGGCGTACGTGGCGCTTTTCGGCGAAGACCGTGGTGATGAAGCCGAAGGTGCCCGACTCGTTCTTCCAGTTGATTGCGGCGTTGGTATCGTGCGCGAACTTGCTCGGCAGGTCGGAGTACACGCCGCCCAGGTTGACCACGCCGGTCAGGCGCTCTTTCTGCGCCAGCGGCTTGCGGGTGGTGACATTGATGGTGCCGGCCATGCCGCCGTCGACCAGTTTGGCCTCGGAAGTCTTGTGGACGACAGCCTGGTTGATCACGGTGGACGGCATCAGCGACAGGCTGGTCGAGCGGCTGCTCGAGAGCTGGTCGGCAAAATACCAGTCGCCGCCCGAGACGGTGTGGCCGTTGAACAGGATCAGGGTGTGGTCCGGGTTGGTGCCGCGCATCGCGACCTTCTCGGCTTCGTCGTAGTCGGTACGCACGGCCACGCCGGAGAGGCGTTGCAGCGAGTCGGCGATGTTCTTGTCCGGCATCTTGCCCACGTCTTCGGCAGTAATCACCTCGACGTTGGTGGCTGCATCGCGCTTGACGGCCAGCGACTTCGCCATCGAAGCACGGATGCCCGTGACCTCGACGGTCTGGATCTGGCCCGCGGGGGCGTCCTGCGCCATGGCCGGCACGGCGGCCAGGCTCCAGACGGCCATCGATACGGCCGCGGCGAGCGGCTTCTGTCTGAACATTCTTTTATCTCCTGGGTATATAGCTATCGGACTGCAAGCTTGTTTCACGGGGCCCGAAACCGGGCGCCATCGCTGCCATTTTCAAAGTATTGATTATTTGCACCCTTGTTGAATAATCACTTGTTTTCTCTGCTATATAACTCTGAGGAATGTACATATTCTCGCCGCATAAGAAAGGTTATGGCCGGGCGACGAAATTTCATTACTCAAAGCGGCACCCCGGGCGTTAGCGTGGGAGTTCGTCAACAGCTCCTTCTACAGCTCCTTTCCGACCATGCGCCTTCTCCCCCTGCTGTTCGCCGGCGCCGCCCTTGCCGGCTGCGCCATCGCCCCGCCGAAGCCTGCGTCCTCGCCGCTCCCTGAAACACCGTTGGCGGCCGTCCTGCAGAAGCAGATCTACCAGATGACGCCACAGGAAGCGGGACGCTACATCGCCCATGTCCACGGCGCCGAACCCGACCTGCGCAAGCGCATCGCCGCCATCGGTCGCAAGAACCTCGGCCAGCCGTATTCGCTGCACCTGCTGGGCGAGTTCCCGTTCGAGATCCATGACAAGCTGCCGCTGTTCAGCCTGGAGGAAAGCGATTGCGTGGTCTTCGCCGAGCACACCTATGCGATGGCGCTGTCGCAATCGTGGGAAGAATTCTTCTGGATGCTGCAGCGGATCCGCTACCGCGACGGCGTGATCGGCGTCGCCACCCGCAACCACTACACCGAGATGGACTGGAACGTCGCCAACCGCTGGCTGGTGACCGACATCAGCGCCGACCTGGCCGGGCCGGACGGCCCGACCTACGCGATGACGGTGGACCGGGCGCGCTTCCTGCGCACGCGCCACAACACCGTGCGCGACATCCCGGTCGAGAGCAGCCGCCAGGCTTTCGTGCCGAAGGAACGGGTACCCGCCGTCGCCAGCCAGCTGCAGGAAGGCGATTTCGTCAACGTCATCTCCACCCGCGACGGCGAGTACTGGGCCTCGCACGTCGGGCTGGTGGTGCTCGGCCCGAACGGCGAACGCCACTTCCTGCATTCGCAGGAGCCGAAGGTGCGTGAAGAGACCTTCGAGGCCTTCATCGCGCGCGCTGCGCAGCGCGAAGCGCGCAACGCACGCGAGGGCAAGCGCGGCCAGGCGCTGGCCGGCTTCAAGTTCCTGCGCTTGAACGAACAGATCACGGTGCCGCCGATGGCCCCGCAACCGCGTCCCGGCCGCTAAGCCACCGATTCCCTCCTTCCCGCCCTCGCCAACCTGGTCGGCGAGGCGCCTCCCGCCCTGCCTGCGCCGCGTCGCCGGCGACCCGAGCTTGGCCCCTTTGCCTTCCCCTGTTGCGCCCGGGCCGCGCACCTCCTGATTTTCTCGCACTGTTCAGCGAAATAAATAATCTATGGAAATTAAATTCTCGATTTATTTCCTATTTTCATTTCCCATTATTAATTCCAAGTCTTTTCAATTTAATTCACTCGCCGCCGTTGAGTCAGGTCAAGCTCCCAGCGAAGTAGTCGCCAGATAATAAATTTACAAAACTCACAGACCTGATCCCCGGGCTGTATTACGGGGTTCATTTATTTGCCAATTATTGACCGTTCCATTCGCACCTGCACCCATTAATCCCATTCCTTAACCAGCAGCGGATCGCCATGTCCAATTTCAGCACCGATCTCTTCAGCCAGCTTTGCGCACGGATGGTGTCGATGAGCCGCACCAGTAAAATCGTCCTGATGGTCGTCGCCGACCTGCTGGCATTGCCGGTGTGTTTTCTCATCGCGATGATATTGCGAGGCGGCGATTTACATCTCGCAATGAATTATGGCCCGGCTTCTTATGCATTGGTTGCCGTCGTCACGATTGCGGCATTTTCCATGTCCGACCTGTATCGCGCGGTAATCCGCTTTATCGACCAGCGCTTATTGAGTTTTACCGGAGTGGCGCTCGCATTTGCCATATTCTGCGTTTATGTCGTTTTAATCGTCACGAACGAACCGCGTTTTCCAAGAAGTGCCCTGGCAATTTACTGGTTCGTCGTATTTTCATATGTCGTCATTTCGCGGATCGGCGTGCGCAACCTGCTGCGTGCCCATTGCGGACAGCGTGCCAGTTCCGACGCGGTCGCCGTCTACGGCGCCAGCGAAGCAGGCGCCCGGCTGGCGCAGGCAATGCGCCACAGCGACGAATACCGCCCGGTTTGCTTCCTGGACGACAAGACCGCACTCAACGACCGCACCATCGCCGGGCTGCGGGTGTTCAACACGGCACGCCTCCCGGAGCTGGTCGCTTCGCACGGCATCCGCACGATCGTCATCGCGTTGCCCTCGGTGTCCCCGGAACGGCTGCGCGACATCATGCAGCGCCTGGGCCAGGCCGGCGTGCCGACCAAGATCCTGAGCCGTCTCGTAGACCTTGCCGACGACCGCGCACCGGCGCGCGACTCGATCCGCGAACTCAAGTTCGAAGACCTGCTCGGCCGCCCGCCCGTGCCGCCGCGGCTCGACCTGTTCGCCCGCTGTGTGCGTGGCAAGAGCGTGCTCGTCACCGGCGCCGGGGGCTCGATCGGCAGCGAATTGTGCCGCCAGATCGTCACCCTGACCCCGCTCGAGCTGCACCTGCTCGACCACTCCGAATATGCACTGTACACGGTGCGCCAGGAGCTGACTTCCCGCTTCCCGGGCCTGACCATCCACGCGCATCTCGGCTCGGTCTGCAACAACGACCTGGTCGACCGGATCCTGCGCGACGGCAAGGTGAACACGATCTACCACGCGGCCGCCTACAAGCATGTGCCGCTGGTGGAGGCCAACATTGTCGAAGGCTTGCGCAACAACGTCGTCGGCGCCCAGGTGGTGGCCAGCGCCGCGGCCAGGCACGAGGTGGAAACCTGCGTCCTGATTTCCAGCGACAAGGCGGTGCGCCCGACCAACATCATGGGCGCCAGCAAGCGCATCGCGGAACTGATCTTCCAGGCCGCCGCCGTGCGCCACGGCGCCCACACCACCTTCTGCATGGTCCGCTTCGGCAACGTGCTCGGCTCGTCCGGCTCGGTGATCCCGCTGTTTCAGCGCCAGATCGCACGCGGCGGGCCGGTCACCATCACGCACCCGGAAGTCTCGCGCTACTTCATGCTGATCGCCGAAGCCGCCCAGCTCGTGATCCAGGCCGGCGCGATGGCCAAGGGCGGGGACGTGTTCGTGCTCGACATGGGCGAGCCGGTCAAGATCGTCGACCTGGCCCGCACGATGATCGCCATGTCCGGGCTCACCGAGCGCACGCCGCAGAACCCGCGCGGCGACATCGAGATCCAGTTCGTCGGGCTGTTCCCCGGCGAAAAGCTGCACGAAGAGCTGCTTACCGACGGCACCGTCTTCCCCAGCGAGCATCCGCGCATCATGCGGATGAAGGAAAGCGCGCTGCGACCCAGCGTGCTCGAAACCTGCATCACCTGCCTGATGATGGCTTGCGAAACCCACGAGCGCGGCACGATCGAATCGATGGTCAAGGCCATCGTTGCCGAGTACGTGCCGCACCCGCCGGTCGCCGCACCGCCACTGGTCGCGGAAACGCCGCGCCCGAGCCTGATCAAGAAGTACGTGCCGTTCCGAATTTGACGCCTCCCCCTGGAATTTGTCCCTGAAGCCTGCCCCCACTATTGTCACTGACCGACGAGGAAACACATGCGCGACGAGAACATCTCCCCTCACCTGGAGCAGCTGCTGGCCAAGCTGCAGGACCGCACTGCCGTCATCGGCATTGTCGGCCTCGGCTATGTCGGGCTGCCGCTGACCCTATGCTACGCGGCACAAGGCTTCCGGGTGCTCGGGATCGACATCGATGTCGACAAGGTCGATCGCCTCAATCGCGGTGAGAGCTACATCAAGCATATCGACGCCAAGGCCGTGGGTGCGGCGCGCGAGCACGGGTTCGAGGCCACCGCCGACTTCACCCGCGCCGGCGAAGCCGATGCCCTGATCATCTGCGTGCCCACCCCGCTCAACGCCTACCGCGAGCCCGACCTGTCCTTCGTGCTCGGCACCGTCAATGCCCTGCTGCCCTACGTGCGGGCCGGCCAGGTCGTATCGCTCGAAAGCACCACCTACCCGGGCACCACCGAAGAGGAACTGCGCCCGCGGCTGGAGTCGCGCGGCTTCACGATCGGGCGCGACCTGTTCCTCGTGTTTTCGCCGGAACGCGAAGACCCGGGCAATGCGCACTTCCAGACCCGCACGATTCCGAAGGTCTGCGGCGGCAGCACCCAGGCCTGCCTGGACGCCGGCCTGGCACTGTACCGCGCCGCGGTCGACCAGGTGGTGCCGGTCAGTTCGACCCGGGCGGCCGAACTCACCAAGCTGCTCGAGAACATCCACCGCGCCGTCAATATCGGCCTGGTCAACGAGATGAAGATCATCGCCGACCGCATGGACATCGATATCCACGAGGTGATCCGCGCCGCCGCCACCAAGCCGTTCGGCTTCACGCCCTATTATCCCGGCCCTGGCCTGGGCGGGCACTGCATCCCGATCGACCCCTTCTACCTCACCTGGAAGGCGCGCGAATACGGCGTGCACACCCGTTTCATCGAACTCGCAGGCGAAATCAACAGCGACATGCCGCACTGGGTCATCAGCAAGGTGGCCGATGCACTCAACGAGCGCGGGCGGTCGATCATGGGCAGCCGGGTGCTGGTGCTGGGCATCGCCTACAAGAAGGATGTCGAGGACATGCGCGAGTCGCCGTCGGTGGCCTTGATGGAAATCCTGCGCCGCAAGGGCGCCACCGTCGACTATTCCGATCCGCACGTGCCGGTCTTCCCACGGATGCGCGAACACCGTTTCGAGCTGTCGAGCGTGGCCCTGACGCCAAATGCGATCGCCTCCTACGACGTGGTGCTGGTGGCCACCGCCCATAGTGCCTTCGACTATGAACTGGTGCGCCAGTACGCGAACCTGATCGTCGATACCCGCGGCGTGTACACCGAACGCCTGCCGAATGTCGTGAAAGCCTGAGCCAAGCCCGGAGACTACGATGCGTTCCTATCCCCCTGCCATTCTCGACCGCAAGATCCGTTTCGCCCTGGTCGGCTGCGGCCGCATAGCCAAGAACCACATGAATGCGATCCGCGAGCACCACGACCGCTGCGAGCTGGTCGGCGTCTGCGACGTCAACCCGCGCGCACTGGAGGAAGCCGCCGCCACCGGCGCCAGGCCCTGGCGCAGCCTCGACCGCATGCTGGCCGAATGCGACGCCGACGCCTTCGTGCTCGCCACCCCGTCCGGGCTGCACCCGCAGCAGGCGATCCAGGTGGCGCAGGCCGGCCGCCATGTCATCACCGAGAAACCGATGGCCACCCGCTGGGAAGACGGAAAGGCCATGGTTGCCGCCGCCGATGCCGCCGGCGTACGCCTGTTCGTCGTCAAGCAGAACCGCCGCAACGCCACGCTGCAGCTGCTCAAGAGCGCAGTCGAGAAGAAGCGCTTCGGCCGCATCTACATGGTCAACCTGAACGTGTTCTGGACCAGGCCGGACGAGTACTACAACAGCGCAAAATGGCGCGGCACCTGGGAGTTCGACGGCGGCGCCTTCATGAACCAGGCCAGCCACTACGTCGACCTGATCGACTGGATCGTCGGCCCGGTGGAAAGCCTGCAGGCCTACACGGCCACGCTGGCGCGCGACATCGAGGTCGAGGACACGGGCGTCATCAGCCTGCGCTGGCGCAATGGCGCGCTCGGCTCGATGAACGTCACGATGCTGACCTACCCGCGCAACCTCGAAGGCTCGATCACCATCCTGGGCGAGCACGGTACTGCCCGCATCGGCGGAGTCGCCGTCAACGAGGTACAGCAGTGGGAGTTCGCCAAACCCGACCCCGATGACGAACTCGTCAAGGAAGCCAGCTACCAGACCACCTCGGTCTACGGTTTCGGCCACCCGCTGTACTACGACAACGTGATCAAGGTCCTGCGCGGCGAAGCCGAACCGGAAACGGACGGGCGCGAAGGATTGAAGTCGCTCGAAGTGCTGGTAGCGGCCTACCGGTCGGCGCGCGACGGCAAGCGCATCGCCCTCCCCCTGGAGTACTGATCATGGCCATCGTGATCCACTCCAGCGCCATCGTCGACCATGGCGCCGCCCTCGGCGACGGCACCCGGGTATGGCATTTTGCCCACGTCTGCGCCGGCGCGCGCATCGGGAACGACTGCTCGCTGGGCCAGAACGTTTATGTCGGCAACGACGTCCGGCTCGGCAACCAGGTGAAGGTCCAGAACAATGTCTCGATCTACGACGCCGTCACGCTCGAGGACGAGGTGTTCTGCGGCCCGAGCATGGTGTTCACCAACGTCTACAACCCGCGCGCCGCAGTGACGCGCAAGCATGAATACCGGCGCACCCTGGTGCGCCGCGGCGCCACGATCGGGGCCAACGCCACCATCGTCTGCGGCGTGACCATCGGCGAATATGCCTTCGTCGCTGCAGGCGCCGTCGTCAACCGCGACGTGCCGGCCTTCGCGCTGGTCGCCGGGGTGCCGGCACGGAGAATCGGCTGGATCAGCCGCTTCGGCGAACGCCTGCCGTTCGAACCCGACGGCAGCGGCGAAGCACGCTGCCCGCACACCGGCGACCTGTACGTGCTGCACCAGGGTGCGTGCCGCATCGAACGCGCCGCCAACCAATCCTAAGAAGGACCGTCATGGATTTCATCGATCTCAAGTCGCAATACCTGGCCTCCCGCGAGCTGATCAACCAGCGCATCCAGACCGTGCTCGACCATGGTCAGTACATCATGGGGCCGGAAGTAGCCGAACTGGAAGGCAAGCTGGCTGCCTACACCGGCGCCCGGCACTGCATCACGGTGTCGTCGGGCACCGAGGCACTCGTCATCGCGCTGATGGCCCTGGGCATCAAGCCCGGCGACGAAGTCATCACCACGCCCTTTTCCTTCATTGCTACCGCCGAAGCGGTCGTGCTGCTGGGCGCCACGCCGGTGTTCGTCGACGTCGAAGCCCGCACCTGCAACCTGGATGCGCGCCAGATCGAGGCGCATGTCACGCCACGCACCCGCGCCATCATCCCGGTCTCGCTGTACGGCCAGCCCGCCGACATGGACGCCATCAACGAGGTGGCCGAGCGCCATGGCCTGGCCGTCATCGAAGACGCCGCACAAAGTTTCGGCGCCACCTACCGCGGCCGCAAGAGCTGCAACCTGTCCACGGTCGGCTGCACCAGCTTTTTCCCCAGCAAGCCGCTCGGCTGCTATGGCGATGGCGGCGCCATCTTCACCAGCGACGACGAACTCGCCACCGCGATGCGCGAAATTCGCGTGCATGGCCAATCACGCCGCTATGTCCACACGCGTATCGGTGTCGGCGGCCGCATGGACACGCTCCAGTGCGCCGTCGTGCTCGCCAAGCTGGAACGTTTCGAATGGGAAGTCGAACAGCGCCAGCGTGCCGCGGCCTATTACGATGACTTGCTAGCCGGGCATCTCGACGTGGTCGGTTGCCAGCCCGACCGCACCAGCGTGTACGCGCAATACACGGTCCTGGCACCGCAGCGCGAACGCTTGCAGGAAGCGCTGCATGCTGCCGGCATCCCGACTGCGGTCCACTACCCGGTCCCGATCCACCAGCAACCTGCCTATGCCCACTGGTCCAGCCCCGGCAGCTGCCCGGTGGCCAGCAGCCTGTCCCACCAAGTATTGAGTCTTCCGATGGGTCCCTACCTCGACCGCCAGAGCGCCCACCAGGTGGCTGACGCGGTGGCGGCTGCACTCGCCCAGTTCGACGGCAAGGCGGCATGAGACGTCGTCGCATGCAAGTGCCGCCCTTCTGGCGCAACGTCGCGACGGTCGTGACCGGCGCCGTCGGCGCCCAGGCACTACCACTGCTGGCCGCGCCGCTGCTCACCCGGCTGTGCAGCCCGGGCGAGCTCGGCGCCTACAGTGTGTGGCTCGGCATCGTTGCGATATCGGCGATCGGCGCGACCTTGCGCATGGAAGCGGCCATGATCCTCGACCATGAGCCCGAACGGCAGCGCGCGTGCTTTCGCGTCGTCTTCTACAGCGCCACCGTCACCGCGGTAGCCGTGACGGTCCTCGCCGCCGGGGCGTGCCTGGTCGGCTTCGGGCCGGCATGCAGCCTGCCCTGGAGCTCGCTGCTCACCATCGGGATCGCCACCTGGCTCACCGCCTGCATGCAAACCACCCTCGCCTATGCCACGTCGCACAACGCGTTCGGCAAGGCGGCACGCGCCAAGGTCACCACCGCCGCGACCATCGTGGGCACGCAACTCGCGCTGCTGTATGCCGGACTCGGCGGAGCGGGATTGGTGGCCGGCCACGTGATCGGAAGCGCGGTCGGCTTCGCCACCGCACGCATGCTGCTGCACCCTCCCGCGGCGCCGATCGGCTGGCTCCCCGACGCCGAACAGCGCGCCCACCTGATGCGGCACCACAAGTTCTGGCGTTACTCGCTGCCGTCGAACCTGCTCAACGGCGCCGTCAGCCAGTTGCCGCTGTTCCTGATCGGGATGCGCCACGGCGTACTGGCCGCCGGTCTGTACGCCCTGACCCAGCGCGTGCTCTCCGCTCCCATCTCCCTGATCGCTTCCTCGATCCTGGAAGTGTTCAAGCGTGAATCCGTGCGCGAGTTCGAAGAGCACGGAAACTGCACCCGAACCTACATCAAGACCTTCAAGGCACTGATGGTGCTCGGCGCGGGCCCAGCCCTGGTCCTGTTGTTGTTTGCCCCGCACCTGTTTGCCTGGGTTTTCGGAGAAAGCTGGCGGGCTTCCGGGGAACTGGCCCAGCTCATGGCCCCTTTGTTCCTGCTGAACTTCATCGCCAGTCCGCTCAGCTACGTGTTTTTCGTCGCCGGGCGCCAGAAGGCCGACCTGCTGTGGCAAGTCACCCTGTTCTGCCTCACCCTCGGCGCCTTCCTGGCACCGGGCAGCATCGAGCAGAACGTGCTGTGGTATGTCATCGGGTACTCGTGCCTGTACCTGGTCTACCTGCACATGTCGTGGCAATGCTCGCGCAACGTGATGGCGGCCGCATGAGCACGCTACGGGAAACCGGATGGGAGCGGCGCGACCAGCTGGTGCTGATCGCATGCTTTTTCTTGTTGTTTCCCGGCTTTTTCTTTTATCACACCCTGCTTGGCACCGGCACCACCGGTGCCTTCCTGGGGGGCTATTTTGCACCGATAGCCCTGCTCTTCTCCATCCCCGTCTGCCTGGTCTACCTTTCACGCATGCGGCGCGACCGGCGGCGCCTGACGATGATCGACATCCACTACGGCCTGTTCTTCGCTTACTTCGCCACAGTCGTCTTCATCAACGCCGCCTCGGGCGCCAACCGTACCATCGTGACCGCCCATGTGCTCGGCATCCTGTTCATGGTGCTCGTTTACGTGATGTTCAGTTTCATCGATTTCGAAAGCCGGCGCTTCCGCACGGTCGGGCTGCTCAGCCTCGTGGCAATGTCGTCGATCGCCTTTTCGTATTCCGTGGACGGCGTGTTCTACCTGGGCGCGATGGGGGTCGCCAAGGATGCCGATGCGCTGGCGACCTACCAGGGCTTCTCGCGCTCCTACCTGTTCACTTACCTGGCGGTCGTGACCTTCACCCGCAGGTTGCCGCTGCGGCTGCTGCTGCATGCGCTGGGCGCGGCCACCCTGTTCGTCAACACGGCGCGCAGCGAATTCGCTGCCCTGCTGTTCGCCATTCCCGTGATCGAGTTCTACTACTCGCGGCACAAGCTGTATTTCCTGCTGGCCGGCGCCATGCTGGTGGCGCTGCTGGCCATGTATTTCGACCGGATCCTCGCCGTGCTGCCGTCCAACCGCATTCTCGAGCTGCTCGACCTGTCCCACTCGACCTCGGCGAACATACGCCAGCAACTGACCGTGCACGCCTGGCAGACCATTGCAGCCCATCCGATCTTCGGCGACTACGCCAGCTACAAGCCGGGCTACTATTCCCACAACGTGCTGTCCGCCTGGGTCGACCTCGGGCTGTTCGGCATGGTCTACCTGGCGGCACTGGCCATCGTGCCCATCACGCCAATGTTCTTCCACGAATATTTTGCCGCCCGTTCGCGCGGGTTGTTCCTGTGCGCGTTCTCGTTCGCCTGCGTCACCGTCCTGCTCCTGTTGTCGTCCCACTACTTCACCGACATGCTGCTCAGCGCCACCCTCGGCGCCTGCGCGCGCTACTCGTATGAGAGGAAACATGCCCCGCATCGTGCACATGACCTCGGCACATCCGCGCTTCGATACGCGGATTTTCGTGAAACAGTGCCGCAGCCTGGCCAGCCACGGACATGACGTGGCACTGGTGGTGGCCGACGGCGCCGGCGACGCGTGCCGCGATGGCGTCCGGATCGTCGATGTTGGTCGGCCGGCCGGCCGGCGCGACCGCATGCTGCGCGTCACCCGTCGGGTTGCCCGCGCCGCCCTCGCCCTGGATGCCGACGTCTATCAGCTGCACGACCCCGAGCTGATTCCCGCCGGCCTGTGGCTGAAACGCGCCGGCCGGCACGTCGTCTTCGACGCGCACGAAGACGTCCCCACCCAGCTGCTCGACAAGCCCTACCTGTCGCCGCGGACAGCACGAATGTTGTCGCAGGCATTCCGGCACCTCGAGCGCTTTGCGTGCCGCCGCTTCGACGGCATCCTGGCGGCGACCCCGATCATTCGCAGCCGGCTTGCAGCCTACAACCCGCTGACCCTTGATGTGAACAATTTCCCGCGCATCGAGGAGTTCCCGCCTCCTGCGACCGGCAACCTTATACGCGACCGCGTCTGCTACGTGGGCAGCATCTCGGCGATCCGCGGCATACGCGAACTCGTCAAGGCCTGCGCCCTGCTGCGCACCCCGGTGCGGCTGGCCCTGGCGGGCAGTTTCGCCGAGCCGGCACTCGAGACGGAAGTGGCAGCCTACCCCGGCTGGCAACGCGTCGATGCCCTCGGCCACCTGGACCGCTCGGGTGTCGCGCATGTCATGGCGCAGGCGTTCGCCGGACTCGTCACGCTGCAGCCGACCGCCAGCTACCGCGAAGCCCTGCCTGTGAAGATGTTCGAGTACATGGCGGCAGGTATACCGGTCATCGCCTCTGATTTTCCATTGTGGCGTGACATCGTCGAAGGCAGCGGATGCGGCCTGTGCGTCGATCCATGCGATCCCGCGGCAATCGCCGGCGCCATCGACCACCTGGCGGCTCATCCGGTGCTGGCAAGGCAGATGGGCGAAAACGGAAGGCGTGCAGTGTTGGAGCGCTATAACTGGGAGAACGAATCGGACAAATTGATTGCGTTTTATGCCGATATTTTCGCTGCGCAACGATCTCGCACTATTTATTCCACGAGGCATGGTTTTGCAAAACATAAGATGCATTCAATTGATTGAATTGCAGTGCCTGCTCTTAAGCCACTTCAACAAGAGCCGGCGCGTTCAGCCGTATTGTTTACCTAATACAAAATACTTGAGAGCGACTATGTTCCTGCAACACTACAATACCTTGCTCGAAGTAATTAAATTGCCCAAGGCAGAGCTTTGCTTTACCCAGGAAATCGATCCCGACGATATTAAAAAGACCTATCGCACTTATACGAAACCGCATCCACGTTTCAAACTCATTCGACATAAGACAATCGGTGCCGCGCTCATCGATCTGTCGGTCTTTCCTGACAGACAGGCTTATCTCGACCACATCAAAGGCAAGAACCAGGGCGGCTACCACGCCAAACGCGCGCGCAACCGTGGATATGCCGTACAAGAAATCGACCGGAATAACTACGTCGACGATATCCACGAAATCAATACCAGTCTCGACGAGCGCCAGGGCCGCCCGATGGACCAGAAATACCTGGAAAAGCGCGAGCATTTCGAGAAGCAGAAGCATTTCCGTTATTACGGCGTATTGAATAGCCAGGGAAAGCTCGTGGCCTATGCCAACCTGGGAATTTATGGCAATTTCGCCGCCTTCTCCCAGATGCTGGGCATCCGCAATAACGACGGCATCATGCACCTCCTGCTCACCGAGGCCATTTGCCGGCTGATTGACGACGGGCAAGTGCGCTACGTGATGTACGACACCTTCTTCGGTGCCCAGCCGGGGCTGAAGACCTTCAAGACCATCCTGGGCTTCCGCCCTTATCGCGCCAGCTATACGCTGCAGTGAACATCATGCTCAACCGTGTCTATGCAGATTACCTCATGCCGAGCCGGCTCGGCGAGTACGATGCGCTCGTCCGGGAAGTGGCCGACGCCGGTTATGCGCAATTGTCGGTACGTGAGTTCTATCGCGACATCCACCATCACGGGCGGCCGACCGGCAAGAGCTTCGTTCACCGGCACGATATCGACAGCGACCTGCGCACCGCCAAGAAGATGTTTGCCATCGAGTCGCGCCACGGCGTCCATGCGAGCTACTATTTCCGGCTCTGCACCCTGGACTTCGGCTTCATGCGCGACATCGAGGCGGCCGGCAGCGAAGCGAGCTACCACTACGAAGAAGTCGCCGATTACGCCAAGCGCCATCGCCTGCGCAGTGCCGACGCCGTCCGCCAGCGCTTCCCCGAGATCCGCGAGATGTTCGCACGCAATGTAAGCAGCATCGTCGAACGCCTCGGCCTGCCGCTCACGACCGTCGCCAGCCACGGCGATTTCGCCAATCGCCGGCTGAAGGTGATCAATCACGAACTGCTGCGCGACGAGGCGCTGCGCCGCCGCTGCGGCATCGAGTGCGAATCCTATGACGCCGAGCTGCTGCGCTGTTTCGACATCTATATCAGCGACCGCAAGCACCCGGTCTATTACTACCCGCTGTCGCCATTCGACGCGCTGGAAAAGTATGAACACATCTGCCTGCTGACCCATCCGGTGCAGTGGGAAACGAATTGGGTGGAGAGCACGCGCTGCAACATGCGCCGGCTCGTCGAAGAAATGGCCTGGCGCACATGAACATCCTCTTGATCAACCACTACGCCGGGTCGGTCCACCACGGCATGGAGTACCGGCCCTATTATCTCGCGCGTGAATGGGTCCGGCTTGGGCACCGGGTGCGGATCGTTGCCGCCAGCCAGGCGCATGTGCGCGCCCGCGCCCCCGAGATGAACGGGCGGTCCCGCCATGACGAAACCATCGACGGAATCGAGTACACGTGGTACGCCACCCCGCCCTACCGCGGCAACGGCGTCAAGCGCGTGCGCAACATGGCCGCATTCGTCACGCGCCTGTGGCGCGAAGCCCGCACGCTGGCCCGTGAGATCGCCCCGCAGGTCGTCATCGCTTCGAGCACCTACCCTCTCGACATCTGGCCCGCCCACCGGATCGCCCGACTGGCCGGCGCGCGCCTGCTGCACGAGGTACACGACCTGTGGCCCTTGTCGCCGATGGAACTGGGTGGCTATTCGCGCCACCATCCCTTCATCCGGCTGCTGCAGGCTGCCGAAGACCATGCCTGCCGCCATGCCGACACGATCGTGTCGATCCTGCCCAAGGTGCGCAGCCACCTTGAAGCGCGCGGCATGGCGCCGCACAAGCTGCATGTCATCCCCAACGGCACCGACCCGGCCGAATGGCTGGCCGCCCATCCGGCCCTGCCCGAGGCGCTCGATGCCCTGCTAGCCGGCCAGCGCGCGCAAGGCCGCGCCGTGGTCGGGTACGCCGGCAGCCACGGCATCGCCAACGCGCTCGACACCCTGCTCGATGCGGCCGCCCTCATGCGGAACAGGCCGGTCGCCTTCGTGCTGGTCGGCGACGGCCCGGAAAAGCCCCGGCTCGAGCGCCGGGCACGCGAGCTCGGGCTCGATAACGTCCACTTTGCCGCGCCCATCGCGAAACAACAGATTCCGGCCCTGATGGCCCAGCTCGATATCGCCTACCTGGGCTGGCAGCGCCAGCCGCTGTACCGCTTCGGCATCGCACCCAACAAACTCATCGACTACATGATGGGGGGCTGTCCCGTTCTGCACGCGGTCGAGGCCGGTAACGACCCGGTAGCCGAGGCGGGCTGCGGCCTGACCGTGGCACCAGACGATCCCGCCGCCATTGCGCACGGACTTGGTGCGCTGCTGGCGATGAGCAAGACCGAGCGGCGCGCCCTGGGGGAACGCGGGCGGGCGCACGCGCTGGCGAACCTGACCTATCCCATTCTTGGGCAACGATTCCTGACTACTTTCGCACACGAGGTATCCCATGGCTGAAGAGGCATTGGTCGCCAGCGACCCGCTGGACGACATTCCATCCACCCGATTCCTGCCGTTCGCAGTGCCGGACATCGGCGACGAGGAAATCCGCGCGGTCGAATCCTGCCTGCGCTCCGGGTGGGTGACCACCGGGCCTGTGACGAAGCGCTTCGAACAGGACTTCCGGGCCTACCTCGGCGGCGACGTGGAGGCGATCTCGGTCAACTCGGCAACGGCCGGCCTGCACCTTGCCCTGGAAAGCGTCGGCATCGGCCCGGGAGACGAAGTCATCGTCCCGACCATGACGTTCACCGCCACCGCCGAAGTCGTCCGCTATCTCGGCGCCCGCCCTGTATTCGTGGATGTCGATCCCTCGACCCTGAACATCTCGCCATCCGCGGTGGCGGCCGCCATTACGCCCCGCACACGCGCCGTGGTCCCCGTGCATTACGCAGGGCTTGCCTGCGACATGGAGGCGATCCTTGCGCTGGCAGCGCGCCATGGCCTGCGGGTCATCGAGGACGCGGCCCATGCCTTCCCCACCCGCCTCGACGGCAAGCTGGTGGGCACGCTCGGCAGCGACATCACCGTCTTCAGCTTCTATGCCAACAAGACCATGACCACCGGCGAGGGCGGGATGGTCGTGACACGCCACCCCGAGCTGGCCGCACGCATGCGCTGCATGCGCCTGCATGGCATCAGCCGCGACGCCTTCGACCGCTACACCTCGCACGTGCCCTCCTGGCACTACGAAGTGATCGCAGCCGGCTTCAAATACAACCTGACCGATATCGCATCGGCCATCGGCATCGAGCAATTGCGCAAGATCGATCGTTTCCAACAGCGCCGCACCTGGCTGGCCCAGCGCTACGATGCGGGCCTGGCCGCGCTGCCCCTGGTATTGCCGGCGCATCCGGTCATGGCCAGCACCCATGCCTGGCACCTGTACGTCGTCCGGCTGAAGGAAGGGGCCGGGATGGAGCGGGACGAGCTGATTCAGGCGCTGTCGGACCGCGGCATCGGCACCAGCGTGCACTTCATCCCGCTGCACCGCCAGCCGTACTGGCGCGACACGTGCGGCCTCGATCCCGCCGCATTCCCGGTGGCGGAAGCGAGTTTCGCGTCAATGCTGACGCTGCCGCTGTACACCAAGATGAGCGACGCCGACCAGGACCGGGTGATCGCCGCGCTGCACGACCTGCTGTCATGAGCAAGCGCCTGTTCGACCTGCTGGCCTCGCTGGCCGGCCTGGTGATGCTGGCGCCGCTGCTGCTCGTGATTGCGCTGTGGATCAAGCTCGATTCACGCGGTCCGGTGCTGTACCGCCAGCAGCGCGTCGGGCGCGGCGGCAGGCTGTTCACGATCTACAAGTTCCGTACCATGCAGCAGCGCCCGGTGGAGGGGCCGCAACTCACCGTCGGCGCCGATCCGCGCGTGACGCGCGCCGGCCGCTTCCTGCGCCACTACAAGCTCGACGAACTGCCGCAACTGTGGAACGTCGTCGAGGGCAGCATGAGCCTGGTCGGACCGCGTCCCGAGGTGCCGCGCTACGTCGACTGTTATCCGCCCGCGCAGCGCCGCGTCGTGCTGTCGGTTGCGCCCGGCATCACCGATTGGGCAGCCATCCGCTACAAGGACGAGAGCGCGATCCTGGCGCGTGCGGCGGATCCGGAACGGGCTTACGTCGAGGCCGTGCTCCCGGTCAAGCTCGACTACTACGTCCGCTACGTGAACGAGCGGAGCTTCTGGGGCGACGTGCGCATCCTTGCACATACGCTCGCAGCCATCGTGCGCTGAGCGGACGGACAGACGATGCAGATACTGCATCTGGGCGACCTCGAACTTACCCTGCCGCTGGCCGCCGCGGTAGGCACCTGGCTGCTGGCCGCGCGCAGTTGGCGTGCAGCCGCTGCGTGGGCGGTCCTGTATGGCGGAGCGGTGGGCCTCGTCGGCGGCAGCAAGATCGCTTACCTGGCGTGGGGAGTGGATATACCCATGCTGGATTTCAAGGCGATCAGTGGTCATGCAACCGGGGTGACGGCCGTCTATCCGCTGGTCGGTTACCTGCTGTGCCGCCATGCGGGTGGCCGGGCCGGGCTGGCAGCCATGGCTGCCGGGCTGCTGTTGGGAGCGGTCGTTGCGGTCGAACTGGTGCGGCAGGACGAGCACTCGGCTGCGGAGGCAGCGGCAGGATGGATGCTTGGTGCCGGCGTCAGCGTGGGCACCGTGTACCAGACGGAACCGGCAGGCGTGTCGTTGAATCTGGCGTCGGCAGCGAGCGCTGCGCTGGTGTTCATGGTAGCGGCGTCGCTGATGCAATCGGCGCACGTCGGCTACTGGATGATCAAGGTTGCACTGGCACTGTCGGGCAACGCCCGGCCCTATTCCTGGGACAGTTGCGGCTAAGGTTTTTTACCAATGGAGAAACGTATGGTTTCCTTCCCCTCGATACAATGGCTGGCACGCGCCCCGTTGGGCGATAACGCGTTGCAGTCGGTGTTGATCTCCGCCCTGCGCGGCCTGGCAGCCCTGCAGGTGGCGGCATCGCACCTGCGCGCCGAAATCTATCCCGGCCTGCGCACGCTCGAAGATCCGAGCCTGGCCTACCTCGGGCTGGCATTCCTGACGGGTTTCGCGCACCAGGCGGTGGTGGTCTTCTTCCTCATCAGCGGCTGGCTGGTCGGGGGCAGCCTGATGAACAGGATGGGCAAGCCGCAGGCGATCGCGAACTACGCCATCGACCGCTTCACGCGCCTGTGGACAGTCCTGCTCCCCACGTTCGTGCTCACCCTCGCAATCGGCCTGGTGATCGGCGCGGCCGTGCCGGGGCCGATGGACTTCGACCCCGCCAATGAATTCTCGGCGGCGAGCTTCGTGGGCAACCTCCTTGGCCTGCAGACCATGACGGTTCCCTATTACGGCGGGAACTACCCCTTGTGGAGCCTGGCCCACGAGACCTGGTACTACATCCAGTTCCCACTCCTCCTGCTGGTCATTGCCGGGGGTGGCGCCTTGCGCCGTGCCGCAGCCGCGGCTGCCCTGGTCCTGCTGCTGGTCACGCTGCGCGACATGATCGCGCTGTACTTCGCGCTCTGGCTGCTCGGTGCGGTGTTCTCGCGCGTCCGGATCGATTGCGGCAGCGTATGCCGTGGCGTCCTGCTGCTGCTGACCCTGGCATTGTTCGTCTACTACCGGCTGACCGGCATCAACGACGACCTGGTGCCGGGCTCCTTCATGCAGGACATCATCTGCAGCGTTCCCTTCCTGCTCTTCCTGGCAACGCTCCAGCAACAGGTCGACACGGCATCGCCCACCTACGTCCGGATCAACCGGATCGCCGTCTTCTTCTCGGAATTCTCGTTCTCGCTGTATGTACTGCATATTCCGGTGATCGACCTGATCCGTTATGCGGGGCGCCAGTTCCTCGGCCGTGATCGCCTCGACCCCTATGTGGCGACGGATTTCCTCTGGTATTTCGCCGTCCTGGGGACTGTCGTGGTGGCCTCCTATGTGTTCTACCTGCTGTTCGAACGACACACGATCCGGATCCGGAATGCCTTGAAGAGCCTGCTCCTCACCCCATCGGCCAAGCCGGTCCGCGTGGCGCTTTCGCCGGACTGATCGACCGGCACGGGCGTGACCAAGGCACGGACGGGCAGCCAGGAAGGAAGTTTTTGGCGCGTCCCGCTCCGTGTCCCACCCTCCCCCACCGTGCCGCCATCCGGCACGGTGCTCATGAAGCCTCCTGATCGGCAAAGCCGGGCCCGGCAGTCGAGACGACAGCCGTCACGTTCTGCCGTTATCCCCGCCGGCCTCCCGGCTGCTGCCGGTTCCTGTCATTTCGCGCCGCGTCGCGATCGCCCGCTGCGCGGCATTCGCCCCAGGTCGTCGAAGATCGGCTGTCGCATGACGGGCCGCGCCAGCCGGCCGGCCGGCGTGCCGAGGCTGGCCGGAGATCTTTCCGATGTGCGGTTCGCTTCGTATCCATCGGCACTAAGCGGCGGCGCCGCGTTCGATGCCGCATCCTCGACGTGTTGTTGGAACGCCGGCAGATTCTTGCCACACTCAGCCCTGCGTCACCGAGCCTTACATCGCTCAGCCTGACGTCGACGTGTCGCCAGCTCGAGGCTAAATCGCCTCAGGACGCGCCTGCTCGTTGGCCGTGAGTTGTCGTTTGCAGGGAATGTCGTGTCCATGGGACGCTCAGGGGCCGGGATCACGCTTGCTGGTCCACTTCGCGCCTCATGGCAGCACCCGCCCCTGCGCCATCCGCTCGCCGCTGCCATGCGCGCTTGCCGGTATCGCTCACCTTGGGCAGGCTTGTCCGCCTACGCCCGCCTGCGCCCGGCTGCACCGTTTGCCGTGCTCCCTGAGCCGCAATGTATCTATGCATGATGCTGCCCAGCGCCACGGGCGGCATATTGGTTCCAAAACGGCGAGCCCACACCGGAACGATACTGCCAAGCCCGGCTGGGCGTGCGATGCCGTGTGGTTCAGGCCACGTACGCTAGTTGCGGCCCGCCGCCGTACTGCGAGCGATAATCGCCCAACCGCAAGGCCATGTCGTTGAACAGCACTCCGCGCGGCGCAATACCGGCATGGTTCAGGCGCTTGATCGACTCGTTGATCTGCCCTTCCGTCGTCACACCCGAACGGGCGATCAGGAAGACTGCGCCGGCATGGGCGCCGATGATCAGCGCGTCCGCCACCGCCAGCAGTGGGGGCGGATCGATCAGCACGAGGTCATACTCGGGACTCACCGTCTCGAGAAGATTGCCGAAGTTGAGATGCAGGAGGAATTCGGCGCGGTTCGTCGGCAGTTCGCCGGTAGGAATGAAGTCCAGGCGCTCGAGCACATTGCGGTGGATGACTTCATCAACGGTCGCACCACCGATAATGGCGCGCGACAGCCCCTTGCCGCGCTCTACGCCGAAATAGCGGTGCAGATGCCCGTTGCGCAGGTCGGCATCGATCAGGAGCACACGTTTGCCGCTGGCTGCCATCACGGCGGCAAAGTTCGCCGCGACAAAGGATTTGCCAAGGTCGCGCGTCGGCCCGGCCATCATGACGACGTTATTCTTGAAGTGCGGCATCGAGAACTGGAGCGCCGCCCGGAAACTGCGCAGGCTTTCGACGGCGGGATCTTCCGGCAGGATCTGCGCCAGCAGCGGCAGCACCCCGTCGGGCTTGGACTTGCGCATCAGCTTGTCCTGGTTGGCGCTGTGCGGGATGGAAGCGTACACGACGCGGGCACGCAGCATGCGCTCGATCTTCTGCGGATCGTCGATACCACCGCGCATCGCCCTGCGGGTGAACGCGATGAGCGTGCCGAGGAACAGGCCCGTGACGACGGCCATCGCGACGATCAGCGGGCGGTTCGGCTTGATCGGCCGCTCCGGGGCGATCGGTGCATCCACCAGGCGGACGTTGCTGACCCGTCCGACCGAGATCAGGCGCAGCTGTTGGGCGGTATTGGACAAGGCGGTGTACAGGTCGGTGTTGACCTTGATGTCGCGCGTCAGGCGCGCCTCGTCCTGTTCCATCACGGGGAGCGTCCGGATACGCCGGGCGATCGACTCGAGTTCCTCGTCGACTTCCTTGCGCTGGCGGTTGACTGCGGCCACGATCGGATGGTCCTCCGTGAAGCGCGCCAGCAGCTCGGTCTTCTTCTGGATCAGCTCCATGCGCCGTGTGCGCGCCGCCGCCGCCTGCGCCAGGCTCATGCGGGCTTCCTCGCGCAGGTCGACCGTACCGTGGGCATTGCGGAACTGGTTGTAGCGGTCTTCCGATTGCTCCAGCTGCCGCTTGAGGATCGGCAGTTGCTGGTTCAGGAAGGCCAGCGACTTCTCGGCCTCCTCGGTCTTGCGCGCCAGGTTCTGGCGCATGTACTCGCGTCCGATCTCGCTCAGCAGGTTATTGATGCGCGCCGAGTTCTCTCCCTGCAGTTTCACCTCGATGATGCCGGACTGCTTGCCCTGCTCGGTGATCACCATCGATCTCTGGATGGCCTGGATCGTGCCCAGGCGCGACTTGCGCTTGATGCGGAAACGGGCGCCGGGGTTGGCATACAGGCGGTCGACCTTGATCTCGAGCATCCCGTCCGGCAGGGGGACGCGGTAACGCTGCCCGACCGTACCGTCGAACGCCAGGCGCTGCCCGCCGCCCGAGAAACGGTAGCGGTTGCCGGCACGCGCCGTCAGCACGAATTCCCGGTCCAGCCAGGAGTCGGGCACCTCGAACACCGAGACCTCGGCCTTTTCGGCGCCCCAGACGTAGCCTCCATAGCCGAACAGCCCCGGATCCGACAGGTTGCCGGCGTTCTGGGTAGCGAACCAGAATCCGGCCACCGGGAAGTACTTGGGCTGGACCTCGATGTACAACTGCAGGTTGTCGACGGCACGCGAGACGACCATGCGCGAACGCAGCAGCTCCATCTCGGCGATCGCGGCCTTCTTGGTCTCGAACAGCGACGACGCTTCGCTCAGGATGTTCTTGGAAGCGTTCGGGCTTTCCTCTTCCACGTGGATCATCAGGTTCGCTTCGTACACGGGCTTGGCCACCAAT
Organism: Massilia consociata; assembly: GCF_042432755.1. Classification (NCBI taxonomy): domain Bacteria; kingdom Pseudomonadati; phylum Pseudomonadota; class Betaproteobacteria; order Burkholderiales; family Oxalobacteraceae; genus Massilia; species Massilia consociata. The sequence goes on from NZ_JBHLWP010000011.1 coordinate 39,242, forward strand.
GCATACAGCACGGCCACCACCGTGATGAAGGCGGTGATGCTGCCGATGAGCCAGCGACTGTCGTAGAGCGTGCTCAAGTATCCCTTCAGGTCGACGGTCGGCTCTTCGCGCAGCGGTTCCGGTGGCCGCGGGTCGAAGGGCACGGACAGGACAGGCGGGCTGTGTGTGACATGGGTCAGCGGATGGGAATCGGCAGGGTGGTTCATGGTGGCGGGACTCGCTCAGGAATACTCAAGGACGCGTGGTAACGCCGACCGCCGAGGTCAGCGCGCCGGGGAACAGCAGGCTCAGGTGGCGGTTCCAGTTGGCCAGCGGCGAGGCGGCGACATACACCACGTCCTTCGGCCGCAGCTCGAAGGATTCCGCCATCGCCAGGGCGCCGCTGACACGGGCATCGAGCTGGAACACGCGGGTGCGCTCGGGCGTCTTGCGCACCACGTAGATCTGGCGCGCATCGCCGCTCAGCGGGCTGACGCCGCCGCTTTCGCCCAGCGCTTCGTTCAGGGTCAGGCGCCCGTTGTGCATCGTCAGGGCCCGCGGCGTGACCACCTCGCCGGACACGAACACCTTGCTTTCGTCCCGGGAATGCACGCGCACGACGTCGCCGTGGGCCAGCAGCACGCTGCCCGGGTTCACGCCTTTCTGCACCAGGTCGCGCAGGTTGATCATGTAGCGCGCGGGCCCGCGTTCGACCACGATGCGGCTCTGGTCGGCGCTGGGCAGCATGCCGCCGGCGCGGTTCAGCGCCTCGACCAGCGTCATGGGAATGTCATTGATCGCCTGCAGCCCGGGCGCCTTGACCTCGCCGTCGATGTACACGCGCTTGCTGCGGTAGGACTGGACCCGCAGCGTGACGCTGGGATTGGCGATGTAGCGCGCCAGCCTCTTGGTCAGCATCGCGCGGGCCTGCTCCTCGGTGAGGCCGTCGACCGTCAGCAGCCCGACCAGGGGGAACTGGATGCGGCCGAGGTGGTCGACCGCGAAGCCCGGGGGAACGGCGTTGGGTGCCGCGGTGCCGCTGTCGGCGGCGGCCGTGGCGGCCGTCATGCCGCCGGCGGCGAGTTCCGGATGGTCCCAGACGACGATCGACAGGACATCGCCCCGGCCGATGGTATAGGGGGCGGGATTGGGCACGATGAGCGGCGACAGGTCTTGCCGGCCCTGCTCGGCCGCGAGACGGCGCTCCTGTTCGATCAACTGCTCGGTGATCATTTCGGTGGACGGGGCGTCTCCGGAAGCGCCGCTTCCGCTACCGGCGAACTGGACACCGGTGGAACAGCCACCCAGCAGCAAGGCAGGCAGGATCGCCGACGCGCCGGCGCGCAGGAGTTTACGCCAACCAGATATTGCAACTGAACAAAACGAAGCCATAATTGTTGCCTATCAAAAATAGACGAGTTACTGGAACGGTTCAGTTCAGCGTACGGCGTCCATCAGGCTTGGCTTTGCAGCGCATCAAATAGAAGTCTTGCGTCCGGCTAGCGTATTTCCTCCAATAACTTTAATCCCTCTGCGAAGGTCCAGACACGCCGGATTTCGATGACATCGAACCGGGCCGCGACATTCGGAGGGAAAGCGGAATAACGCGCATTGAGCTGGACGAAACGCCGCACGGCTTCGTCCATGTCGGGGCGGCCGCTCGAACGCACGATGGTGACGTCGTCGACGCTGCCGTCACTGCGCAGCGACAGGCTGACCAGGGGATCGACACGCACGTCGCGCAGCGCGAAGCGGGCCCCGCCGAGCACGGCGTTGCGTTCGAGTTTCTGGCGCACGCTGTCCACGTACAAGCGCAGAGGCACGTCGCGCTCGGCGCCGTCGGCGCGCACGCGGCGCAGCCCCGCCGGCGGTTCGAAAGGGCGGGCGGGCGGCGCCACGTTCGGGATGCTCAGTCCACGCAGCAGTTCGCGGGCGCGGCTGGCCACGGCGCCGCTCGGCAAGCCGCCCGCGGGCCGGCTGCCCTCGCCCGGGCCGCCGCCGAGGCCGCTGCCGGGCCCGCCGGGACCCGCATTGCCGCTACCGGGGAGCGCTTGCGCCTGCATCCGTTCGGCCGCGGCCCGGCGCGCCGCTTCGTCGGCACGCTCCTGCGCGAGCCGCCCGGTCTCGGCACGCTCCTGAGCCAGCCGGCGCGCGCGCTCCTCGGCCGCCTGGCGTTGCGCCAGTTCCTGGGCGTGCTCGCGCTCGCGCGCCTGCGCTTCGCGCCGCTCGGCTTCCTGGGCCGCCAGTCGCTCGGCTGCAAGTTGCTCCGCTGCGAGGCGTTCGGCAGCTAGCTGCTGCGCCTGCTGCCGCGCCAGCGCCTCCTCGCGCTCGCGCAATTGGGCCTGGCGTTGCTGCTCGGCCTCGATGCGCCGGCGTTCTTCATGCTGTTGTTGCGCGAGCCGCGCGCGCTCGGCTGCCTGCTGCTGGGCCAGGCGCTGCTCGGCGGCGCGCTGCTCGGACTGCTGTTGCTCGGCCTGCTGTTGCTCGACAAGACGCTGTTGCGCCTGCTCCTGCTCGACGCGTCGTTGTTCCTCGTCGCGCAACGCGGCTTCGCGCCGGGCGAGCGCCTCGCCTTCACGCTGCGCCGCCGCTTCGCGCTCGGCGGCGGCAAGGCGTTCCTGCTCTTCCCGCAGCTGGCGCTGCTGTTCCTCGGCCGCAGCGATGCGCGCCGCCTCTTCCTCGCGCAGGCGCTCCGCTTCCTCCCTTTCCGCCTCGTCTTCCCGCGCCGCGAGGACGGCATCCGCGGGCAAAGTCTGCTCTTGCGGCTCGGCCGCGTCGACGCTCGGCATCGGGTCCCGCTCGATATCCGGCAAGGGCGGTGCCACCGCGAACGGGGCATCCGGCTGGGAGGTCGATGCGATCAGGGGTGGCGACACCGGCGCGCGCCGTTTCATGAGCTTGCGGGGCGCCGCTTTGCGGGTGGCGGGCTTCGGGACGGCAGCCTTGGCCACGCCGACAGGCTTCGGCAAGGGGTCGACCAGCCGCAATCCCGTTGCGGGAACCCGCGGCGGCGCAGGCGAAGGAGGCAGGGGCATTGGCGACGGGGGCACCGGCGCAGGCGTGGCAGCCAGCGGCGCAAGCGGTTCGGGAGCAGTGGTCGGCTCGGGTGTGGCGAGCCTTACCTGGATCGGGCCGCCAGGTCCGGCGTCGAATCCGGGCACGCCGAATTGCAGCGACAGCAGCAGGCCGTGCAGCAGCACCGAAACCGCAATGCCGGTGACGAGACGCCGGTCACGCTGGACCAGGGAATCGTTGGAACTGCGTACGTGCGCTGGAAGCATGCCGTGGACCGCTGAGCGAATATTGTCAGGCTGGCATCATAGCGTTTACTCAGCAGTATTGCGAGGCGCGCACGATTGAATCCCCGGCGGACACGGCCGCCTCGACGCTCCCTCAGCGTTGTACCCGGCTGAACGAGTACGTTTCGCCGTGGGCGAGATAGACGACGTCCTTCTCCAGCCCCGCCGCCCGGACTTCGCGCGCAAAATCTTCGAGGGGCGACTTGAACACGTCGTAATCGTTGTAATGGATCGGCACCGTCTTCTTCGGGCGCACGACCTGCATCATGCGCACGCCGTCCTTGCCGTCCATGGTCACCTTGACGACACCCAGGATGCGCGTGCCGCCCAGGTGCAGCAGTGCGAGGTCGATGTCGGGAAAACGCTGCGGAATCGCCCTGATATCGTCGTACACGAGGGTGTCGCCGCTGATGTACATGCGGTAGTCCGGCGCAGCCGCGTTGGCGCCGAAATCGAGTACCGCGCCCATTACCTTGGGCAGCAACACCGCCACGCCGGCCGGGCCATGGCGCCCCGGCGTAGCCGTGACGCGCAGGCGCGATTCGCCCCTGGCGACGTCGAGCCGGTCCCAGGTGCTCAGGCCGAAGATGCGCGTGAATCCCAGGCGCTTGAGGCGCTCGCCCCCCTCCTTGGTCGTGACGATCGGCGTCGCACGGTTGAGCCGTTCCTGCACCTTCTGGTCGAAATGGTCGCCGTGGAAGTGGGACAGCACGACCAGGTCGATCGGCGGCAGCTCTTCGAAGCGGATGGCCGGATTGGTCCGGCGCTCGGAAGTCAGGCCGTAACCGAGGTGCACATGCTCGCCCTTGTGCAGGAAATTGGGGTCGGTCAGGATGGTGAAACCCTGGAACCGGATAATCACCGTCGCCGTGCCGATGAACTGCACCGTGCCCGACTCCGCGTCCTGTGCCGGACTGCCGTTTGCCGCCAACTGCAGGCTGAAGGTCTCGCCGGGTGCTTGCGTCGCCGGAGCGGCCGGCGCACGGGGTGCATCGGCACGTGCGGCGGCGGCATGGCACAGCAAGGCAAGCAGCAAACAGGTCTGGAACAGTCGTGCGAAACGCATGGAACGGTCTCCGGGTTCGGTCGCGTCCCGGTACGGTCCGCGCTGCCAGAACGTTAACACGACAAGACCGGAAGCGCCGCCCGCTTGCGGGGCCAGCGGCCGAACGGAGGCTTTACAGGCTGGACACCAGCTCACTCAAGTGCCTGCGCGCTTTTTCCCATGTAGTGCCGGCTAGTGCGGCCGAGCACGCCGCGCAGGCTTCGAACGGGTTGCAGTCGTGCTCCAGCGCGACGTAGTTCGCGCCCACGGCGGTCTTGCCCCCGTAGCTGTCGACGCGTGTGCCGCCTGCGGGACTGTCAGCGCCCTGCCCCGCCCATTTCGCGAACGCGGCAGTGGCAACGCCGTCGGGCACATACCAGCGGCGCTTGGTGGGGTTCCAGCGGGCGCCGAGCGCCTTGGCTTCGTCTTTCTCGGCGTAGGGAACGTTCAGGAAAAGCATGGGACTCGCAAGTTGGGGGCTGGGGAACGGCGCCGTAGCGCCGGCCGGGAGCGTGATCTTACTGCACAGGACGGAAATCGCGAAGCCTCGGCGTGATTGTTGCCATGGTGCTATGCTTGGGTACTTCTACTACCCGTCATGGAGCCCCGCATGCGCATCGCCGACTATCTTGCCCGGATCGGCCTGCATGACACGCCACGGCGCGATCTCGCCACCCTCGCCGCCCTGCAGGAAGCGCACATGCGTACCGTGCCGTTCGAGAACCTGGACATCCACTTCGGCGTGCCGCTCGTTCTCGACGAGGCCGCACTTTACGGAAAACTCGTGGAGCGCCGGCGCGGCGGGGTCTGCTACGAGCTCAACGGCCTGTTCGCGGGCCTGCTGCGCAGGCTGGGATACGAGGTGGACATGCTGTCCGCACGTGTCCACGGGGCGGGTGGGAGCTGGAGCCCCGAGTTCGACCACCTCACGCTGCTCGTGACGCTGGATGGTAGACGCTACCTGGTCGACGTCGGTTTCGGCGACGCCTTTGCCCGCCCGCTCGACATTGCCCTCGACGGCACGCAGGACGGCGGCACGGGCGGTTTCCTGGTAGGCCGGGACGGAGACGATTACGTGCTGGCGCGTGCCGGCACGCCGTCCGTGCCGATGTACCGCTTCGGCTTGCAATCGAGGACCCTGGACGAGTTCGGCGCACGCTGCGGCTTCCATCAACGCTCGATGGAATCGCATTTCCGAAGCAAGCGCATCTGCTCGCGCATGACGGACACCGGCCGGGTCTCGCTTGGCGGAGACGAGCTCATCTTCACGGAGAACGGAACCCGCCGCGCCGACGCACTGACCTCCGACGACGCCATCGGTCCGGCCCTGCGCGAGCACTTCGGCATCGACCTCGCGTGGTCATCAAGGATTGCATAGGGAATGGCCTGCCCAGCTGGGTTCGAACCAGCGACCCTCAGCTTAGAAGGCTGATGCTCTATCCAACTGAGCTATGGGCAGATGATGCACGCATCCCATGCAGGCGCGTGCCGGAAATGAAACGGGCCGTCGAATGACAGCCCGCGGAAGAAGCCTTGGTCGGAGTACAAGGATTCGAACCTTGGACCCCCTGGTCCCAAACCAGGTGCGCTACCGGGCTGCGCTACACTCCGATTCGGGCCGATGATACTCCCCCGGATGGTGCGCGTCAAATCGGGCCGCATGGCGGCCCCTGTCGGCGCCCGGCTGGCGTATCAGGCCGCGAGCTTGTCGGCGATGCGGCGCGCCATGCTCTCGGCCACTTCCGCTTCCTTGGCTTCGACCATGACACGGATCAAGGGCTCGGTGCCCGAAGCGCGGATCAGCACGCGACCAGTGTCGCCCAGCTCGCGCTCGACCGCTTCCTTCTCGGCCACCAGCGCGTTGTCGGTGGTCCAGTCGAAGCCCGGGGTCACCCTCTTGTTGATCAGGGTCTGCGGATACAGCTTCAGTTCGCTGCAGCATTCGGCCAGCGACTTGTCGCTGCGCTTGAGGGCCGACAGCACCTGCAGGGCCGAGACGATGCCGTCGCCGGTGGTGTGCTTGTCCAGGGCCAGCAGGTGGCCCGAGCTCTCGCCGCCGAACAGCCAGCCGCGCTCCTGCATCACTTCCAGCACATAGCGGTCGCCGACCTTGGCGCGGGCGAAACCGACGCCCATCTGCCTGAAGGCGACTTCGAGCGCCATGTTGGTCATCAGGGTGCCTACTGCGCCGGCCACCGGGCCGGTCGACATGCGGTCGCGCACCATCAGGTACAGCAGTTCGTCGCCGTTGTAGACACGGCCGCTGGCGTCCACCATGATCAGGCGGTCGGCGTCGCCGTCCAGCGCGATGCCGAGGTCGGCCTTGTTGGCGACCACCGCTTCCGACAGGGCTTTCGGCGCGGTGGCGCCAACGCCGGCATTGATGTTGAAGCCGTCCGGCTGGGCGCCGATCGAGACCACTTCGGCGCCGAGTTCGTGGAACACGTGCGGTGCGATGTTGTAGGCTGCGCCGTGGGCGCTGTCGACCACGATCTTCAGGCCGCGCAGGTCCAGCTCGTTCGGGAAGGTGCTCTTGCAGAATTCGATGTAGCGGCCCTGCGCGTCGCGCAGGCGGGTCGCGCGGCCCAGCTTGTCCGAGCCGACGCAGCCCATCGGCTGGTCGATCGCGTCCTCGATTTCCTGCTCGACCGCGTCCGGCAGCTTGGTGCCGTGTTCCGAGAAGAACTTGATGCCATTGTCCTGGAAGGGATTGTGCGAGGCCGAGATCACCACGCCGGCCTGCAGGCGCAGCGCGCGGGTCAGGTAGGCGATGGCCGGGGTCGGCATCGGGCCGGCCAGCATCACGTCCACGCCGGCGGCGGAAAAGCCCGCTTCCAGCGCCGCTTCCAGCATATAGCCCGAGATACGGGTGTCCTTGCCGATCAGGACGACGGGACGGCCGCTGCTCGACTTGCTGCCCTTGGCAAGCACCTTACCGGCTGCATAGCCGAGGCGCATGACGAAATCGGGCGTGATCGGCGCCTCTCCCACCAGACCGCGAACACCATCAGTACCAAAATATTTGCGTGCCATTCTTCTTCTCTTTTCTTTCCGTGATTAAACGCGATGCTTATTTTATCTGGTGTAATTATTTCACGTCGTCACGATTCATCATGCGCCGCTTGCCATACCTTCAACGCGTCGACCGTCTCTGCTACATCATGCACACGCACAATTCTAGCGCCATGCGCTACCGCAGCCAATGCCCCGCCTATACTGCCGGCAACACGTTCCTCGACCGGCCGGCCGGTGACCGCGCCGATCATCGACTTGCGCGACACTCCGGCCAGGACCGGCAGGCCGACTTCGTCACGCATGCGGCCGAGCCGGCGCAGCAGCACGTAGTTGTGCTCGACCGTCTTGCCGAAGCCGAAGCCGGGATCGATGCAGATCCGTTCGCGCGCGATGCCGGCGCGGACCAAGGCGTCCACGCGCTCGTTCAGGAAGTCGATCACCTCGCGCACCACATCGGTATAGCTGGGCGCCTGCTGCATGGTTTGCGGCGTGGCCTGCATGTGCATCACGCACAGGCCGCAGTCGCTGTCCCGCACCGCCTCGATGGCGCCCGGCGCGCGGAAGCCGTTGACGTCGTTGATCATGTCGGCGCCGGCAATGAGGGCCTCGGCCATGACCTCCGGCTTGCAGGTGTCGACCGACAGCGCCACATCCAGCGTGCGCAGCGCGTAGAGCGTGGGCAGCACGCGCGCCAGCTCTTCCGCCACCGGTACGCTCGGCGAGCCCGGCCGGGTCGATTCCCCGCCGATGTCGATCATGGTGGCGCCGTCGCGGATCATCTCCTCGGCATGCGACAGTGCGAACTCGAGGCCCTGGTAGCGGCCGCCATCGGAAAAGGAATCGGGGGTGACGTTCAGGATGCCCATCACGACAGGATGGGTGGAGGCTGGGCCTTCCAGCGCGAAGCTGTACTGGCCGCATTGCAATTGCTTGGGCATGGTAGGAATACGGGTAGTGAAGCCGGGGCAGCGTAAACGAGCAAAAGGCATCCGGATGGATGCCTTTTGCGAAAGTGAATCAGGCGATCAAGCCGCGAATCAGGCCGGTGCGGTGGCGTTCGGGGCCACGCCGCCGCCACTGTCGCCCGGCGGGTTACGCTTGGTCAGCAGGCCAGTCTTCGGCTGGCGCGGCTCGCGGCCGGCCATGATGTCGTTGATCTGCTCGGCATCGATGGTTTCCCAGTCGAGCAGCGCCTTGGTCATCATTTCGACCTTGTCGCGGTTCTCTTCGAGCAGGCGGCGCGCCAGGGCGTACTGCGTGTCGAGGATGTTGCGGATCTCGGCGTCGACCTTCTGCTGCGTCGCTTCCGAGATGGTCTTGGTGGCGCCGCCGAAGAAGCCTTCGTTCTCGCTGTCTTCGTACACCATCACGCCCATGCTCTCGGACATGCCGAAGCGGGTCACCATCGAACGCGCCAGCTTGGTGGCACGGGCGAAGTCGTTCGACGCGCCGGTCGACATCTGGCCGACGAAGATTTCTTCGGCGATACGGCCACCGAACAGGATCGAGATTTCTTCGAGCATCTTGTCCTTGTAGCCCGACAGGTTGTCGTGCTCAGGCAACTGCCAGGTCAGGCCCAGGGCATAGCCGCGCGGCATGATCGTGACCTTGTGCACCGGGTCGGCCTTTGGCAGCAGCTTGGCGACCACCGCGTGGCCCGACTCGTGGTAGGCCGTGTTGCGGCGTTCTTCCTCGCGCATGACCATCGACTTGCGCTCCGGACCCATGTAAATCTTGTCCTTGGCGTCTTCGAAATCGATCATCTCGACCAGGCGCTTGCTGCGGCGTGCGGCGAACAGCGCGGCCTCGTTGACCAGGTTGGCCAGGTCGGCGCCCGAGAAGCCAGGGGTGCCGCGCGCCAGGATGTCGGCCTTGACGTCGGTACCGATCGGCACCTTGCGCATGTGCACGTTCAGGATCTGCTCGCGGCCGCGGATGTCCGGCAGGCCCACCATCACCTGGCGGTCGAAGCGGCCCGGACGCAGCAGCGCCTTGTCCAGCACGTCGGCGCGGTTGGTCGCGGCGATCACGATGACGCCCGAGGAGGCTTCGAAACCGTCCATCTCGACCAGCAGCTGGTTCAGGGTCTGTTCGCGCTCGTCGTTGCCGCCGCCCATGCCGGCTCCGCGGTGGCGGCCGACAGCGTCGATCTCGTCGATGAAGATGATGCATGGCGAATGCTTCTTGGCGTTCTCGAACATGTCGCGCACGCGCGACGCGCCCACGCCGACGAACATCTCGACGAAGTCGGAACCCGAGATCGAGAAGAACGGCACTTTCGCTTCGCCTGCGATGGCGCGCGCCAGCAGCGTCTTACCGGTACCCGGCGGGCCCACCATCAGGACGCCGCGCGGGATGCGGCCGCCCAGCTTCTGGAACTTGGTCGGGTCTTTCAGGAAGTCGACGATCTCCGAGACTTCTTCTTTCGCTTCGTCGCAGCCGGCGACGTCGGCGAAAGTGACGGTGTTGTTGGTTTCGTCGAGCATGCGCGCCTTCGATTTGCCGAAGGAGAACGCACCACCCTTGCCGCCGCCCTGCATCTGGCGCATGAAGAACACCCACACGCCGATCAGGAGCAGCATCGGGAACCAGGAGATGAACACCTGCTGCAGGAACGACGGTTCCTCCGGCGGCTTCACGTCGAAGCGCACGCCGTTCTCGCGCAGGTCGCCGATCAGGCCACGGTCGAGAATGGTCGCGGTGGCGCGGACCTTGGTGCCTTCCTGGGTGACCGCGGTGATGTTCGAGCCTTCGATCACGACGTCCTTGATGCGACGCGCCTTCACCTCATCGAGAAGCTCGGAATAAGCGATGGTCTTGCTGCCGCCGGCGACGCTGTGGTTGTCGAACTGCTTGAACAGCATGAACAACAGCAGCGCGACGACCACCCAGATGGCGGATTTGGAAAACATATTATTCACGAAAACTCCTCCGATGCGGATTGCATCTCTACCGATTTCAGTATGACGATTTTAACCGCAATAAGCCGACGCTGCCACGCAACGTAAGCAATAGTGCCGAAATGCCATTTTTACATATCAGTCAGGCCACGCAACCGTTTGCGCTGCCGGACTCACGCGGCTGATGTGTGGTTGCTGCGCCGAATATCAAGGGCAAAAACGTGTTTGTCCCGCTTTTTCACGCTACCGGATTCTTCAGACCACGGCCAAGCAAGAAAATTTCAGACGATTTGTCCCGGCTTGCCTTGGGCTTGACCTGCTTGACCGTCTTGAACTCGGTACGGAACTTTTCCAGTATCTGAGTAAATCCCATGTCTTTGAAGCACTTTACCAGTAGTGCGCCGCCCGGCTTCAAATGCATTTGAGAAAACTCAATTGCCAGGTCGATCAGGTGTTCCATCCGCGCCGCATCGGCCGTCGGAATCCCGGACAGGTTGGGCGCCATGTCGGACAGCACGAGGTCGACCTTGCGCCCTACCAGCAATGCGTCGAGCTGGTGCAGCACCTCCTCCTCGCGGAAATCGCCCTGGATATATTGAACGTCGGCGATCGGTTCCATCGGCAGCATGTCGAGCCCGATGATGGTACCGTGGATGCCGCCGCCATCCGCGCCGGCCAGCTTGCGGCGGGTGTACTGGGCCCAGCTGCCGGGGGTGCAACCGAGGTCGACAATGACCTGTCCCGGCTTGATCAGCTTTTCGCTTTCGTCGATTTCCTTGAGCTTGTAGGCCGCGCGCGCGCGGTAGCCTTCTTTCTGGGCCAGTTTGACGTACGGGTCGTTAATGTGGTCGTGCAACCAGTTTTTGTTTAATTTGTTCTTGGCCATTCGCGTAGAATACTGCTTTTAAAGGTACATCCAAAAAATTATTATGCTTAAACTCACTCCGGCAGAGCGCAGCGCCCTGCGCGCCGAAGCCCACGGACTCAACCCTGTCGTCATGATCGGCGAATCCGGCCTGACCGAGTCGGTCATGAAGGAAATCGCCTCCAGCCTCGACGCGCACGGCCTGATCAAGGTGCGCGTGTTCGGCGACGACCGCGAAGCCCGCATCGCCATGTACGAGCAGATCTGCGCGGAACTCGACGCCGCCCCGGTCCAGCACATCGGCAAGCTGCTCGTGCTTTACCGTCCCAAGAAAGAAGCCGTCAAGGAACGCAGCGCCAAGGCCGGCAAGGGCATGCGCGAAGTCACCATCGTCAAGGCCAGCGCCAGCGGCACCAAGAAGCCGAGCGTCACCAAGGTTTTGCTGAAGGGGAACGAACGTGTTACCGCGGGCGGCAACATCAAGCGCGCCAAACCGCGCCAGACTTCTATCAAGAAGAATGCGCTGAATAAGTGATCCAGGCCGCGCAAGGCAAAACCGGGGTGACCCGGTTTTTTTCGCCAGGCCGATCGGGCTCCGCCTTTCGCCGGCGCGGCGGATCACACTGTGCGGTAGGAATAAAGTAATCAGCGGCTCTTGAGCACCAGCACCGCCGCCAGTACGCTCTCGATCACGTGGAACAGCTGCGACACCCCATGCATGACGGCGAACTGGGTCCAGTACGGCGACGCCCTCACTCCGGCGGGCCCCGCCAGCTCGCGCATCTGCGCCATGGCCGGCTGCAGGCCGACGAACATCACCAGCGCACACGCCAGCATCGCCAGCACCAGCAGGACCAGGAAACGCTTGCGCCCCGCGTCGAGATCGGGCGAGAAGCGCAGCAGCGCCAGCATGACGGCCGCGCAGGCGATCGACACCCACCCGAGGCGCGTCAACAGCTGCGCCACGACATCTCCCGCCACCGTGCTCGGCACCGCCGCGAACACCGCCGGCGCGGCGATGTAGCCCAGGGCCCACAAGGCACCCGCCCACAGGGTCGCGACCAGCAGCCGCGCCCCCGCCAACCGGGCGCCGGCAGCCGGCAGGACGCCTGGGCGGGCCTGGGTCATCAGACGTAGCGGACTTCGAGGATTTCGTATTCGCGCGGGCCGGACGGGGCCTGCACTTCAACCACGTCGCCGGCGTACTTGCCGATCAGGGCGCGGGCGATCGGCGAGGTCACCGACACCTTGTTCAGCTTCAGGTCGGCCTCGTCGATGCCGACGATCTGGTAGCTGACCTTCTGGCCGGACTCCAGGTCTTCCAGGTCGACGGTGGAGGCGAAGACGACGCGGCCTTCCGCATCCAGCGTGGCCGGATCGATGATCTGTGCGGCGCTCAGCTTGCCCTCGAGTTCCGCGATGCGGCCTTCGATGAACGCCTGGCGCTCCTTTGCAGCATCGTATTCGGCATTTTCGGACAGATCGCCGTGCGAACGCGCTTCGGCGATCGCGTCGATCACGCTACGGCGCTCCTTGGTCTTGAGCTGGTGCAGCTCTTCCTTCAGGAGTTCGGCGCCGTATTTGGTCAGTGGTACGGTAGTGTTCATGTCTGTCTACTTGTTTCGTGATTGGACGTACCAAGTGAAAACCACAGAGGCGCGCGGCGCAAGCCGCGCGAGCTCTGTGGTTCAGGTACTACTCAGTTCTTACACTGATGCTTAGTTTAAGGTTTTATGGAGACCTTGTAAATCATAGACGCGCAGCTCGTCCAGGTGGCGCATGCCCTCGATCGCGGCTTCCGCGCCGGCGATGGTCGTGTAGGTCACCACGCGCGACTGCAGTGCCGAAGTACGGATCGTACGCGAGTCGTTGATCGCCGAACGCTTCTCCTCCACGGTGTTGACCACCATGACGATCTCGCGGTTCTTGATCATGTCGACCACGTGCGGACGGCCTTCCATCACCTTGTTCACCGGGCGCACCGGGATGCCGGCCGCTTCGATGACGGCGGCAGTGCCCTTGGTCGCCACCAGCGAGAAGCCCAGTGCCACCAGCTCGCGCGCCACGGCGACGGCACGCGGCTTGTCCGTGCCCTTCACCGACAGGAATACCGTGCCCTTGGTCGGCAGGTTGATGCCGGCCGCCAGCTGCGACTTGACGAAAGCTTCGCCGAAGGTCTCTCCCACGCCCATGACTTCGCCGGTCGATTTCATTTCCGGCCCCAGGATGGTGTCGACGCCCGGGAACTTCACGAACGGGAACACGACTTCCTTGACGCTGTAGAACGGCGGCGTCACTTCCTTCGTGATGCCCTGTTGCGCCAGGGTCTGGCCGACCATGCAGCGCGCCGCGATCTTGGCCAGCTGCAGGCCGGTCGCCTTCGACACGAACGGCACGGTACGCGATGCGCGCGGGTTCACTTCCAGCACGAACACGGTGTCCACGGTCTTGCCGTCGACTTCCGTTTGTTGAATGGCGAACTGCACGTTCATCAGGCCGACCACGTTCAGGGCCTTGGCCATCAGCGAGGTCTGGTGCTTCAGTTCGGCGATGGTTTCCTGGGACAGCGAGTACGGCGGCAGCGAGCAGGCCGAGTCGCCCGAGTGCACGCCGGCCTGTTCGATGTGCTCCATCACGCCGCCGATGAAGGTGGCTTCGCCGTCCGAGATGCAGTCGACGTCGACTTCGATGGCGTCGTTCAGGAAGCGGTCCAGCAGCACCGGCGAATCGTTCGACACCTTGACCGCTTCGCGCATGTAGCGCTCCAGGTCGCGCTGCTCATGGACGATCTCCATCGCGCGGCCGCCCAGCACGTAGGACGGGCGCACCACCAGCGGGTAGCCGATCTCGTCGGCCAGCGCCAGCGCGTCGGCTTCGGTGCGCGCGGTGCGGTTCGGCGGCTGGCGCAGGCCGAGCTTCTGCAGCAGCTGCTGGAAGCGCTCGCGGTCTTCGGCCGCGTCGATCATGTCCGGCGAGGTGCCGACGATCGGCACGCCGTTCGCTTCGAGGTCGAGCGCGAGTTTCAGCGGGGTCTGGCCGCCGTACTGCACGATCACGCCTTCCGGCTTTTCCAGGTCCACGATCTCGAGCACATCTTCCAGCGTCAGCGACTCGAAGTACAGGCGGTCCGAGGTATCGTAGTCGGTCGACACGGTCTCCGGGTTGCAGTTGACCATGATGGTCTCGTAGCCGTCGTCGCGCATGGCGAGGGCCGCGTGCACGCAGCAGTAGTCGAACTCGATGCCCTGGCCGATGCGGTTCGGGCCGCCGCCCAGCACCATGATCTTCTTCTTGTCGGTCGGGTTGGACTCGCACTCCTCGTCATAGGTCGAGTACATGTAGGCGGTGTTGGTCGCGAACTCGGCGGCGCAGGTGTCGACGCGCTTGTACACCGGGCGGATGCCCAGCTCGTGGCGACGGGCGCGCACGGCTTGCGGCGTGGTCTGCATCAGGAAGGCCAGGCGGCGGTCCGAGAAACCCTTCTGCTTCAGTTTGTAGAGCAGCGGCTTGTCCAGGCTTTCCAGCTTCTGGTGATCCAGCCACAGCTCGATGTCGACGATCTCCTTGATCTGCACCAGGAACCACGGATCGATCTTGGTCAGGTTGTGCACCTCTTCCAGGGTGAAGCCCTGGGCGAATGCGTCGCCCACGTACCAGATGCGCTCCGGGCCCGGCTCGCCGAGCTCCTCTTCGATCTTCTCGCGGTCGCGGGTCTTCTCGTTCAGGCCGTCCACGCCCACTTCCAGGCCGCGCAGCGCCTTCTGGAAGGATTCCTGGAAGGTGCGGCCCATCGCCATCACCTCGCCCACCGATTTCATCTGGGTGGTCAGGTGCTTGTCCGCGGTCGGGAACTTCTCGAAGGTGAAGCGCGGGATCTTGGTGACGACGTAGTCGATCGAGGGTTCGAAGGACGCCGGGGTCGCGCCGCCGGTGATCTCGTTGCGCAGTTCATCCAGCGTGAAGCCCACGGCCAGCTTGGCCGCGACCTTGGCGATCGGGAAGCCGGTCGCCTTCGATGCCAGCGCCGAGGAACGCGACACGCGCGGGTTCATTTCGATGACGATCATGCGGCCGTCCTTCGGGTTGATCGCGAACTGCACGTTCGAGCCGCCGGTGTCGACGCCGATCTCGCGCAGCACGTTGATCGACGCGTTGCGCATGATCTGGTATTCCTTGTCGGTCAGCGTCTGCGCTGGCGCGACGGTGATCGAGTCGCCCGTGTGGACGCCCATCGGATCCAGGTTTTCGATCGAGCAGATGATGATGCAGTTGTCCTTCTTGTCGCGGACGACTTCCATCTCGTACTCTTTCCAGCCGAGCAGCGACTCTTCGATCAGCAGTTCCGACGTTGGCGAGGCTTCCAGGCCGCGCTTGCAGATCTGCTCGAACTCTTCCTCGTTGTAGGCGATGCCGCCGCCGCTGCCGCCCATCGTGAACGACGGACGGATGATGGTCGGGAAGCCCAGCTCGCGCTGCACGCCCCATGCCTCTTCCATCGAGTGGGCGATGCCCGAGCGCGCCGAACCCAGGCCGATCTTGGTCATCGCGTCCTTGAACTTGGCGCGGTCCTCGGCCTTGTCGATCGCTTCCGGGGTCGCGCCGATCAGCTCGACCTTGTACTTTTCCAGCACGCCGTTGTGGTGCAGGTCGAGCGCGCAGTTCAGCGCGGTCTGGCCGCCCATGGTCGGCAGGATCGCGTCCGGGCGCTCCTTCTCGATGATGCGCTCGACAACCTTCCAGGTGATCGGCTCGATGTAGGTGACGTCGGCCGTTTCCGGGTCGGTCATGATGGTCGCCGGATTCGAGTTGACCAGGATGACCTTGTAGCCTTCTTCACGCAGGGCCTTGCAGGCCTGGGCGCCCGAGTAATCGAATTCGACCGCCTGGCCGATGACGATCGGGCCCGCCCCGATGATCAGGATGCTTTTGATATCACTACGCTTAGGCATTGTCTTTTTCCCCTGCTTTTACTTTTTCTGCAACTGCGTTTCCGGCTTTCGCTCCCATCAGGTCGATGAAGCGGTCGAACAGGTAGGCGACGTCGGTCGGGCCGGGCGAGGCTTCCGGGTGGCCCTGGAAGCAGAACGCCGGCTTGTCGGTACGCTCGAAGCCCTGCAGCGAGCCGTCGAACAGCGACACGTGGGTCACGCGGCAGTTGGCCGGGAGCGTTTCCGGATCGACTGCAAAACCGTGGTTCTGCGAGGTGATCAGGACCTTCTTCGAGTCGAGGTCCTGCACCGGGTGGTTGGCGCCGTGGTGGCCGAACTTCATCTTCATCGTCCTGGCGCCGGAAGCCAGCGCCATGATCTGGTGGCCGAGGCAGATGCCGAAGGTCGGGATACCCTTTTCGATCAGTTCCTGGCTGGCTTTGATGGCGTAATCGCACGGTTCCGGGTCGCCCGGGCCATTGGCCAGGAAGATGCCGTCCGGGTTGAGCGCCAACGCGTCGGCGGCAGTCGATTCCGCCGGCAGCACGGTCACCTTGCAGCCGCGCTCGGCGAGCATGCGCAGGATGTTGCGCTTGACGCCGTAGTCAAAGGCGACCACG
This sequence comes from Massilia consociata, assembly GCF_042432755.1. Classification (NCBI taxonomy): domain Bacteria; kingdom Pseudomonadati; phylum Pseudomonadota; class Betaproteobacteria; order Burkholderiales; family Oxalobacteraceae; genus Massilia; species Massilia consociata. The sequence continues at coordinate 55,893 of NZ_JBHLWP010000011.1, forward strand.
TGGTATTGCGGGTTTTCCTGCTTGCCGAAGCCTTCGCCGAGCTTCCACTCGGTCTCGGTGAACACGTACGGCTCTTTCACGGACACGACCTTGGCCAGGTCCATGCCCGACAGGCCCGGGAACGAGCGCGCCAGTTCTAGCGCCTGCGCCTCGAGAGGCTCCTTGCCCTGGGTACCGGTGAGGATGGCGCCGCCCTGCGCGCCCTTCTCGCGCAGGATGCGGGTCAGCTTGCGGGTGTCGATGCCGGCGATGGCCACCACATTTTCTTGCTTCAGGTAGTCCGACAGCGACTGGGTGGAACGGAAATTCGATGCCAGCAGCGGCAGGTCACGGATGATCAGGCCGGCGGCGTGGACCTTGGCGGCCTCGACGTCGGCAGGGTTGACGCCGTAGTTGCCGATGTGCGGGTACGTCAGGGTAACGATCTGACGCGAGTAGCTGGGGTCGGTGAGGATTTCCTGGTAGCCGGTAATCGCGGTGTTGAACACCACTTCGCCGGTCGTGTGGCCGACGGCACCAATGGAAATACCTTTGAAAATCGTTCCGTCAGCGAGGGCCAGGATGGCCGGGACGGTTGGGCCAGAAAAAAATGGCGGCAAGGGTAACTCCCAATAAAGTTACCGTAGCTGCGCCACGTCAGACCGACATCCAACAGACCCGGGCGGACGAAATATGCCGGTAGCTGGATATCAAGTTGAATGAGGGATGGTGGGTAGTCGCTACGGCTGATGTGTGAATGGTTAAACTTCCGAATTATAACGCGGAACGGCCCTATTCGGCAATGCAGCAATTCTACAAAAGTGGCGCTGATTTTGCCCAAACGTGCGGGAATTCGGCGCGCAAACACTTGTTTTGCTGCTTTTGCGAAATAAAAGAAAGGCGCTCGCAGACGCCTCTTCATGACAAGCCGGTGACAGCCCAGCCCTTGCTTACGCGTTGACCAGGGCCGCGATGCCCGCCTTGGCAACCTGCGCGTCCTCGTTCGACTTCACGCCCGAGACACCGACGGCGCCGATCACGTGACCGTCCACGATGACCGGCACGCCGCCTTCGAGCATGCCTTCGAGCTCCGGCGCCGACAGGAAGGACACGCGGCCATTGTTGATCACGTCCTCGTAGATCTTCGATTCGCGGCGGCCGAGGGCGGCGGTCTTGGCCTTGGCCGGTGCGATGTAGGCCGAAGTAGCGGCAGCACCGTCGAGGCGCTGGAACCACAGCAGGTGGCCGCCGTCGTCGACGATGGCGAAGGACACGGCCCAGTTGTTCTTCAGCGCTTCGGCTTCGGCGCCGGCGGCGATCTTCTTGACGTCGTCGAGGGTGAGGTAAGGCTTGGTTTGCATGTGGAGTCCTGTTATTGGGGTTGTTGCTTGGCCTTGAGCTTGGCCTTGATCTGCGGCATCAAAGCCGCGGCGGCCTGCTCGCCGGCCAGGATCGCCAGATTACGGTTGTTGAAGTCGGCGCTGCCCATGTTGCCGAGCACCGGCGTGATGACGACATCGGCTTCCTTCAGCTCGAAGTGGTTGAGGCGCTGGCCCATGATGCTAAAGGTCTGCATCAGGACGTCAAGCGAACTGGCCGTTGCCGCGCCTTCCGTCGCGCTCGAGATGTTCACCGCGATGATGAAATCCGCGCCCATGTCCTTGGTGAACTTGACCGGTACCGGGGCCACCAGGCCGCCGTCGACATAGGTGTTGGCGCCGATCTTCACCGGCTGGAACACGCTCGGCACGGCCGAGGACGCGCGCACGGCCATGCCGGTATTGCCCTTGTTGAAGAGGATCGGCTGGCCGGTCCTGAGGTCGGTGGCCACGGCGCCGAAGCGGATCTTCAGGCGCTCTATCGGCACGTTGCCCACCGCCTTGTTGACGTAGTTCTGCAGCGCCTCGCCCTTGAGCACGCCGGTGGACTTGCCGAACAGCGGCAGCGCCCAGTCGGAAATCGTCGCCTCGTCCATGGCCAGCGCCGTCTTCTGCAGCGTGAAACCGTTCATGCCCGAGGCGTAGAGCGAGCCGACCACCGAGCCGGCACTGGTGCCGACCACGATCTCGGGCACGATGCCCTGGGCTTCCAGCGCCTTGATGACGCCGATGTGGGCGAAGCCGCGCGCCGCACCGCCGCCGAGGGCAAGGCCGATGCGGACCTTGCGCGGCGGCGCCGGTGGCGTCGCCTGCTGGGCGACCGGGTTGGCGGGCGGCGGGGTCGGGGTGCTGCCGCAGGCGGTGAGAAGCAGCGCGGCGCAGGCAATCAGGGAGCTACGGCGAGAGAACATAAGAAGTGCAAGTAAGAACGAGGCACGATTGTACCGCGTTCAGCCCGGCATCAGCACGCCGGCTCTTCGGCCCGGCCTACGGCCGTGCACGGCAACTCAATCGGGACGATTCATTGTCAAGGCCGGCATCGACCGGTCCGGCAAAGCTTGATCATTCGCGCCATCCTCCGCCGTCCCCGCCGGATCGCTTGCGCAAACGCTTACCGAGCCGAAAGATTCACCGCTAGCATTGCTCGTCGATATGATCATTGGGAGACAAGCATGACGGGCACTTGCGCGGCGCTGGACGATACTGTGGATCTGCTCCCCAGGGGCCTGGCGATGATCGCGGCCGGACAGCGCGCGGCAGTGCTGGCGCATCCACGCTGGACCGACATTGCGCAAGAACCCAACCCCGCGCTGCAACTCGCCTGGATGGTCAGGCAGGGCCTGCTCACCTACGACGAACTCGACGATCTGCACACCTTCGAGCAAGAACCGTCGGACAACGACCGCATCATCGAGGAGGCGTTCGCCGAGCTCGGCCGCTTGAACACGGCGGCCTGCGGTCGAGTGTCGGCCCCCGGCCACGCCAATGCCGGACGGGAGGCGAACCGGCGCCTGGCGCTCAGTCTCGCGGGCGCGATTGCCGCGACCTGGTACCTCGTCACGCACTGGCCGGGCTAGCCCGGCAGCGAGGTATTCGGCAACGATGCCGTGAACGTACTGCCCTGCCCCGGCACCGAATGGATCGTGAGGCGACCGCCATGACGGATCAGGACATGCTTGACAATCGCCAGCCCCAGCCCCGTTCCCTGCGTCTCGCGCGAGCGGCTCTTGTCCACGCGATAGAAGCGTTCGGTCAGGCGCGGGATATGGATCGGTTCGATACCGATGCCGCAATCCGTCACCGAGAAGCGCAGGTCGTCCGGTCCACGCGTCCACTGCAGGCGTATGGTGCCGCCGTCCGGCGAATAGCGCACCGCGTTCGAGGCCAGGTTGGCGAAGGCGCTGCGCAGCTCTTCCAGGCTGCCCATCACGTCCGGGCCGTCGACCTTGACCTCGATCTGGTGCCGCCCGCCGGAGAGCGCCCGCGTTTCCGCGGCCACCGATTCCACCATCGCCTTCACGTCCACCTGCTCGCGCTTGAACGGGAACTCGTCCGACTCCAGGCGCGAGAGCGTCAGCATGTCGCCGATCAGGCGCTGCATCCGCTGCGCCTGCTCGGTCATGAGCGTCAGGTGCGCCGTGCGCGTGGCCACGTCCAGGCCCGGGTCCGACATCGCGATCTCGAGGAAGCCGACGATCACCGTCAGTGGCGTGCGCAGTTCGTGCGAGGCGTTGGCGATGAAGTCGCGCCGCATCGCTTCGATGCGCTCGGTGTCGGTGGCGTCGTGCGTGACCAGGATCTGGCGCCGGTTCTCGAACGGGATGATCCGGCATTCGAGCTTGCGGCCGCGGAAGGACAGCGTCAGCGGCTGCTCGTAGCGGCCCAGGATCACGTAGTCGATGAATTCCGGGTGGCGCACCAGGTTGGTCACGCGCAGTCCCTTGTCGCGCGCCATGGTCAGGCCCAGGTGGCGCTCGGCCGCCTCGTTGCACCACTCGAGGAACAGCACGTCGTCCATGATCGCCACGCCTTCCGGCAGCATCTGCATCGCCTGGCGGAATCGCGCCAGCCACTCGGCCATCTCGGCCTGGTGGCGCTCGTCCTCGCGCCGCAGGCGGTACAGGCGCGCGAACACGTCGGTCCAGGCGCCCCACCCGTCCGGCAGGCGGCTGGAGTGCGGGTCGTTCAGCCATTCGCCCAGCTCGTGCAGGTAGCGCAGCTGGACGAACAAGGCGATGACCATCGCCACCAGGGCGAATACCAGCGCCTCGACCAGCCCCGACATCCACCAGACGACGCCGGCGGCCACGAACATCAGGCACAGGCGCAGGATGGCCGGCACCCAGAACAGTACCTTCGGACTCACGGACCGCACGTTACTTCTCGGAGAGCATGTAGCCGACGCTGCGCACCGTGCGGATCAGGCCATCGGCGCTCTTGAGCGCCTTGCGCAGCCGCAGCACGTGCACGTCCACCGTGCGCTCCTCGATCACGGCATGGTCGCCCCACACCTTGTCGAGCAGCTGGGCGCGCGAGAACACGCGCTCGCGGTGCGCCATCAGGAACTTGAGCAGCTTGTACTCGGCATTGCCGATGTCGATCTGCTGGTTCTCGACCGTGACGGTGCAGCTGTTCGGGTCGAGCACCACGCTGCCGGCGCGCAGCGGCGCCTCGGCCAGGTGCGGGCTCTTGCGGCGCAAGAGCGCGCGGCTCCTGGCCAGCAGCTCGCGCGGCGAGAACGGCTTGGTGACGTAGTCATCCGCGCCCGTGTTCAGGCCCGCGATCTTGTCTTCTTCCATGCTTTTGGCGGTCAGCATGATGACCGGAATGTCCTGGAAGTCGCGGTCGCCGCGCAGGCGCGACAGCAGGCGCAGGCCGCTCTGGTCGGGCAGCATCCAGTCCAGCAGCACCAGGTCGGGCTTGCCGTGGCTGATGCTGTCCCAGGCGCCGGCCGTGGTGTCCGCGATGCGGATGTCCCAGCCGGCCTCGCGCAGCGAGTACTTCACCAGCTCGACGATGGCAGGTTCGTCTTCGACCACCAGGATGCTCGTGTTGTCCGCCATCGTCACGCCACCGGCTGGTCGAGCGCCACCGGCTTGCTGTGGCGGATGTCGCGACCCTCGACCACATAGATCACGTATTCGGCGATGTTCTTGGCATGGTCGCCGATGCGCTCGATGGCCTTGGCCACCCACAGCGTGTCCAGCGCCGACGAGATCGTGCGCGGGTCTTCCATCATGAAGGTGATCAGGTTGCGCAGGATGGTGCGGAACTCGTGGTCGATCACTTCGTCGGCCGCGATCAGCTCGAGCGCCTGCTTGCCGTCCAGGCGCGCAAACGCGTCCAGCGAATCGTGCAGCAGCTCCGAGGTGCCCTTGGCGATGGTGCGCACCATGTCGTAGTGGGCGAAGCTCATGCCGCCGCGCTCGTGCAGGTTCTTCGCGGTGCGCGCGATCTTCGAGGCCTCGTCGCCGATGCGCTCGAGGTCGGTGATGACCTTGATGGTGGCCATCACGGTGCGCAGGTCGTTGGCGGTCGGCTGGCGGCGCACGATCAGGTGGCTGCAGGCGTCGTCGAGCTGCACTTCGAGCTGGTTGACGGCCTGGTCCTCTGCGATCACGCGGTCGGCGCGCGCCGCGTCGCCCACGCGGAAGCACTCCAGCGCTTCGTCGAACGCGGTTTCCACCATGCCGCCCATCAGCAGGACCTTGGAACGAATCGCTTCCAGCTCCTGGTCATACTGCTTGGATGAATGCTCGCCCGTCATATCAATGCTCTCCTGTGGCGGGTCTCGCGCGACGCTTGTGCGAGCCCCTGTTAGTCTTGTGGATTTAACCGAAACGACCCGTGATGTAATCCTGGGTCTCTTTACGGGCCGGGTTCATGAAGATCTGGTCGGTCTCGCCGAATTCGACGAGTTCGCCAAGGTACATGTAGGCGGTGTAATCGGAACAACGCGCAGCCTGCTGCATGTTGTGGGTCACGATGGTGATCGTGTAGTCCTGCTTCAGCTCGCTGATCAGTTCCTCGATCTTCGCGGTCGAGATCGGGTCCAGCGCCGAGGTCGGCTCGTCCAGCAGCAGGACGTCCGGCTTCACCGCCACGCCGCGTGCGATGCACAGGCGCTGCTGCTGGCCGCCCGACAGCGACAGGCCGCTCTTGTTCAGCTTGTCCTTGGCTTCCTCCCACAGGGCCGCCTTCTTGAGCGCCCACTCCACGCGCTCGTCCATCTCGCCCTTGGACAGGTTCTCGTACAGGCGCACGCCGAAGGCGATGTTGTCGTAGATCGACATCGGGAACGGGGTCGGCTTCTGGAACACCATGCCGACCTTGGCGCGCAGCATGTTGACGTCCACGCCCGGCTCCAGGATGTTGCGGCCGCGGTACATGATCGAGCCTTCGGCGCGCTGGCCGGGGTACAGGTCATACATGCGGTTCAGGGTGCGCAGCAGAGTCGACTTGCCGCAGCCCGACGGGCCGATGAAGGCCGTCACCTGCTTGTCGTGGATGTCGAGCGACACGTTTTTCAGGCTCTGCGTTTTACCGTAGAAGAAGTTCAGGCCGGAGATCTCGATCGTCTTGCTCTTGGCAGCGTTCGGGGTCGGATTGGTCATGGATTGGTTCATCACAGTCATCAAGGTCAATTAACGCGGAGTCTTCTGGCTGAACAGGGTCCGCGACAGGATGTTCAGCAGCAGCACGGTAAAGGTCACCAGCAGCGCGCCGCCCCAGGCCAGCGAGCGCCAGTCGTCGTACGGGCTCATGGCGAACTGGAAGATCACCACCGGCAGGTTGGCCATCGGCGCGTTCATGTCGTTGCTGTAGAACTGGTTGTTCAGCGCGGTGAACAGCAGCGGCGCGGTTTCGCCGGAAATGCGGGCCACGGCCAGCAGCACGCCGGTGACGACGCCGGCCTTCACGGCGCGCAGGCGCACCGTCATCGCCACTTTCCAGTGCGGCGCCCCCAGCGCGTAGGCCGCTTCGAGCAGGCTGCTGGGCACCAGGCGCAGCATGTTGTCGGTGGTGCGCACCACGACCGGGATCGCAATCAGCGAAAGCGCGATGCTGCCGGCGTAGCCCGAGAAGTGCTGCACGTTGGCGACGTAGATCGCGTACACGAACAGGCCGATCACGATCGACGGGGCCGACAGCATGATGTCGGTGACGAAACGCGTCACCTGGGCAAACCGGTTGTTCTCGCCGTATTCGGCCAGGTAGATGCCGGCCAGGATGCCGATCGGGGTGCTGACCAGGGTCGACAGGCCGACCATCAGCAGGCTGCCGACGATGGCGTTGCGCAGGCCGCCGCCTTCGCTGCCCGGGGCCGGGGTATCGGCCGTGAACATGCTGCCCGACAAGGCGCCGAGGCCGTTGATCAGCAGGGTCGCCAGGATCCACGCCAGGAAGGCCAGTCCGATGCCCATGGCAATCACGGACAGGAAGATGCCGACACGGTGCGCCAGCAGGCGCTTGCGGTAGACGGGGTTTTTCGCGATCGTATTCATTATTTGGTACCTTCGTTGCGGGCCATCCCGACCAGCATCAGTTTTGCTGCCGACAGCACGATGAAGGTGATGGCGAACAGGATCAGGGCCAGCGCGAACAGCGAGGACGAGTGCAGCGGCGTGGCGGCTTCGGCGAATTCGTTGGCCAGGGTCGAGGAAATCGAGTTACCGGCCGAGAACAGCGACCACGACAAATCGTGCGCATTGCCGATCACGAAGGTCACCGCCATCGTCTCGCCGAGCGCGCGGCCCAGGCCCAGCATGACGCCGCCAACGACGCCGTTGCGGGTGTACGGCAGCACCACCTTGCGCACCACTTCCCACTTGGTGCAGCCCAGGCCGTATGCGGATTCCTTCAGCACGGTCGGGACGATCTCGAACACGTCGCGCATCACCGAGGCAATGAAGGGAATGATCATGATTGCCAGGATCAGGCCGGCGGTCAGGATGCCGATGCCCATGGTCGGGCCCTGGAACAGCTGGCCGATCACCGGCAGCTGGCCGATGGTGTTCTTCAGCAGCGGCTGGACGTGGTCGGCGAACAGCGGCGCGAACACGAACAGGCCCCACATGCCGTAGATGATCGACGGCACGCCGGCCAGCAGCTCCACTGCCGTGCCCATCGGGCGGCGCAGCCACGCCGGGCAGATCTCGGTCAGGAACAAGGCGATGCCGAAGCTGATCGGGAAAGCCACCGCCAGCGCGATGATCGAGGTGGCGAGCGTGCCCCAGATCGCGATCATGGCGCCGAACTCGTCACCGACCGGATCCCACTCCACGCGCGAGATGAAACCGGCGCCGAATTGCTTGAAGGCCGGCGCCGCGCCGATCGCGAGCGAGACGATGATGCCGACCAGCACCAGCAGGACCGAGGCCGCGAACAGCAGCGTGATCTTGTGGAAGAAGAAGTCCTGCATACGCTGGTTGCGCATGGTCTTGCGCAAGGCATCGGACTGGTGGGCTACATCGACCGCTGCCGGATCGGCCAGGTCCTGCAGCGCGACGGATGGTTGTACGCTCATAGCTTTTTTGTCAATCTTTCTGGCGAACGGAACGGCCGGACAAGCCGGCCCTCCCTTGGCGTGGGATGAGAATTACCAGATCGCCTTACCCGCGGCGTCCTTCAGGTTGGCACGCCAGGCGTCCTGCACCAGCTTGACGACGTTGTCCGGCATCGGCACGTAGTCCAGCTCGGCGGCAGCGGCATGGCCGTTCTTGTAGGCCCAGTCGAAGAACTTCAGCACTTCCCGGCCCTTGGCGGCGTTGGCCTGGGTCTTGTGGACCAGGATGTAGGACGCGCCGGTGATCGGCCAGCTCGCCTTGCCCGGCTGGTTGGTCAGCACCACGGCGAAGCCCGGGGTGCCCGCCCAGTTGGCGCCGGCGGCGGCGGCCTTGAAGGCATCGTCACTCGGCTGCAGGAACACGCCTTCGCGGTTCTGCACCTGGGTATGCTGCATGCGGTTCTTCTTGGCGTAGGCCCACTCGACGTAGCCGATCGAGCCCTTGATGCGCTGCACGTTGGCGGCGACGCCCTCGTTGCCCTTGCCGCCCACGCCCACGGCCCACTTCACCGCGGTGCCGGCGCCGATCTTCTGCTTCCATTCCGGGCTGGTCTGCGACAGGAAGTCGGTCCAGAGGAAGGAGGTGCCCGAACTGTCGGCGCGGCGCACCACGGTGATGTCTTCCGCCGGGAGCTTCACGCCCGGGTTCAGCGCGGCGATCTGCGGCGCGTTCCACTTGGTGATCTTGCCCAGGTAGATATCGGCGATCAGGGCGCCCGACAGCCGTACCTGGCCCGGGGCCACGCCCGGCAGGTTGATGATCGGCACCACGCCGCCCATCACGGCCGGGAACTGGAACAGGCCGGCGGCGTTGAGCTCATTGGCCGGCAGCGGCATGTCCGAGGCGCCGAAATCGACGGTCTTGGCCTTGATCTGCTTGATGCCGGCGCCCGAGCCGACCGACTGGTAGTTCAGGCCGTTGCCCGAGGCTTTCTGGTACATCTCGGCCCATTTCGCGTAGATCGGGTACGGGAAAGTTGCGCCGGCGCCGGTGATGTTGGCGGCCTGGGCGGTCGCAGCGACAGTCGAGGCGGCGACGGCGACGGAGACGAGCAGATGCTTCATGCGCATGATGGATCCTTTTGGAAGAGGCCCGGGAAGGTTCCCGTTTCATTGACGCTGCGAAGTCTACTGGCCGATTATGACAAGTTGATGACAGATGTAATAATCGGGGTCCGGGTGGGCCCGAACGGGACCAGCGTAACGCGGCGACCGTATATTGACGCAATTTCCAACGGCGGCGCACGCGTTTGCGCCTGCCTCCGCCTCCGCCCTCGATTGCGAGCTCGGCCGTTGCAAAAATAACCATGCCAACCCGCCCGCCACCTTGTAAATACACCGCCTTCTGCTAACCTGAAGGCGTGTTCTTCATAGGGAGGGGATGCTGAAAGGCGTTAACGTTTATGTTCAGTGTGTTTGTATTCAGCGTACTGACAGGCTTGGCCGGCCTGGTCGCGTTCGAAATCTACCAGGAGATTCGCGGCAGCCGGGAAAGCCTGCACGACCACTATCACGAATAGTGCCGGCCCGCTATGCGGGTTATGACATCAAGCGAAAAAAGCGGCGAGGCCCCCGGGGCGCTCGCCGCTTTGCTTATAGCTTATATGTGGCCGCCTGGGCGGTACCGGACATGTCGGCGCCGGACGTGTCAGCGCCGGACGTGTCAGCGCAAATAGCGCGCAATCGCCGTCATCGCCGCCAGTTCCAGGTTCAGGAACTGGAAACCGACCTTGAATTCCCCATTGCTGAAGATGCAATACAAGGCTTTCGCCCGTCCGGCGACCGGCACTGGTTTGCCGTCGATGAGCAGGTCGAAGGCGACCTGGCCGGTCTGCCCGACCAGCAGCGGGTCCGGCACGGTAATGCTGACGCCGTTGGCGCCGATGTCGCTGGTGCGCCCCAGTACCGGCGCTTCGCCTTCCATGGCGATCCTTGCCCGGGTCCGTAATACCTTGCGTTCGGATTTCCTTTGTTCTGTAAACACGTTATACCAATGCGAGTAAAAAATAAGCAGGCGACATTATATATAGATTCCTGCAGGCAATTCAGTCCAACTCGCGCAGCTTGGTAAACGCCTGGTCGATCCGCTCGACCGCGACGATGGTCATGCCCTCGATCTTCTGTTTCGGCGCGTTCCCCTTCGGGATCACGGCGATCGAGAACCCGAGCTTGGCCGCTTCGCGCAGGCGCTCCTGTCCACGCGGCGCCGGACGGATTTCGCCGGCCAGGCCGACTTCGCCAAATACGACGAGCCCGCGCGGCAGCGGCTTGTTGCGCATCGATGAATTAATGGCCAGCAGCACCGCCAGGTCGGCCGCCGGCTCGGTGATCTTGACGCCACCCACCGCGTTGATGAACACGTCCTGGTCGAAGGCGGCAATGCCGGCGTGGCGGTGCAGCACCGCCAGCAGCATCGCCAGGCGATTCTGTTCCAACCCCACCGACAGGCGGCGCGCATTGGGCAGGTGGCTGGCGTCGACCAGGGCCTGGATCTCGACCAGCAGCGGGCGCGTGCCCTCCTGGGTCACCATCACGCAGGAGCCCGGCACCTGGCTGTCGTGCTGCGACAGGAACAGGGCCGACGGGTTCGACACGCCCTTCAGGCCCTTCTCGGTCATGGCGAACACGCCCAGCTCGTTGACGGCGCCGAAGCGGTTCTTGATCGCGCGCACCAGGCGGAAGCTGCTTTGCGTGTCGCCTTCAAAATAGAGTACGGTGTCGACGATGTGCTCGAGCACGCGCGGGCCGGCCAGCGCGCCCTCCTTCGTCACGTGGCCGACCAGGATGATGGTCACCCCGGTCTGCTTGGCCACGCGGGTGAGCTGGGCAGCGCATTCGCGCACCTGGGCCACCGAGCCCGGCGCCGAGGTGAGCGCGTCCGAGTACAGGGTCTGGATCGAGTCGATCACCGCCACTTCGGGCTTGAGGTCGGCGAGCGTGCCGAGGATCTTCTCGAGCTGGATTTCGGCCTGCAGCTTGAGTTCGGCCGAATCGACCGACAGCCGGCGCGCGCGCAGCGCGATCTGGGCGCCGGATTCCTCGCCGCTCACATACAGCGTGTTGCGGGTGGTGGCCAGGTTGGCCAGTGCCTGCAGCAGCAGGGTCGACTTGCCGATGCCGGGGTCGCCGCCGATCAGCACCACGCCGCCGGCCACCAGGCCGCCGCCCAGCACGCGGTCGAATTCCTCGATGCCGGTGCCGAAGCGCGGCACGTCGAGCGCCTCGATGTCCTTCAGGGACAGCACCGGCGCGGTCTGCGCCAGGGCCTTGTGCGCGGTCTGCGACATGCGGTTCACGCCTTGCGGCTCGACCACGGTCTCGACCATCGTGTTCCACGCCTTGCAATCCGGGCACTGCCCGGTCCAGCGGCTGGCGCTTGCGCCGCATTCGCTGCAGGTATATGCGGTTCGGGTCTTAGCCATCGGTTCCCATTCTTCCTTCAAGTACGCGCACCCGCCCGGCGAGTGCGCACATCAGTTCATAGCCGATCGTGCCGGCGCTGGAGGCCACCTCGTCGATCGGCAATCCGTCGCCCCAGAGCGTCACCTTGCTGCCGACGCGGGCGTTGGCGACCGGCGTCAGGTCGACGGTCATCATGTCCATCGAGACCCGGCCCACAAGCGTGGTGCGCACGCCGTCCACGATCACGGGCGTGCCGTGCGGCGCGTGGCGCGGGTAGCCGTCGGCATAGCCGCAGGCCACCACGCCGACCGTCATCGGGCCGCTCGCCTCGAAGCGGCTGCCGTAGCCGACCGTGTCGCCGGCGTCGATGTGCTGGATGCCGATGACCTCCGAGCGCAGGGTCATGGTCGGGCGCAGGCCATAATCCAGCGCGCTGCGCCCGCCCGGGGTGCCGCCATACAGCATGATGCCGGGGCGGACCCAGTCGTTGGACAACGCATCGCCCAGGTCGGCCTGGTGCAGCACGCCCCCCGAATTCGACAGGCTGCGCTCGCCGGGCAGGCCGCCCGCGCCGAACTGGAAGCGCCGCACCTGCTCGGCGATCGTCAGGCGCGGGTGCTCCAGCTCGTCGGCATTGGCGAAGTGCGTCATGTGGGTGATGTTGCGCACGTCCGGGATGGCGCGCAGGCGCTGGTAGGCCGCCGCGTATTCGTCCGGGCGGAAGCCCAGCCGGTTCATCCCCGTGTTCATTTTCAGGTGCACGTCGATCGGGCGGTAGTGCCGGGTGTATTCCAGCATCTTGATCTGCTCGATGCAGTGGACCGTGCTGTTGATATTGTGCTCGGCCAGCATCGGCACGTCGGATGCGTCGAAGATCCCCTCCAGCAGCAGGATCGGCTTGATCCAGCCGTTCTCGCGCAGCCACAATGCGCCTTCGGTCTCGACCAGGGCCAGGCCGTCGGCCAGGGCGAAGCCGCGCATGGCGCGTTCCAGGCCATGGCCATAGGCGTTGGCCTTGACCACGGCCCAGACCTTGGCAAGCGGCGCATAGCTGCGCGCCTGCGCCAGGTTGTGCTGCATCGAGTCGAGGTGGATGGTGGCGGAAAGCGGTCGTGGCATGGAGAAAACCGGCCCGGGAAGGGTTGATCGACGAGAGGGTCTATTCTACCGGAGCAGGCCCGGCCGCGCTTTTGACAGGGCTTGTTTTCTTTCGGCGCAAGGAGCATTCATGGTATAAAGCAACTCGGACCTGTTTTTACTCTTTTCGAATGAACCGTGGTTTTTATACCATCATGGCGGCGCAGTTCTTCTCGTCGCTGGCAGACAATGCGCTCCTGTTTGTTGCGATCAGTCTGCTGACGTCGATGAACGCCCCGGCTTCGCTGACACCCCTGCTGAAGCTGTCATTCGTGCTCTTCTACGTGCTGCTGGCCGCCTTCGTCGGTGCCTTCGCCGATTCGCTGCCGAAGGGCCGCGTCATGTTCATTGCGAACCTGATCAAGATCTTCGGCTGCGGCCTGATGTTCCTGACCGTGCACCCGCTGCTGGCCTATGCCGTCGTCGGCTTCGGCGCGGCCGTCTATTCGCCCGCCAAGTACGGCATCCTGACCGAACTGCTGCCTCCGGAAAAGCTCGTTCCCGCCAACGGCTGGATCGAAGGCCTGACGGTCATGTCGATCATCCTCGGCACCGTGGCCGGCGGCGCCCTGGTCAGCGAGCGCGGCGCCAACTGGCTGATGGGCCTGGACCTGCCGGGCGTCGAGAACGCGGCCGAAGCGGCAATGGCCGTCGTGGTCGGCGTGTACATCCTGGCTGCCCTGTTCAACCTGCGCATCCCCGACACCGGCGCGCGCTACGAACACCAGGAGCGCAACCCGGCCAAGCTGATCGCCGATTTCGCCAACTGCTCGGCCACCCTGTGGCGCGACAAGCTGGGCCAGATCTCGCTGGCCGTGACCACCCTGTTCTGGGGCGCCGGCGCCACCCTGCAGTTCATCGTGCTGAAGTGGGCCGAGCGCTCGCTGGACATGCCGCTGGACAAAGCGACCAACCTGATCGGCGTGGTCGCCATCGGCGTGGCGCTGGGCGCGGCGCTGGCGGCGCGCATGATCCCGCTGCGCAAGTCGCTGACCGTGATCCCGCTTGGGATCATCATGGGCCTGGTCGTGTGCAGCATGGTCTTCGTGAAATCCGTCAACCTGGCCTACCCGCTGCTGGCCCTGATCGGCTTCCTGTCGGGCTTCTTCGTGGTGCCGATGAACGCGCTGCTGCAGCACCGCGGCCACGTATTGATGAGCGCCGGCCACTCGATCGCGGTCCAGAACTTCAACGAGAACCTGTCGATCCTGACCATGCTGGCGATGTACGCGATCATGATCACGCTGAACCTGGACCTGGACATCATCATCGTCCTGTTCGGCATGTCGGTGGCCGGCATCATGTTCTTCATCGGGCGCCGCCATGCGGCGAACCAGCGCGAGCACGATTCGCTGGCGCTGATCGGCGAAGGCAAGCACTGATACGCCACGCGTATCACAGGGCAAAATAGTTCGTGTGATGCATATCACAGCATAGCGTGGCCGGCTCTGCCGGCCGCGCGTTCAAGGCATGCGACTGCGCTGCGGCGCGTCTTCTCTGCCGTCTACGAAACCGCCTTCACCATCCGCCTTGCCGCGGCGCGCTCGCGCCAGTCGTTCGGCACGATGAAGCCGCGCTCGACCTCCTCGATCTGCCCCGGCAGGTGGCGCACAACCGACACCAGCACCGGCGTGGACGAGGTCTCGAAGTTCGCCTCCAGTTCGGCGCGCAGCTGGCCGCGGCTCAGCATCCAGACCGCCGAGGCGGCGCGAAACGGCGCCAGCCACTGCAGGCGCGGCAGGATCAGGAATTCTTCCCCGGCCAGCATGTCGATCTCGTCCAGCGAACACCAGAAGCCCCGGCAATGGCCGGCGGCGATGCCGCGCATGTCCGGCCAGCTGCCGGACGGGTAGAACAGCCAGCCCTTGACCAGGGCCCGTGCCCTGGCCACCGGCCGGGGCAACAGGGCCTGCGCCGCCGGATGCTCGCCCAGGTTCAGCTGGCGCTCGAACACCTTGCGCATCTTGGCGCCCAGGCTGTCGGCCAGGTTCGGGCCGACCAGGGCGCTCAGCTCCCACTCCTGCTGTTGCCCGCCCTCCCCGTCGAGCAGATAGAACTTGGTGGCGAATTCGATGTGCTCGACCCCATCCGGGCCATCGTCGAGCAGGAAGTCGAACTCGCCGACGGTGTCGTTGCGGCTGGCCCGGATCTGCAGGCCGTGCGCCACCAGGCGGCCGTGCTCCGCGAAATAGAAGGCCATGAGCTTCTCGGCGTACAGGCCGAGGCGGGTGTAGATCCTGGCGCCGAGGGCGGCGTCCAGCCGGGAAGGATCGTGGTCGAGGCGGTTCAGCCATTGGGCGACTTCCGGCGTCACCGGGTCGAGGGTGGCGACGCGGCCCGCCCACAGCGGGTCGTGCGCGTCGAGCAGGTCGGGCGCGTCGAGCAGCCAGGCCAGCGCCCGCACCCGGGCGCGCCGCAGGTGGCCCCAGCGGCGGTGGAATCCCTGCTGGTAGCTCTCAGCCGCCGTGTCCATTTACGGACTCGTCGGCAGCCCTGGCCCGGCACAAATCCGCCCAGGCCAGCGCCTTGTCGCCGCCGCGGCGCAGCAGTTCGCCCGGGTGCAACGTCGCCACCATCGGCAGTTGCCCGAAGCGGTGCACGGTGCCGCGCGACCCGGCGAGCGGTTCGGCGAGCGGCTTGCCGAGCAGGCCGTTGGCGGCCACCTGGCCCAGGGTCAGCACCAGGCCGGCGCCGCACAGTTCGCGCTCGCGCTCCAGGAACGGGCGGCAGGCCTGCGCTTCTTCAAGGGTGGGGGCACGGTCGCCGCCGCTGGCGTTGGCGGGGCGGCACTTGACCAGGCTGGTCACGTAGACATCGGTTTCGCGCGACATGCCGACGGCCGCCAGCATGTTGTCGAGCAGCTTGCCCGGATCGCCGGTCAGCGGCTGGGCCGCCTTTTCATCCAAAGCGCTGGCGGTGCCGGCGGCGACCAGCCAGCGCGCCTGGCGGGCGCCGGCGCCGAACACCGGCTTGCGGCCCTCGCTGCACGCGCTGCAACGCTTGCAACTGGCCACCGCAAGACGCAATCCGTTCCAGTCCAGGGTGGAGACGTCGAGCGCCGGCACGGCCTCCTCGCCCCATGCGCTGGTGTCGCTTGCGGGAGGCGTCCAGGCCGGACGCACCGGCGCCTCGGCCACCTGCCGCGGTGGTGGGGGCGGAGACAGCGGCCGGACCTGCGCCGCCGGCGCCGGCGCTGCCGGCTGCGCCGCGGGCGCCGCGTTCACTGGCTCGGCCGGGGACGCGACTACGGGTTCGGCCTCGGCTTGCAGCGCCGCATCCGCCGCCACGGGTTCCGGTACGGCTTCCGGCACGGCCCGCAAGCTCCACATGGGGCCGATGCCCATTTCGGCCAGGAAGGCCGCGTCGCGGTCGCTGATGCGCTTCATAGGTCCAGCCTCATCACGATGGCGTCCTCGCGCAACCCGGCGTACGCCGGATAATAGCCCTTGCGGCGGCCGATCTCGCGATAGCCGTAGCGGCGGTAGACCGCCAGCGCCCGTTCGTTCGACGGCCGCACTTCGAGCAGCACCGAGGCCATGCCCTGCTCTTTCGCGCGCGCGCCAATGCGGTCGAGCAGGTGCCGTCCCAGGCCCTGGCGCTGGCGGCCGGCGGCCACCGCGACGTCCAGCAGGTGCGCCTCGTCGACCGCGTACATCAGGAGATAGTAGCCGGCCAGCGCCCCGGCCCCGGCTGCCTCGCGTACGGTCCAGGCGTCGTAGCCGCTGGCGAGCGATTCGTCGAAATTGGCGCGGCTCCACGGGTGCGGGAACACGCTGCATTCGAGCGCATGCACCTCGTCGACGTCGGCCGGGGTCATCGGCGCGAATGTCAATCCGGAGGTCGGCCCGGTTGCGGTGTCGGACATGTTCACGCCTCCACCTTCGCCGCGTTGATCGCCTGGCGCTCGGCGCTGGTATAGGCGACCTTGTTGCGCAGGTACAGGGGCTGGGCCTGGGCCGGCGGCAGCGCCTGGCCGGCGGCGAAGGCCGGAGCGGCCAGCAGCGCCAGTTCGCGCGCGTGCGGCATGATGTCGTCCAGCGCGCCGGCCGCGAAGGCCTTGCCGGCGAATGCTTCCGGATAGGCGGCAAATCCGTTGCCGCAGGCGGCCAGGCCCTCGGCCGGCAGCGGGGCGACGGCTTGCGGGGCGCACAGCGCGGGCGCCGCCACTTCGGTCCAGCCGCCGGCGCCGGTGCCATCGCCAATGAAGCGGTACTGCGCCCAGTATACCTCGCCCATGCGCGCGTCCAGCACGGCCAGCACCTCGGTGGCGCCGGTGCGCTCGCGGCAGGCCTGGGCCATTGCCGCCAGGGTCACCAGCGGCAGCACCAAGAGGCCGGCGCCGAAGGCCAGGCCCTGGGCCACGCCGCAGGCCGTGCGCACGCCGGTGAACGAGCCGGGACCGGCCCCGAAGGCGACGGCATCGCAATCCGACAACTGCAGCCCGGCTTCGCGCAGCAGCTCCTGCACCATCGGCAGGATCGATTGCGAATGGGTGCGCACGCCGGCAGTGGAGCGGGCAATGACGTGGTCCCCGGCCAACAGCGCGCAGGACGCGAGCTCGGCCGAGGTTTCGATGGCGAGGATGTTAGGCATGCCGGTATTTTACCCGCTCGGCCCGACGCTAGCCACGGCGGCGCCCGGAATAAACAACGGAATGCGCGTGCTGCAAGGGAACGTCGAGGGAGCATGGGAGCCCAAAGCCGCGGTAGAATTCGCCTCATGCAAAGCCTGACCCTGGATTCCACCAACCGCGAAGCCGTCCTGTCCGCCATTTCGGGCGACGCCCTGACGGTCGCCTGCCTGTGCGCCGCCTGGTGCGGCACTTGCTCGTCCTACCGCGCCACCTTCGAGGAACTGGCCACGCGCCACCCCGACAAGACCTTCGTCTGGATCGACATCGAAGACCAGGCCGATGTCGTGGGCGACCTCGACGTGGACAACTTTCCTACCTTGCTGGTCCAGCGCGGCGATACGGTGGCATTCTTCGGCACCATGGTCCCGGACGGGGGCGTGGCCGACCGCCTGATACAGGCCCAGGCCGCCCAGGCCCCGGAGGAACTGGCGCGCCTGGCCGCGTCGAGCGAAGAGCGCCGCGGCTGGCAGCGCGACTGCAACCTGCGCGAGCTGCTCGCCGCCTGAACCCGGCGCAGCCGATACGGCAGCGAACTACGCCAGCCGCAGCGGCAGGCTGCGCAGGCGCCGGCCGGTCAGTTTGAACACGGCCGCGGCCACCGCCGGCGCGATCGGCGGCACCGCCGGCTCGCCCACGCCCTCCGGATGCGCGCTGCTGGGCAGGATGATGGTCTCCACCTCCGGCGCTTCGCTCATGCGCAGCACCGGGTAGTCGCCGAAATTCGACTGCTGCACGCGCCCGTCCCGCAGCGTGATTTCGCCATGCAGCGCCGCCGACAGGCCGAACAGCACGCCGGACTCCACCTGCTGGGCCACGATGTTCGGGTTCACCACGAGCCCGCAGTCGATCGCGCAGACCACGCGGTGCACGCGGATCCGCGTACCTTCCACCGATACTTCGGCCACCTGCGCCACCGTGCTGCCGAACGAGCGGTGCAGCGCCACGCCGTGCGCGCGCCCCTCTTCCGGCTGGCCGGCGCGGCTTACCGCCGCATCCAGCACCGCCAGCGCGCGCGGATGCTTCGCCAGCAGCGCGCGCCGGAAATCGACCGCGTCGCGGCGGGCGGCATGCGCCAGCTCGTCGATGAAACTCTCCTTGAAGAAGGCATTGTGCGAATGCCCGACCGAACGCCAGTAGCCGATCGGCACCGGGCTGTCGACCGTCACGTGGGCGATGCGCTGGTTGGCGATCGCGTACTGCATGTCGTATGCGCCTTCGGCCGTGGTCTTGTCCGGCCCCACGCCCGGCAGGCCGAGGTTGCGCGGGAAGTACTGGTGGCCGATGGCGCCGCCGGCGGACTTGCCGTCCCAGGCCAGGATGTTGCCCTGCGCATCGAGATGGGCGCGAAAACGCGCCAGCGCCGCGGGCCGGTAGACGTCGTGCGTGGTGTCGTCCTCGCGGGTCCAGACCAGCTGGACCGGCTTGCCCTCCAGTGCCAGCGCCACGGTGACGGCCTGCGCCACCATGTCGGCTTCCAGCCTGCGCCCGAAGCCGCCGCCGAGCAGCATGACCTCGATCGCCACGTCCTCGCGCGCCACGCCGGCGACGCGCGCGGCCACGTCCACCGCCACGCTCGGCACCTGGGTCGAGGCCCACAGGCGCACCTTGCCGTTGTCGACCTGCGCGGTGCAGTTCACCGGTTCCATCGCCGCATGGGCCAGGTAGGGCGCGCGGTATTCGGCGGTGATCGTCATCGCCGCACCCGGCGCGTCCTGCGTGCCCGCCTCGTGGTACACGTAGCCGCCGTCCTCGTCCAAGGCCCGCGCGAGCCCTTCGAACACGGCTTCGCTGGACAGGCGGCCGAAGGCGCCCTCGTTCCAGGTCACCGGCAGCGCGCCGGCCGCCCGGTGCGCCTGCCACCAGGTGCCTGCCACCACCGCCACGCCGGCGCCGGCGCCGGCGCGGTCGGCGGGACGGCCCGGAACCGGCACCACCCGCAGCACGCCCGGCATCGATGCGACGGCGGCCGCATCGAAGGATGCCAGCGTGGCGCCGACCGTCGGCGCCATCTTCACCGCCGCATACACCATCCCCGGCACCCGGGCGTCGATGCCGAAGCGCGCCGTCCCGTTCACCTTGGCGCGGCTGTCCAGGCGTGGCAGCGGCTTGCCGATCAGGCGGAAGTCGCGCGGCTCCTTCAGGCGCACATCGAGGCTGCCGATGCCGCGCCCGGCCCGCGCGGCCTCGGGCGCCAGCGCCCCGTAGCCGGCGCTGCGGCCGTCCGGATGCAGCACGAAACCGTCCTCGGTGCGCAGCCGGGACGCCGGCACCTTCCACTGCTGCGCCGCGGCCTTGACCAGCATGGCGCGCGCCACGGCGCCTGCTTCGCGCATTGGCATCCAGGCGTCCTTCACGCTGGTGGAGCCGCCGGTGAACATGATGCCCAGCTCGCGCCCGAGCTTGGCCGCCAGCCATTGCGCGCCCTGGCGCATGCGGCCCTCGTCGTCCGGATGGAAAGGCAGGGTGTCGCGCAGCACTGCCAGGTTGGCGTAGATCTTGTCGATCGGCGCCTGCGCGATGCGCACGGCGCCGAGCGGCACGCCGAGTTCCTCGGCCACCAGCATGGGCAGCGCGGTGTGCACGCCCTGCCCCATCTCGCTGCGCGGCACCACCACCGACACCGTGCCGTCGCGGGCGATGGCGATCCAGCCGTTCAGGGCGACTGCGCCGTCTTCCACCGGCAGCGCAGCAGCCGTGTGCAGGCGCTGGCGCGGCGGCTGGATGCCCCAGCCGACCAGCAGCGCGCCCCCGGCCAGCAGTCCGCCCAGCAGGAAGCCGCGACGGCCGCGGAGGCCGGGCCGGGCGCGCCTGCCGCTCCCGCCGCGGCGGTCCGCCGGCTCCGCTTCGCCAGGCTCAGTCCGGTTCGCCTGCACCAATCGCGTCATCGTTCCCTTGTCCTTGTGGTTTTCCCCAGCGCGCCAGGATCTCGCCCGGCGCCGCCGGCCGGCCGTACAGGTAGCCCTGCGCGTGCCTGCAGCCGTGGCGCAGCAGGAAGGCCGCCTGCTCCGCGCATTCCACGCCTTCCGCGATCACCGACAGGTCGAGGCTCTTGCCGAGCTGGATGATCGCCACCGCGATCGCCTCGTCGTCCGCGTCCGCCGGAATGTCCTTGATGAAGCTGCGGTCGATCTTCAGGGTTTGCACCGGCAGCTGCTTCAGGTAGGCCAGCGAGGAATATCCGGTGCCGAAATCGTCGATCGCCAGGCCGACGCCGATCGCGCGCAGGTCGTTGATGTACTCCAGCGCGTCGCCGGTGTTCATGATGACCGACTCGGTGACCTCCAGCTGCAGGCGGCCGGCGTCGAGGCCCGCTTCGCGCAGCGCCCCGGCCACCAGCGGCGCGATGCTGCCGCGCTCGAACTGGCGCACGGACAGGTTCACCGCCATCTTCGGCACGTGCAGGCCGGCCTCGTCCCAGCATACCATCTGGCGGCAGGCCTGGGCCAGCACCCACTGCCCCAGCTGGCCGATGAAACCCATGTCCTCGGCCACCGGGACGAAGCGGGCCGGCGGCACCAGGCCGAGCTCCGGGTTGTGCCAGCGCACCAGCGCTTCCACGCCCACCAGGCGGCCGCTGTCGATGTCGACCTGCGGCTGATAATGGAGAAAGACCTCCTGCTTCTCGATCGCACGGCGCAGCATGGCCTCCAGGCGCAGCCGGTCGAGGCCCTCGGCGCTCATCGACGGCGCATAGAACCGGTAGCCGTTGCGGCCGCGCGCCTTGGCCTGGTACATCGCCACGTCGGCGTTGCGCACCAACATGTTCAGGTCGGCGCCATCCTGCGGGAACAGGGCGATGCCGACGCTGGCCGTGACGAACAGCTCATGGCCGGACACGGTAAACGGCTGCTCGAACAGCGTCATGAGCTTCTCGGCCACGTGGCCCGCGCCGAAGGCGCCGCCCACGTCTTCCAGCAGCACGATGAATTCGTCGCCGCCCAGGCGCGCCAGGGTGTCGCCCTCGCGCAGGCACTTCGCGAGCGCGCCCGCCGCCTGCTTGAGCAGCTCGTCGCCGACATGGTGGCCGAGCGTGTCGTTGACATTCTTGAAGCGGTCCAGGTCGATGAACAGCACCGCCAGTTGTTCGCCCGCGCGCGCGGCGCGGACCATGGCGTGCTGCAGCCGGTCATGGAACAGCAGGCGGTTGGGCAGCCCGGTCAGGGCGTCGTGGTGCGCCAGGTGGTCGAGCTTGTCCTGCGATGCCTTGACCTCGGTGATGTCGCTGAACACGCAGACGTAGTGCGTGACGGTGTCAAGGTCGTCGCGCACGGCCGAGACGGTGAGCCATTCCAGATAGACCTCGCCGTTCTTGCGCGTGTCCCAGATCTCGCCGCGCCAGAAACCGGTTTCGGCCAGGTCGCTCCACAACTGCTGGTAGAACGCGTCGTCGTGCCGCATCGGGGACGTGCTGCGTGTCAGGCTCGAATGGCCGCCCAGGGCTTCGCGCTCGGTGTAGCCGGTGATCTGGGTAAAGGCCGGGTTGGTGGCGACGATCCTGCCGTAGACGTCGAGCACCATGACGCCGTCGGCGATGTGTTCGAGCACCGTGGCGGACAGGCGCAGCTTTTCCTCGGCCAGCTTGCGCCCGGTGATGTCGGCGAACACCCAGATGCTGCCCTCGTCGGGGCGCGCGGGGTCGAGCGCGCAACCGCTCACCAGCAGCCAGAGCAGCGTGCCGTCGCGGCGGCGGAACTGGATTTCCTCGCCCGTGTCCGGGCCGGCTGCGGCCTGCGGGTATTTCTCGACCCACAGGCGCTCGAAGTCCGCACGCCCGGGGAACAGGATGTCGGTCGGCTTGCCGACCATGTCGCCGTCGCGGTAGCCGAACAGCTCCTCGCCGCGGCGGTTGGCCGAGACGATGCGGCGCCGGCGCACGAACAGCACGCCGAACATGACGTTGTCCAGGATCGCGCCCTGCTCCGTGAGCAGGGCTTCGATGCGCATCTCGTCGTGCTTGCGCTCGCTGATGTCGTAGATGATGCCGTCGATGCGCAAGCCATCGATGCCCAACTGTCCCTGCGGCTGGCCGCTTTCCAGTACCCAGCGCTCGATCCCGCCGGCGTCGATGATGCGGTACTCGACCTCGTACGGGTCCCCGGCCAGCAGCGCCTCCTTCGTCACGCGACGCTGCATGCGCCGGTCTTCGGGGTGGATGATGTTGGCCCAGTCGTCGGTCGTGGCCAGCATGAAGCGCTCGGCCGGATAGCCGGAAATGTCTTCGATGGCATCGCTGACGAAGTCGATCGCCCCGCCCGGGCGAACCCGGAACACGGCTCCCGGCACCTGGCTGACGATGGTGCGGAACTGCTCCTCGCGCCGGCCGATGTCGGCGAACAGCTCGCCGATCGCCACCCGCATGCGCTCCATCTGGCTGCCCAGGCGCCCCAGCTCGTCGCTCGTCGCCAGTTCCATCGGGGTATCGAAGTCGCCGCGCGCCAGGCGATCCGAAAAGCCGGTCAGCGTGCGCAGCGGAGACAACAGGCGGCGCTTGAACAGCAGCGCGATCAGCAGCAGCGACACCCCAAGCTGGATCGCCAGCACCAGCGCATAGTTGCGCTGCTTGGCGCGCAGTTCCTGCTGGCTGAGATGGTCGCCCATCTCGATCGCCACGCGGCCGATCCGCTCGCCGTCCACCACGACGTCGCGTTCGGCGCGGTACGTGCGCGCCCCCGATGGGAGCGGCGTGCGCCGGTTGATGAACTCGGCTTCGGACAGGCCGCGCACCTCGACGTGCACGATGGCCGGGTCGCGCACGAAGGAATCGACCAGCGCGCGCGCCGCCTCCGGATTCATGTCCCATAATGGTTGCTGCATGCCCAGCGCCAGGATGTCGGCGTTACGCTGCAGCACGTCGTTCAGGCTGCGCACCGCCGCTTCCCGCTCCTGCACGCCGATCAGGAAGACCCCGCCCACGACGGCAGGAACGGCCAGGCCGCCGAACACGACCAGCAACAGCGCGCCATAGATCGAGCGCCCATACAGCTTGCGTAGCCTGGACGGGAATGCGCGGAGAGTGAAGCGTGGCAGGGACATCGGCAGTGGGGTCTGGTCCGCTCTTGAAGCGGAGATATATTTCTTAACTTATAGCAATGGCATTGCCTGATTATGCATGGTAGTTAAGGATGCGTCACCAACTTGAACGTCGCAGGGGCCTGCCCCGCCAGGCGGTGTCGGCAGGAAGCGACAAGGTTTGTCACGATTGAATTATTTTCAAAGGAGAAATGAATGAGCCTGTCAATGTACTCGGCCTCGGTGCCGGTGTTCCGCCATATGCTGCGAAGCTTGGGCGCCGTGCTGGAAAAGGCCGAAGCGCACGCCCTGGCCTGCAAGTTCGCGCCGGATGCGCTGCTGCAGGCGCGCCTGTTCCCGGACATGTTCCCCCTGGTTAAACAGGTGCAGATCGCGACCGATTTCGCCAAGGGCGCGAGCGCGCGCCTGGCAGGGGTGGAAGTGCCGCGCTACGACGACATCGAACAGGGCTTCCCCGAACTCCAGCAACGCATCACCAGGACGCTGGGCTACCTCGAGTCCCTGCCGCAGCAGGGGTTCGACGCGGCCGCCGACCGCGCGCTCACCCACGGAACCGGCGAGCGGGCCCGTCACTTCGCGCGCGGCGACGACTACCTCCTGAATTTCGTGATGCCGAATTTCTACTTCCACGTGACGAGCGCCTACGCGATCCTGCGCCATAACGGGGTGCCGATCGGCAAGCGCGATTTTCTCGGGCTCTGAGACAGCCAGGCGGCATCGCCGCCCACCCTACGTGTTTCGCCGCGGATAACCTTCGGCCAGGATACGCACCCATACGCGCTCCTTCTCCTCGGCGCTCATCGACACCCAGTGCGCCACCTCGGCCACGGTGCGCCCGCAGCCGCGGCACACGTCGTCGAAGGTCGTCGAGCACACCGCCACGCAGGGCGTATCCGGGCGCCCCGGCGGGGCCCCGCCGCCGTCAGCGGGCCGGGCCGACATCGAGCTTGTCCCAGCCTTCGTGGCCGAGCTTTTCCATGGTGTCGATGTTCTTCTCGAAGATCTCGGCCGCCTCCGGGAATGCCTCGACCGCGCGGTCGATGCTGTCCTCGCGCAGCAGGTGCAGGATCGGGTATGGCGCGCGGTTGGTGTAGTTCGAGATGTCGTTCACGTCGGTGTCGGCGAACTGGTAGTCCGGGTGGAAGCTGGCCACCTGCAGCTCGCCGTCGAGCTGCATGTCCTCGACGGCCGCGTCGGCCACGTCCAGGAACTCGTTGTAGTCCTCGAAGTCCTGCAGCACGAACGGATGGATCAGCAGCGTCGTGTCGACCTCTTCGCTCGGGGTATCGGACAGGCGCTGCAGCTCGTCCATGAGCTGCTCGAGCAGCGCCTCGGGCGTGGTGGCGCCCGACACGACGTAGCGCACCTGCTCCTTCACATAGACCGATTTGGCGAAGGGACAGAGGTTCAGGCCGATGACGGCCCGCTCCAGCCAGCGGCGGGTGGCGGCAATGATGGCGTCATCGTCGGCGTTGGGATTTGCGGTGCTCATGGTGGACAACTCGATATCGGGAAACGCGAATGCGGAAGCCGGATTGTACGCACACTTTGCGTCGGCTCATAGATTGACACCCCGTCGCGGCTAGGCTAACGACTATACGGATGAGTGCCCGGCGCTCCCCGGCCCGGGTACCGTCCACCGCATCCTGCAGCGATCGGCCGCTAACTCACGGCAATTTCCGTTTTCACGATGTCAATTTACAAAAGTGGGCGTAGGAAAGAAATTTGTAACGAGCTGGACATATTTCTTGACTGACTCAAGCGTGACTACGTACACTGCCCCCTTGACCAGTACGTTCGTTCCTGAACGCAACATTGGAAAGCGATGCACGACATGATCCGCACCACCCTCGCGACTGCCGCGCTGGCCCTGCTGGCCGCCTCCCCGCTCACCCGGGCCATGGACACGGAGACGGACATGGACATGGACAATGCGCCGGCATCGGCTGCAAGCCCGGCAACCAGCGCACGCACCGCCCCGCCGCTGGCGGCCGGCTTCATCAAGGCCGACGAATACCGCGAGACCGATGTCTGGGGCCGTATCCGCAGCGGCTACGCCATTCCCGACCTGGACAACAGCCTGGTCTCGCGCCATACCCAGTGGTACGCCAGCCGCCCGGACAACCTCAAGCGCATCTCGGGCCGTGCCTCGCCCTATCTCTACCACATCGTGCAGGAACTGGAAAAACGCGGCATGCCGACCGAACTGGCCCTGCTGCCGGTGATCGAATCGGCCTTCAACCCGCTGGCCCTGTCCACCGCCGACGCGGCCGGCCTGTGGCAGTTCGTGCCGGGCACCGGCAAGGACTACAACCTCAAGCAGAACATGTTCAAGGACGAGCGCCGCGGCGTGCTGGCCTCGACCGATGCGGCCCTGACCTACCTGCAGCGCCTGTACACGATGTTCGGCGACTGGCAGCTGGCCCTGGCGGCCTACAACTGGGGCGAAGGCAACATCCAGCGCATCATCAAGAAGAACCAGGAGCTCGGCAAGGGCACCGACTTCGACAGCCTGGCCGAGCTGATGCCGCTTGAAACCCGCAACTACGTGCCGAAGCTGCAGGCGGTCAAGAACATCGTCGCCAGCCCATCGCAGTACAACGTGGTGCTGCCGGCGATCGACAACCAGCCCTATTTCACGGCCGTGGACAAGACCAGCGACATCGACCTCGCCGTCGCCGCCCAGCTGGCCGAAATGTCGCTCGACGAATTCAAGGCCCTCAACCCGCAGTTCAAGAAGCCGGTCATCACCGGCGGCGAGAAGACCAAGATTCTCCTGCCGAAGGAAAACGCCGAGAAGTTCCACCTGAACCTGGCGCAGTGGGGCCGCGAGCTCTCCACCTGGACCACGCACAAGATCACCGGTGCGCGCGTGTCCATCGCCGCCCTGGCATCGAAATTCGGCACCACGCCGGAAGTCATCCGCCAGGCCAACAACATCCCTGCCAAGTCGACCCTGAAGGCCGGATCGACCATCCTGGTGCCGAAAGTCTCGGCATCGAGCGCCGGCGATATCGCCGAGAACATCATCGAGAACGCGGTGGTGGCCTTCGAGGCCGAACGCAGCCCGCGCGTGAAGGCCCAGGCCCCCTCGCGCTACAAGGCAAAGGCGTCCACCTCCGACAAAAAGCGTATCTCGCGCAATACCTCGGCGCAGCGCAAGCACCGTTGATCCTCTCAAGGCCGGCGCTGCCGGCCTTTCCGAGCGCCCACACGATTCCGCACGCGCGTGCAGAGTTCCCGAAACTAGGGTATAGTGTCGTTTGTGCGCTGCAATAGCACGTCCATACAGACAGGACGCAGCAGTTCACCACAGCAGTACAACAAGCAGCATCGCAAGCCTTGGCGACATATCGATCGCCCCCCATAAAGCCCTCCCGCCCTGCGTGTCAGCATCCAGACACCGTCCCGGCGCAAAGCTTTTGTGCCGAAATTTCTTTCATTTCTGAGTCATTTCGTAGTGTTGGTTCGCGTTGCTATTTTGCGCTCGTCATCTTGACACGCGCGATCATGATTTAATTCCGAAAGTAAAAGTACACATGAGTTTTGAAGCACTAGGTTTACACGCGTCGATCGTCAAGGCAGTCGCTACCGCCGGCTATACCAAGCCGACGCCGGTGCAGGAGCAGGCAATCCCTGCCGGCATCGCGGGCCGCGACCTGCTGGTGTCGTCGCAGACCGGCTCGGGCAAGACCGCGGCATTCATGCTGCCGGCCCTGCACAAGCTGGCCAACATGGAGCCGTCGGCACCAAGCCGTACGCCTGCGCAGAGCGCGCAGTCGGCGCGCGCCCGTGGCGAACGCGTCCGTTTCACCCCGGCCCAGCCGAAGATGCTGGTCCTGACCCCGACCCGCGAACTGGCACTGCAAGTGACCACCGCGACCGATCAATACACCGCCGAGATGCGCCGCATCCGCGCCGTGTCGATCCTGGGCGGCATGCCGTATCCGAAGCAGATGCAGCTGCTGTCGCGCAACCCTGAAATCCTGGTGGCGACGCCGGGCCGCCTGATCGACCACATGGAGTCGGGCAAGATCGACTTCTCGCAGCTCGAGATCCTGGTGCTGGACGAAGCCGACCGCATGCTCGACATGGGCTTCATCGACGACATCGAGAAGATCGTCGCCGCCACCCCGGCAACCCGCCAGACCATGCTGTTCTCGGCAACGCTGGACGGCGTCGTCGGCAACATGGCGCGCCGCATCACCAAGGACCCGCAGACCATCCAGATCGTCAGCAGCACCAACCGTCACGAGAACATCGTGCAGAAGGTGCACTTCGTCGACGACCTGTCGCACAAGAACCGCCTGCTCGACCACCTGCTGCGTGACGAGTCGCTGGACCAGGCCGTGGTGTTCACCGCCACCAAGCGCGACGCCGACATGATCGCCGACCGCCTGAACATCGCCGGCTTCGCGGCCGCCGCGCTGCACGGCGACATGCACCAGGGCGCGCGCAACCGCACCCTGGACAGCATGCGCCGCGGCCAGGTGCGCGTGCTGGTGGCAACCGACGTCGCGGCCCGCGGCATCGACGTGCCGACCATCACCCACGTGGTGAACTACGACCTGCCGAAGTTCCCCGAGGACTACGTGCACCGTATCGGCCGTACCGGCCGTGCAGGCCGCAACGGCATCGCGGTTTCGCTGGTCAACCATGCCGAAGGCATGAACGTCAAGCGTATCGAGCGCTTCACCAAGCAGCTGATCCCGGTTGCCGTGGTCGAGGGCTTCGAGCCGAAGCGCGCCGCACCGACCCGTTCGGGCTCGCGTCCGGGCTGGAAGCCGGGCGACGGCCGCAACGCCAAGCCGGGCCAGCGCAGCTTCGCCAAGCCGGGCTACGGCGCGCCGCGTGAAGGCGGCTATGCCGACCGTGCGCCGCGCGAGAGTGGCTACGGCGACCGCGCTCCGCGCGAAGGCGGCTATGCCCGTCCGGCCGAGAGCCGTTACGCCGACCGTGGTCCGCGCGAAGGCTACGGCGCGCCGCGTACCGGCGGCTACGGCGACCGTCCGCAGCGTGAAGGCGGCTACCGCCGCGACGCCGCGCCGCGCGAAGGCGCACCGGCCGGCGCGCCGCGCGAAGGCGGCTACCGCGGCAATCGCCCGGAAGGCGCCCGTTTCGGCGAAAAGCGCGAAGGCGGCTTCGCCAAGTCGTCGGCGCATCCGCGCTCGGCCGACAGCGTGCGCCGCACCTTCGGCGAGTACTGATCGCTGAAGGCGGGGCCACCGGCCCCGGTTGGACAGAAACGGCTGCCTCGTGCAGCCGTTTTTCTTTTGCGGGGACGTATAATCGCGCTCCTTCACCTGGAGAACCCGGCAGTGCGCAAGCGCATCCTCATCATCAGCCCGGCATCGGCGCGGGAGAACAACGGCAACTGGCAGACCGCCAGCCGCTGGGCGCGCTTCCTGCGTGCGCGCCACGACGTGCGGATCGCCGGCGCATGGCAGCATGACGAGGCCGCGCCCGACCTGCTGGTTGCCCTGCATGCGCGCCGCTCGGCCGCGTCGATGGCCGCGTTCGCCGATGCCTGCCCGGACCGGCCCTGCGTGCTGGTGCTGACCGGAACCGACCTCTACCGCGACATCGCCACCGCGCCGGAAGCGCGCGCCTCGCTCGATCACGCCACGGCCCTCGTCCTGCTGCAGCCGGCCGGCCTGGCCCTGCTGCAGGCGGCCGGTCCGGCCCTGCCTGCGAAGACCCGCGTCATCTACCAGTCGGCTCCCAGCCTGCGCCCGCGCCGGCATGCCGGCACGCCGCGCTACGCCGACATCTGCATGGTCGGCCACCTGCGCGACGAAAAAGACCCGCTGACCTTCATCCGCGCCGCCTCGCTGGTCACCGCCCCGAACGCGCGCCTGCTGCACATCGGCGGCGCGCTCGACCCGGCGCTGGGCGCGGCCGCGCAGGCGGCGCAGGCGGCCAACCCGCGCTACCGCTGGCTCGGCGCGCTGCCCCATGCGGCCGCGCGCCAGCGCCTGAAACGCTGCCACGCGATGGCGATCACTTCGCGCATGGAAGGCGGCGCCAACGTGATCATCGAGGCGGTCACCAGCGGCGTGCCGGTACTGGCGTCAAGCATCGATGGCAACCGCGGCATGCTTGGCGAGGACTATGCCGGCTACTTCCCGCCCGGCGAGGCGGCCGCGCTGGCGCGCCTCGTCGACCGCTGCATCGGCGACACCGCGTTCGACGCCCTGCTGCGGCGCCAGTGCGCGGCCCGCGCCGCCCTGTTCGCGCCAGGCGTCGAGCAAGCGGCAGTACGTGAGTTGGTGGATAATCTTCTCTTTGCCGCGCAGGCCGCGCCACATTCACCCACATCACCGGCAACGGAACACATCGATGAGCACAACGACTGACCAACCCATCAAACTGACCTCGTTCTCGCACGGCGGCGGCTGCGGCTGCAAGATCGCACCCGGCGTGCTGGCCGAGATCCTCAACAAGTCGACCGGTTTCCCGGTGCCGAAAGAGCTGATGGTCGGCATCGAGACCGCCGACGACGCCGCCGTCTACAAGCTCAACGACGAACAGGCCCTGATCGCCACCACCGACTTCTTCATGCCGATCGTGGACGACCCCTTCGACTTCGGCCGCATCGCCGCGACCAACGCGATCTCGGACGTGTACGCGATGGGCGGCACCCCGATCATGGCGCTGGCCCTGGTCGGCATGCCGGTCAACAAGCTGCCGCTCGACACCATCGGCCAGATCATCCGCGGCGGCGAATCGGTGTGCGCCGAGGCCGGCATCCCGATCGCGGGCGGGCATACCATCGATTCGGTCGAGCCGATCTACGGGCTGGTGGTGATGGGCCTGGTGCATCCGTCGAAGGTCAAGCGCAACGCCGATGCGCGCGCCGGCGACGTGCTCATCCTCGGCAAACCGCTGGGCGTGGGCGTGCTCTCGGCCGCCCTGAAGAAGGACGCGCTGGGCGCGGACGGCTACGCGGCGATGATCGCCAACACCACCAAGCTGAACAAGCCGGGCCGCCTGCTGGCCGGGATGCCAGGCGTGCACGCGATGACCGACGTCACCGGCTTCGGCCTGCTCGGCCACCTGCTGGAACTGGCGCGCGGCGCGCAACTCTCGGCCACGCTCGACATGGCCAGGGTGCCGCTGCTGCCCGGCGTGCTGCAGCTGGCGCAGGACGGTTTCTTCACCGGCGCATCCGGCCGCAACTGGGACGCCTACGGCAAGGACGTGGCGCTGGCGGCCTCGGTCACGCCGGCCCAGCAGGCCCTGCTGACGGATCCGCAGACCTCGGGCGGCCTGCTGGTGTCATGCGACCCGGCCAGCGTCGACGAGGTGCTGGCGCTGTTCGCGCGCGAAGGCTTCGGCGAGGCAGCGGTCATCGGCAGCATGGCCGACGGCGCGCCGCGCGTCACGGTCGCGTAATCAGCATTGGTGGCAGGCTTGCCGTGCGGGTTCCGGCCCCCGGCGTCGCGTCACCCCGGTTCTCCCGGCCGGAACAGCCCCGGGTTGCCCGCCGGGTTGGTGCTGTCCGGATCGATGTCGAGGGTGCAGCCGTCCAGCACGATGCGTTTCGGCAGCGCCTGGATCAGGTCGTAGCGCCGCGCCTGCGCGAACGCCTTCGAGCCCGCGAAACCGGTCGACTGCGACAGCCAGCAGCAGTCGGCCTGGGCGCGGTCGAGCAGGCTGCCGCAGCACAGGCCGGAGCCGTAGACCCCGATGCGATAGGCGCTGCCGAGCGCGGCCGCGACCCCGGCAAAGTAGTCGGCCACCGGGCCGTCGATGTCGGCCTGCGAGGGATCGAAGTCGACCGCGAAGTAGATTGCCGAGCCGGCCGGTTGGCCCACGGCGCGGGCCAGGGACAGCGCGGCGGTGCCGTCGGAGCGGCCCTGGGCGCCGCTGAAGAAGCCGGTGTGCGTGCCGGCGCTCTCCCAGACCGCGCCCAGGCGCAGCCCGGCCGCCGCCAGCGCGCGCGCCTCCTCCGGCGTCAGGTTCTTGGCCGCGTTGTGGCTGTAGTAGCGCATCACGAAATCGTAGCCTTGCTGGCGCAGCGCCGCCGCGTGGCGCGTCATCTGCAACGCGGTGTCGAAGCCCGGACTGGTGATCTCGGCCATGTTTTCTCCCCTCTTCTGACGACGTGCTTATCGTGAAGACCGCCCGCGCGCGCTGCCGGCGCTTACGCGTGCGGCGCCGGGATGGGCTGCGGCTGCGGTTGCGCCGAATTGACCGTGATCGGCTTCATGGTCATGTTGTCGCCGAACATCTTGAGCAGCATCTTGATGCCCTCCGGGATCGGCTGCTGCTCGGCCTTCACTTCGACGTGGTACCGGGCGTCGTTGCTCTTCTGATAGCTCTGCTTGTCGGAGTTCGACTGCGAGGAGTCGTGCGACACCGAACCCTTGACCTCGACCGAGAAGCAGCCCCACCCGGCCTTGGCGTCGAACGAGCCCTGTTCATTCGTCTTCGAGGACGATTCGGAGCTGGTGTCGTGGCTGTAGCTCGACTTGACCTCCATGTCGAACGTGACGTCCACCGAGGTCACGGCCAGCGACGGGATCGGGACCATCGTGATGATCGGGAAGTCCACGCTCAGGTGCGAATCGGCCGTCGAGACATTGCCGTTGGCGTCGATCACCGGCTGGCTCTGGCCCATGGCGATGCTGGCGGTGATCGGCGTATAGGTGATCTGCCCCTTGTCGTCCTTGACCTGGTTGAAACCGGTGTTCAGGATGTACTGGGTCTGCGTCATCGCCAGGCCCTGCTGGGCGTTGGCTGCGGCCTGCAGCGGGCCTCCGATCAGCGAGTCCATCGGCAAGCCGGAAAACTGCTGGGCCATGCTCACCAGGCCGCCGTCGATGCTGTCTGCCATGTCTTTCTCCTTGATGGTGTGATTGCGGGACGGGCCTTCCGGCGCCGTCCCATGAGGGCGCGCGCCGCCCTAGGTGGGCAACTGCGCGTTGAGGACTTTTTCGTAGGCGCCGACCAGGCGCGCATAGCCCGGCGGCAGGTCGTTCGCGTGCACCACGATCTTGACTTCGGCGCTGTGGGGACCGCGGTGCCCCAGGTTGACGACGATCTCGGGCGGCAGGTCGGCTTCGCCGCGCGCGACGCTGTCCTCCAGCGGTGGCGCCAGTGCGAAGTCGAGGGTGGTCAGGAGCTCGAAGCGCTCGATTGCGTGGCTGCGCAGCGGCAGCAGCGTGATCAGGGGCACGTGGACCTCGCGCTGGTCCATCACGACCTTGCCGTCGCGGCTGGCTTCGTGCGGCACCTGCATGACGACGCTGCGCGCTGCCCACTGGCCATCGGGGAACTGCAGGTCCGCCGGCTGCCCTTCCGCCGGCACGAAGTACTGCGCCAGCTCCTCCATGTGCTGCTCGGCGATGCTGCGGTGCGCGTCGACGACGGCCCGCTTGATGCCGGCAATGAGTCCACCCAGCTTGATCGACATGACAGGGGCGCTCCCGGATCAGCGCGCGCGGCGCTGTGGGCTCGACAGGTCGGCGATGCCGTCGATCTCCAGGCGGCCGAGGCGGAAGGTCGCAGCATCGGCCTCCTCGCGCAGCTCGCCGCGCGCGGGCTCGCGCAGCGGCGGCGGCTTGCGCAGCGACAGCGCCACCGCGCTCAGCATCACCAGGACCACCAGCAGCACGACCAGCGCAAAGGCGACCGGCAGCGGAAGAACAAAGGCGACAGTTTGGCTCATGGCATCTCCCGATAAGGTTTCTGTTGCGCCCGATTGACTTGTCCCAACGTACCGGCGCAAGACCCTACTTTGCCACTGCCTGAAGCAAATAAATTGACTAATCGCAACCCGTCGCGACCCAAGCCGGCTGGCCGCCGGAAGTGTCAGGCCGGTGGTACGGTGTGCATCGGCTCGGGCGGCCGGTTGGCCTGCCCCTGCCCCACCCGCTCGTATTCCGCGATCACCTGCGCACCAAGCAGCAGCAAGGTGGCGGCGATCTCGAGGCTGAACATGACGACGATGGCGGTGGTCATCGAGCCGTATACGACGTTGACCTGCGACAGGGTGGAGAAGTACCACACCAGCACATGGCGTGCGATCTCCCACAGCAGCGCCGCGGTCACGCCGCCGATCGATGCATGCCACAGTGACAACCTGCCTACCGGCATCACCAGGTAGATCGAAGTCAGCACCAGGATCTCGCCCAGCAGGCCGAGCAGGTACAGCAGCACGCCGGACACGCCGCCGAGCGACCACCGGTAGCCGAACAGCCAGAGGCTCTCCTTGCCCAGCACCTCGAGCGTGCCGGCCACCAGCGTCACGATCATGACGCCGAAGCCCAGCGCCAGGATGTAGCAGTACGGGAGCAGCGCCGACACCAGGAAATGCCGGCGCCTGACCGCCACCCGGTGGATGAAGATCACGCTCATCGCGTTTTCCAGCACGGTAAAGGCGAGGGAGCTGAAGAACAGCATCGTCCCTGCCAGCACCCAGGTGATCAGGTCGCGGTTGTCGAGGAAGTTCGCGACCTCGGTGACGATCGACTGCGACTGGCTCGGCACCAGCAGTTCCAGGTAGCGTTGCAGCGTCTCGAGCAGCTCGGCCTGGTCGAGGAAGTGCGACAGCGCCACCACCACCAGCATCAGGAAGGGCACGATCGACAGCAGCGCGTAGTAGGCGACGGCGCCGGCCAGCAGCAAACCCTGGTTGGCGCGGAAGCCCCGGACCACCTGCAGGGCGAAAGCCAGCGGGTGCTTCAGGATCCAGGCGTTGGCGCGCTGGTCCAGGAGGCGCGCGCGCCACGTCCGGCGCCGGCTCATCGCGCCAGCCTGATCCCGGTGAACTGCCAGCGCGCCCCGGCCGGGAAGAAATTACGGTAGCTGGCGCGCGCATGCCCGTCGGGCGTGGCGCACGAGGAGCCGCGCAGCACGTACTGGTTGACCATGAACTTGCCGTTGTACTCGCCGACCGCGCCCGGCGCCGGCGCATAACCGGGATAGGGCGCATAACTGCTGCTGGTCCACTGCCAGCAGGCGCCGAACATCTGCAGCAGGCCGTCACCGTTGGCGGCCGGCGGGTGCAATCCCCCCGCGGCCAGGGCGGCCTGGCGCGCGGCGAACTCCCATTCCGCTTCGGTCGGCAGGCGCACGCCGGACTCGTTCCTCGCGCGCCAGCGCGCGTAGGCGTCGGCTTCGTACAACGAGACGTGGGTGACGGGGCGGGCGGAATCGAGCGGCTGCACGCCGTGCAGCGTGAACTCGTGCCAGCCGTCCTGCCGGTCGATCCAGTACAGCGGGTGCGGGATCTCGCCGGCGCAGACGCGGTCCCATCCTTCGGCCAGCCATAGCGCCGGGTCGCGGTAGCCGCCGGCCTCGATGAATTCGAGGTATTCGGCGTTGGTCACGAGGCGCGAAGCCAGTTCGAAGGGGGCAACGTAGGTCCAGTGGCGCGGCAGCTCATTGTCGAAACAGAAACCCGAGCCGCCGTAGCCGATTTCGGCCAGCCCGCCGTCGAACGCGATCCAGGACAGGGACCCGGGCGCCGCCCCCGCTTCCATTTCCTGCGGCGTGTAGGCGGGATACAGGGGATTCTGGGCCAGCAGGTGCTTGACGTCGGTCAGCATCAGCTCCTGGTGCTGTTGTTCGTGCTGCAGGCCGAGTTCCACCAGCGCCGCGACGGCCGGGTCGGCGCTGCCCGCCAGCAGTTGCGCCATGCGCCTGTCCACGTCCAGCCGATAGGCGCGCACCTCGTCGAGCGAGGGGCGCGTGAGCAGGCCGCGCTGCGGGCGCGGATGCCTGGCGCCGACGCCGTTGTAATAGGAATTGAACAGCACCCGGTACGCGCAATGGAAGGGGGCAAAACCGGGCTCATGCGGTTCGAGGATGAAGGTCTCGAAGAACCAGGTCGTGTGCGCCAGGTGCCACTTGGCCGGGCTCGCGTCCGGCATCGACTGGGCGCAGCAATCCTCGGCCGACAGGGGCGCCGCGATCTCGAGCGAGCGGGCGCGCACCCTCTGGTAGGCGTGCTGGATGTCTTCGCGCTGCTGGAAGCCCATCAGTGGACCGCTCTCGGCAGGCTGCGTGCGTGGGCTCGTGCATGGATCACCGCGAACCAGTGCCGGGGATCGGTCCACACGTGGGTCGCCTCGAACCCGGCCCGTTCCAGCAGCGCGATGGCGTCGGCCTGCTGGTACTTGTAGCTGTTCTCGGTGTGGATGCGCTCTCCGGCCTGGAACACGCGTGCTCCCCCGCGCCAGCGCACTTCCTGGATGCGCAGCGCCTCGAGGTGCATCTCGACGCGCCCGCGCGCTTCGTTGTAGAAGCCGCGGTGGCGCCAGCCACGCACGTCGAAGTCGGCGCCGACCAGCCGGTTCACATGGCGCAGCACATTGAGGTTGAAGGCGGCCGTGACGCCGAGCGCGTCGTCGTAGGCGGCATCGAGCGTGGCCTTGTCCTTGGCCAGGTCGACGCCGAGCAGCACCCCGCCGTCGTCGCCGCATCCGGCGCGCAGGCGGCGCAGGAAATCCTGCGCCTCTTCAGGGCTGAAATTGCCGATCGAGGAGCCCGGATAGAAGAACAGGCGGCGCGCGGCGCGCACGTCGGCCGGCAGCGCGAAACCGGACGAGAAATCCATGCCGACGGCCCGCATGTCGATGTGCGGAAAGCGCTGGCGCAGGCGCACGAGCGCATCGCACATGAAATCGGTGGAGATGTCGACCGCCACATACTGCTTTGGCCTGAGCAGCGGAAACAGCGCGGCGGCCTTGGCGCAGTTGCCTGCGCCCAGGTCGACCAGGGTGGCGCCGCTGCCGGCCGCGCGCGCGATCTCCGCGCCATGGTGTTCGAAGATCGCCGCTTCCGTGCGGGTGGGATAGTACTCGGGCAGTTCGCAGATGGCTTCGAACAGCGTCGAGCCGAGCGTGTCGTAGAGGAATTTTGGCGCAATCCATGCCTCGGCCGCCTCGAGGCCGGCGTGCAGTTCGTCCGCCATGTGGGCGTTGGCGGAGTGTGGCCCCGAATCGGGCAGGGTGTCCGGCGTGCAGGAGGTGAGCATAAGCGCTATCATTCGATCCGCCACACCGCACCATGCGCCATGGCATACAGGTTCGCCGCATCAGAAGTTGCTGTTTTTGCTATCATAGCGGAATCCGGTTTTTCGCCGCATCCGCCAGCAGTTCAAGCGTGCCGCCCTGCCCACCCTCCCCGTTTTCCAACCTTTAACAAGAAACCAGACGATGACCCTGTTCTCGCCAATGCGTGTCCTGAAAACATTGATCACTGCGACTGCCGCTGCCGGCCTGCTGGCCGCCGCCGGCGCCGCCCATGCCCAGCAGGGAGGCGTCCTGCGCGTCTCGGCCATTCCCGACGAAGCGCCGACCGAACTGCAGCGCAAGTTCAAGCCGCTGGGCGAATACCTGGCCAAGGCCACCGGCCTGAAGGTCGAGTTCACCCCGGTCACGGATTACGCCGCATCGGTCGAAGGCCTGGTCAACCGCAAGCTCGACATGGTCTGGTTCGGCGGCTTCACCTTCGTGCAGGCCAACGTGCGCAGCAAGGGCCAGGTCACGCCGCTGGTGCAGCGCGCGGAAGACGAGAAGTTCCAGTCGGTGTTCATCACCACCAAGCCGGACATCGTCAAACTGGCCGACCTCAAGGGCAAGACCCTGTCCTTCGGTTCCGAATCGTCGACTTCGGGCCACCTGATGCCGCGCTCGTTCCTGCTGGGCGCCAAGGTCAACCCGGACACCGACCTGAAGCGGGTCTCGTTCTCGGGCGCGCATGACGCCACCGTCGCGGCGGTAGCGGGCGGCAAGGTCGACGCTGGCGCGCTCAACATCTCGGTCTGGGAAAAGCTGGTCGAAGCGAAGCGGGTCGACCCGCAGGCGGTGCGCGTGTTCTACACCACCCCCGGCTACTACGACTACAACTGGACGGTACACAGCAGCATGGACCCGGCGCTGAAGAAGAAGATCACGGACGCTTTCCTGGCGCTCGACGCCTCCACCCCCGAAGGCAAGGCCATCCTCGACCTGCAGCGCGCCACGAAGTTCATCCCGACCAGGACCTCGAACTACTCGGCGATCGAAGCGGCGGCGCGCGATGCGGGCCTGCTGAAGTAAGGATGCCTGGCGCTGCATGACCTTCCGGCTCGACAATCTCACGGTACGCCACCTGGCGGCGGCGGCCGCAACGCCGCCCGCCCTGCACGCGCTCGACCTGCTTGTCGAACCGGGCGAGCAGCTGGCCCTGATCGGCCCTTCGGGCGCCGGCAAGACCACCCTGCTCGCCACCCTGGCCTGCGCGCACCGGCCGGCCTCCGGCCGGCTGGCGGTCTTCGGCCAGGACCCATGGTCGCTGCCGCAGGCCGCGCGCCACCGCCTGCGCGCGCGCCTGTTCCTGGCCCCGCAAACCCCGCCGCTGCCGCCGCGCCAGCGGGTGGTGACGGCGGTCCTGGCCGCCCGCCTGCCGCAGTGGAGCCTGTGGCAGGCGCTCGCCTCGCTGCTGCGCCCGAGCGACCCTGGCGCGGCGCATGCCGCGCTGGCGCGCTTCGGCCTGGGCGACAAGCTGTATGCGCGTGTCGACCGGCTCTCCGGCGGCGAGCGCCAGCGCTGCGGGCTGGCCCGCCTGCTGCTGTCGAGCGCCGAAGCCCTGCTGGTCGACGAACCCATTTCCGCGCTCGACCCGTCGCTGGCGCGCCACACCCTCGCCGCGCTCCAGCAGGAAGCGGCCGCCCGCAAGGCCACGCTGGTGTGCAGCCTGCACCAGGTCGAGATGGCGCGCGCGCATTTCCCGCGCCTGGTCGGCCTGCGCGACGGCCGCATCGTGTTCGACGCGCCGCGCGAAGCGGTGAGCGACGCCATGATCGCCGCCCTCTACGAGAACGAGCACGTCCAGCCGGCACCATTCCACCCGCACGAGTCGCCAGACCGGATCGCGGTCGGCGCCTGCTTCTGATGACACGGGCGAACACGCAAGCGCGCCATCCGGATCCGGCCTGGCGCGGCCGCGTCACCGCCGCGCTGGTCGGCCTGCTGCTGCTGTGGCCGATGCTCGCCGCCAGCGAGTTCAAGCCCTGGCTCCTGTTCGACCCGCAAAGCCTGGCGGCAGCCGGCATGTTCCTGTCCGACTTCCTGCGCCCCGCGCATTCGGGCGAGTTCCTGGCCATGGTGCTGCGCGACACCTGGCAGACCGTCGCCATCGCCACCGCCGGGCTCACGCTGGCCCTGGTCGGCGCGATTCCGGCCACCCTCGTCATCACCGAGCGGCTGTCCGTCTCGCGCCTGGGCACGGGCCGCACCCGGCCGCTGGCGGCGCTGGTGCGCCAGCTGCTGCGCTGGGTGCTGGTGCTGCTGCGCAGCGTGCCGGAACTGGTGTGGGCGCTGCTGTTCGTGCGCATCGCCGGTCTCGGGCCGACCGCCGGCGTGCTGGCCATCGCCCTGGCCTACTGCGGCATGCTGGCCAAGGTCTATGCCGAGATCCTCGAATCGTCCGACGGCGGCGCCACCGACGCGCTGCTGGCCAACGGCAGCGGTCGCCTTCCGGCGCTGCTGTACGGCGCCCTGCCCGAGTCCTCGGCCGAACTGGTGTCGTACACCGTGTACCGCTGGGAGTGCGCGATCCGCGGCTCGGCGGTGATGGGCTTCGTGGGCGCCGGCGGCCTGGGCCAGCGCATGGACGAATCCACCAAGATGATGGCGGGCGGCGAAGTGGCGACCATGCTGATCCTGTTCGTACTGCTGGTCGCGTGCGCCGACCTGGTCTCGAAACTGCTGCGCAGGAGGCTGGGATGATGCCGCCGCCACCGCCGCGCTCGTACGGCACGCTGCTCCTGCTGGCAGCGCTCGCGCTGCTCGTCGTCGCCAGCTTCGCCTCGCTACCGCTGCAGTGGTCGGCCTTCCTGGCGCCGGAAGCGCTCGGCTCGGCCGCCGAGTTCCTGAGCGGCTTTGCACCGCCCGAGACCAGTCCCGCGTTCCTGCGCAAGTGCGCCGCCGCACTGCTGGAAACGCTCGCGATGTCGGCGGTCGGAACGCTGCTGGCCGCAGCCGGCGGCCTGGCGCTGGCCCTGCCTGCGGCCGGCCGCCTCGGCGCCGCCATGCGCCCGCCGGCGCGCGCCCTACTCAACGTGCTGCGCTCGATCCCGGAACTGGTGTGGGCGGCGCTGCTGCTGGTGGCGGCGGGCCTCGGCCCGTTTGCCGGCACGCTGGCGCTGGCCGCCCATACCACCGGCGTCCTGGGACGCCTGTTCGCCGACGCGCTCGAGAACGTCGAACCGCTGGCCGAGGCCACGCTGCGCACCAACGGCGCGGCGCCGCTGGCCGCTTTCCTCTACGCGACCCTGCCCCAGGCGCTGCCCCAGATGCTGTCGTATACGCTGTACCGCTGGGAGAACAACATCCGCGCGGCCGCCGTGCTGGGCGTGGTCGGGGCCGGCGGCCTGGGCCAGATGCTCAAGTACCACCTGTCGCTGTTCCAGATGCAGAGCGCGGCCACCGTGGTGATCGCGATGCTGCTGCTGGTGGCGCTGGTCGATGCGCTCAGCTTTGCCCTGCGCCGCGCGCTCACCCGCTGAGCCGGCAAGCCCCACTGATCCGGAAGGAAACCATGCTCGTCCTCGACAACCTCACCAAGTCCTACGGCGGCCGATCGGTGCTGGACCGGCTCTCCCACACTTTCCGCGCCGGCGAATTCGTCGCCATCATGGGCGAATCCGGGGTGGGCAAGTCCACGCTGCTGAACATCATCGCGGGCCTGGATGCGCCCGACGCTGGCCAGGTGGTCGTCGACGGCACGCCGATGGCCGCGCTCGACGACGACGCGGCCACGCGCCTGCGCCGTACCCGCATGGGTTTCATCTTCCAGGCCTTCCACGTGCTGCCGCACCTGACGCTGCGCCAGAACGTGGCGCTGCCGCTGCTGCTGAACCGCGCGCCCGATGCGCGCGCCGACGAGATGCTGGCCGCGGTCGGGCTGCAGGGACGCGGCGACGACTTCCCGCGCCAGCTCTCGGGCGGCGAACTGCAGCGCGTGGCCATTGCGCGCGCCCTGGTCCACCGTCCCGCCCTGCTGCTGGCGGATGAACCGACCGGCAACCTCGACCCCGAGACGGCCGAGGGCATCCTCACCCTCCTGCGCCGCGAAACCCGCTCGAGCGGCGCCGGCGCCATCATGGTCACCCACTCGCGCGCGGCGGCCGCCATGGCCGACCAGGTCCTGCTCCTGACGCGTTCCGGATTGAAATTAGCGTAAGTTCCAAGAAGAAAGACGCAGATAAAGACCTTTTTGCGTCCAGTTCGTGAATCGTGCGTGACACAATCGTAGTAATATCACAACGACCCGCCGCCATCCGTTATTGACCACAACAGGCAGGGCTTTCCAAAACAGTCGATCTGTCCCGAACCCATGTTTTCAATCTTGGAGAACCAACATGAGCGTACGACAGAAAAAACAGGAAATGCTCGCCGCGATGCACCGGGCCCGTGCCCTGGAACCGTCGAGCTTCGTGCCCAACAAGCTGCTCGATACCCTGATCGAGCGCATGCAACTGAAGAATGATGCGGAGCTATGCCGCGTGCTCGAGGTGCAGCCGCCCATCATCAGCAAGATCCGACACCGCAAGCTCAATGTCGGTGCGACGATACTGCTGCGCATGCACGAGAAATCGAATATCCC
The DNA here is from genome assembly GCF_042432755.1 of Massilia consociata. Taxonomy (NCBI): domain Bacteria; kingdom Pseudomonadati; phylum Pseudomonadota; class Betaproteobacteria; order Burkholderiales; family Oxalobacteraceae; genus Massilia; species Massilia consociata. The sequence continues at coordinate 97,120 of NZ_JBHLWP010000011.1, forward strand.
GATCCGGGAACTGAAGGAGCTGACCAGCGCCTCGATCCACTAGGTTCCTGCGGCGCTTCGACGGCAGTGCGATGCCGCGCGCCGCCCCGGGCCACGAGCAGACGGGCGCTCAGTCGGGCGCCACCGCCGGAGGGCGCCCGGTCTTGAGCTGGGGCAGTGCCGCCAGCACGGCCTTCAGGGTGGCGATGTCGACTTGGCCCAGCAGGGCGACGCCGATCCGCAGCAGTTCGCTCTTCTTGACCTCGATGCCGGCGCGCAGGCAGGCCTGCTTCACCTCGGCCAACACCGCGTACTCCTGCTCGGGCATGGTGAAACTGTCGCGCACCAGGACGGGGCGCACGGCGGAAGCAGCTTGTTGCAGGGCCTTGCGCGCTGCATCCTGCAGCGCGTTTTGCAGCGCATCCTGTCCCGCCTTCTTTCCCGAACCGGCTGCGCCCTTGCGGGCGGCGCGTTTCGGCGCCGGCGCCGCGAGCGCCTTGGCAGCCGCTGCGGCGCCTGCTGCGGACTTTGTCGCGGTTTTTGCCGCGGTTTTTGCCGCGCTCCCGACGCCCGCGCCTTTCGCTGCCGCCTTGGGCTTGGCCGGCGCGGTCTTCGCTGCCGCGGCATGGCTCGCCGCGGCTCTGGACGGCACCGTCCTGGCGGCTGCCGTCTTGGGTGCTGCCGTCCTGGGGGCTGCCGCCTTGGCAGGCACTGCCTTCGCCGTCCTGGCCGGCGCGGCCTTGGGGCGCGTGCTTTCCTTGGCTGCCGCGGGCGCGGCAGGCGACTTCCTGGGCATTACCGACTCCATCGTTCAACAAGCTAAACAATATAGTCGATATGGCGTGATGCTGCCAAGGGCGCGCGGTCAGGCGAACGCCGGCCGGGTTTCATGCCCACGTCCGGCCGCTGCCACCAGTCATCCGTGTTGCGCGATGGAGGCCGTCCCGCCACTGTGGTGGGCCAGCACGGCGCGCGCTTCCTCGAATTCATAACGCGACAGGTGCGCTTCCAGGCGCGCCAGTGCGCCCGGGCCGAGCAGGCGCCCCAGTGGGGCGCGCACGTTGTCGAAATAATCGGTGGCTTCGCCCGAGAACTCGGCCAGCATGGCGTCGAGCCGGGCGGCCGCGCCGGCAGCCGCGTCCTGGGCCTGCTCCGGCGCGGCGGCGACCGCCCCGGCTCCGGCGGCATCGGCTGCGGCGTTAACAAAGTAGCGGTCGAGCGCGTCCACCAGGCCGGCGAGCGCGTGTTCGAGCGCCGCGGTGCTGCGCGCGAGGCTGTCCAGGTCAGGCGTCGGGCGCCCCGCTTCATGCTCGATTTCCTGGGCCAGCGCCTGCAGCTCGCGCGCCCCGATGTTGCCGCCCACGCCGCGCAGCATGTGCGCGCGGCTGGCGACGTCGCGCAGGCGGCCCGCGTCGAGGTCGGAGCGGATATTGCAGCCGGCGTCGCGCTGCGACATGCGGAAGCGCTCCAGCAGCTCGATGTACAGCCCGCCGTTGCCGCCGACATTGCGCAGCCCGAAGCCCGGGTCGATGCCGCCCAGGCCCGCCAGCCGCGCCAGCTCCGTCCCCAAAGGCGCGGTCGCGGGCAGCGCGCTGCGCGGAGGCAGCGCCTTGCCGAGCCAGCGCGCCAGGGTGGCGTACAGCTTTTCCGGATCGACCGGCTTGGTGATGTAATCCTGCATCCCCTCGCTCAGGCAGCGTTCGCGGATCTCGGCCAGCGCGTGCGCCGTCATCGCAATGACCGGCAGCTCGTCGAAGCGCGGGTCCTGGCGCAGCTCCACCGTGGCGGCGTGGCCGTCGAGCTGCGGCATTTCGAGGTCCATCAGCACCAGGCGATAGGCGTGCGGGCCGGCCTCGGACAGCCTGTCGAGCGCTTGCCGGCCGTTGGACGCGATGTCGACGTCGATGCCCTGCGACTCGAGCAGTTCGCGCGCGATCTGCTGGTTGACCAGGTTGTCCTCGACCAGCAGCACGCGCGCATGGTGGGAATACGGGCGCGCGCCGCCGGCGTCGCCGGTGTCGCGCGCCCCAGCGCCGAACAGCTTGGAAAGCGACTGCGACAGCGCCGACTGCACGAAAGGCTTGAACAGGAAGCCGTCGACGCCAGCCTCTTCGGCGCGCGCCTGCACGTCGTCGCGACCGAAGGGCGTGATCAGGACCGTGAGCGGCGGCTTGCCCAGCTCCGGGCTGCCCTTGGTGCGGCGCACCAGTTCGATGCCGTCCATGCGCGGCATGCTGCAGTCGGTCAGCACCAGCGCGTACGGCGCCCCGGCCGCGTCGGCGGCATGGATCGCGCCCTGCGCATGGCGCGCATCGGACGCGCACTCCACCCGCAGCGGCAACGCGGCCAGCGCTTCGCGCAGCACCGCGCGCGCCAGTACGCTGTCGTCCACCACCAGCACGCGCGCCCCGGCCAGCTCGGGCGGCGCCACCAGAGTCGACTCCGCTTCGCCCGAGAGCGCGAAGTCGAGGTCGAAATGGAAGGTGGCGCCGGCGCCGGGCGTACTGTCGACCGCGATGCGCCCACCCATCAGGCCTACCAGCTGCTGCGAGATCGACAGGCCCAGGCCGGTGCCGCCGAACTCGCGCGTGGTCGAACCGTTGGCCTGGCTGAAGGCGCGGAACAGCTTGGCCTGCTGTTCCTCGCCGATGCCGATGCCGGTGTCGCTCACCGCGAACCGCAGGCGCACCCGGCCGGCCGGCGTGCCTTTCAGCGGGATGCACGACAGCTGCAGCTCGCCACTGGGCGTGAACTTGACCGCGTTGTTGACCAGGTTGATGAGGACCTGGCCGAGGCGCAACGGGTCGCCGACCAGCTTGCGCGGCACCACGTGCGGCACGTGGAACAGGTACTCGAGGCGCTTGTCGGCCGCGCGCTGGCTGGTCACGCTGGCGACGTTGCCCAGCACTTCGTCCAGGCAGAACGGCACCTGCTCGACCTCGAGCTTGCCGGCCTCGATCTTGGAGAAGTCGAGGATGTCATTGATGATTCCCAGCAGCGACAGCGCGGCGCGGTGGATCTTGCCGACGTAGTCCTGCTGCTTGGGATCGAGGTCGGTGCGCAGCGCCAGGTAGGCCATGCCGATGATCGCGCTCATCGGCGTGCGGATCTCGTGGCTCATGTTTGCCAGGAACTCGGACTTGGCGACGTTGGCGGCTTCGGCGCGCAGGTTCGACTGCGTCAGTTCCTCGGTGCGGGCGGCGATCTTCTGTTCCAGGTCTTCGTTGAGCTCGCGCAACTGCTGCTCGATGCGGCTCTTCTCGCGCAACAGGCCGTTGGTCACCTGCTCGGCCTGGCGCAGGCGGTTCAGGGTATCGCGGAAGCTGCGTACCGCCGACGACAGGCGCCCGACCTGGTCGCGCCGGCCGATGCCCGACAGGCGGATGTCGGTTTCGCCGCGCGCGAGTTTTTCGAGCGCGTCCTGGATGTCGGCAAAGGGCTGCGACATGCGGCGCCCGACCACGAACACGCAGCCGACGATGGCCAGCGTGAGCAGGATGTTGGCCGCGGCCGTATGCACGATCTGGCGCTGCAGGTCGCGGTCGACCTGCTCGCGCGAGAATGCCAGCTCGATGGCCCCGACCGCATAGGCCCGGGTGCCGTCGTTGTAGCTGATGCGGCGGCGCACGCGCACCGCCGCTTCGCCGTCCTCGCGCCCGGGGGCGTGGCCGAGCGCCGCCAGCAGGGTGCCGTCCGGCGCCAGCACGCGCAGGGTCTGCACGTCGGGCGTCGCGCCGAGCGCGTCGACCACCGAGGACACGGCGGCGCTGTTGATGTCGAACAGCGGACGCGCCAGCGCGTGCGCCAGCACGCTGGCCTGGCGCTCGACCCGCTCCTGCAGGCGCGCATCGGCCTCGAGGCGCAGCGTGTGCAGCGTGTAGGTCGTGAACACCCCGGTGGACAGCGCGACGGCGAGCACGATCCCGGCGCCGAGCCGGAACACGATGTTCTGGCGCCAGTTGTCGACGAGGCGGCGCGGCACCAGGCGCACGCGGCGAGGGCTAATAGCCGCCCCCCAGCTGCATGCGTTCGCGCTCGCGCTTGCGGTAGGCGGGGCTGGTACGCACTTCCTCGACCGCATCCCACAGCCGCGCCGCCAGCTGCGGCCGGCTCGCCATGAAGGCATGCGATAGTACGAGGTAGTACGGCTTTTCGATCAGCGGCACCGGCGCGATCTCGAGGCGGGCGCCGAGCGGGCCGCGCAGCAGGCGGGTCGCATCGCCGCCGCCCATGGCCGCGCCGGCCAGCCGCCCCGCGATCAGCTTGCGCGCCAGCTCGTCCGAGCGCTGGCTGCCCTCGTCCACGGCCACGCCTTGTGCGCGCAGGAAGTCGCCCACCGAGTAGCCGAGCTGGAAGCCGATGCGCCCGTCGAGGTTGAGGAAGGACTTGCCGTTCCAGTCGAGCCGGCTGCCCTTGCGGCGCACGAGCAGGTAGGAATCGGTATGCATGCGCTTGCTCGGGTCGGCCTGCGCGTCTCCGGCCGCGCCGCCGGCACCGGGGTAGGCGCCGAGCGACTTGCGCTCGCGGTTATGGCTCACGGCAAAGGCCCCGCCCACCTGGTTCGACTTGAGCTGCTCCAGGCAGCGCTTCCACGGCATGCTCTGGTAATCGAAGGTGACCCCGGTTCGCCTGGCGACTTCGGCCAGCAGCTCGAAATTCAGCCCGCCGCCATCCAGCGTGCGCCAAGGCTGCACTTCCTGGCGCTCGAAGCACAGGGTGATGCGCTGGTCCGGCGCCGCATGGGCAAGCGCACAGCCGGCGGCCAGGGCGGCGAAGAGGGAGCGGCGCATGAGTAGTCCGGATACGGCATGGTTAATTGAACAACAGAAGTATGCCACCAGAAGTTTCCAAACAACAGCAAAAAGTGGTCGTCGAAATGGAAAACGACACGCCGGCGCCGGGCTCAGGCCAGGCGCGCAAGCGCGGGCGGGCGCGGCTGCGCGGCGCCAGGCGTGGCGGCGGCACGGGTGGCCACGAAGGCGCGCCGGTGCAGGTCCCACAGAGCCCCCACGCGCAGGCCGGCCTGGGCCGGCACTACCTCGTCGATGGCGCATTCCTCCACCAGCGCGAGCAGCAGCGCCAGGCCACCGGCCAGGTGCGGGGCGCGGGCGGCGGCCGGCCAGGCCAGGCGGATGCGCGCCACGTGGCCCGCGTCGACGAAGCGCCGGCGCAACTCGCGCAGGCAGGCATGCGTCAGGCGCCCGCCGTCGAATCCATCCTCCAGCGCGATCTCGGCCAGGGCCCGCACCGTGCCGCAGGCGCCCCAGGCCAGCGGCCAGCGCCGCTCGCCGGGAGCCTTGCCGGCGAAGCGGCTGCGGCCGGAGCGCACCGCGGCGTCGAAGCACGCGGCGTCGATGCGGCCGTCGGCAAAGAAGCTCAGGCTCTGGCGCACCGCACCGACCGGGAAGGATTCGATCTGCTCGACCTGCAAACCCCGTCCCAGCACCAGTTCGGTCGAGGCGCTGCCGATGTCCAGCACCAGGCGGGGGCCGCCGTCGCCATCGCCAAGCGTGCTGGCCACGCCGGTATAGACCAGGCGCCCGGCCTCGTCGCCATTGATGCATTCGATCGGACGCCGCAGCGCCCTTTCTGCGGCGGGCAGGAAGAGCTGCGCGTTGCGCGCCATCGGGTTGGCCGCGCCGAACGCCGCGGTGGCGACCGCGCGCACGGCCTGCGGGCGCCAGGCGTCGAGGGCCAGGGCGAATTCGCGCAGGCAGGCCAGCGCGCGCCGCATCGCGGCCTCGCACAGGCTGCCGTCCTCATCGAACGAGGCGGCCAGCCGGACAGGTTCGGCCAGCGTCGCCTCCAGCAGCAATTCGCCGTGCTCGATGCGTCCGACGTGCAGGCGAAAACTGCCGGAACCCAGTTCGACGGCGGCGTAGCGGGGGAAGTCGGGTGAAGTCATGGTGGCGGTCCTGCAGCAGGGATGCCGCAGGATACGCCGCCGGGATGACAGCCGTGTGACGCGGGATGCGGCTGCATCCCCATGCGACGTCAGGTCTCGACCGGGGCCGGCACCGCCTGGCTGACGCGGTTGCGCCCTGCCCGCTTGGATGCCTGCAGCGCGTCGTCGGCACGCTGGAACAGGGTGACCGTGCTGTCCTCGGGACGGATCACGGTGACGCCGAAGCTGGCGGTCATGGCGATCATGGCACGCTCGCTCTTGACCGGCGAACTGGCGATCGCGGCGCGGATGCGCTCGGCCACCAGGCTCGCTTCGTCGAGGTTGGTGCGCGGCAGCAGGATCGCGAACTCGACCCCCACCAGGCGCCCGACCAGGTCGGAATCGCGCAGCTGGCGCTTGCACAGCTCCACCACGTGGCGCAGCACGGCGTCGCCGGCCGGATGGCCATAACCGTCGTTGACGCGTTTGAAGCCGTCGAGGTCGAGCACCACCAGCGCGGTCGGCAGCCCCGGGCGGCGCGCCAGCGCCATCCACGGGGCCAGTGCATTGAAGAAGCCGCGCCGGTTCGGCACATTGGTGAGCGGGTCCACGACTTCCAGGCGGGCCAGTTCGCGCCCGGCGCGCTCGCGCGCCAGCAGGAGCACGCCGAAACCGTTGGCCAGCATCAGGAGGTAGAGCGCCGCGCCGGAAAGCTGGCGCAGCAACTCGCTCGAGAGCCAGCGCCAGCCGCCCGGCAGCAGCAGCACCGACAGTCCGCGCGCCGCCACCACCAGCGCCAGCACCGCGGTGGCCAGCGCCAGGAAACGCTGCAGCAGGCTGGCTTCGCGCCACCTGGCGCCCAGCGCCAGCGCGGCGGCAAGGTAGAAGGCCCCCAGCAGCAGCGAGGCGGCAACGCTGCGCAGCCCCTGCTCGTCGATCAGGTAGCACACGAAGAATGCCAGGATCGCCAGCCCGCACAGCACCAGGGCGGGGCGGGGCCAGCCGGGGTGCCCGGCCTCTTCCCAGGCGGCGCCCGCCTCGATGGCGACGCCGGCGAACAGCAGCGCGTAACCACCCGGCAGCGCCAGCGCCTCGGGCACCACGCCCAGGCCGCCCAGCGCCAGCACGGTCCAGGCGCCGGCCTGCACCTGCTTGGACAGCGCCCACGCCGCCCAGGAGGGCGGGCGCACGGGGCCGTGGTCGAAGAAAGTCAGCACCGCGCACAGGGCAAGGTTGCCCAGGGCCAGCACCAGCACCATCGTGGTCGCATCCAGGTTCATCATCGGTTCAGCTCAAAACTCGTGTTCCACCAGGGTGGTGCCGTCGCCCACCTTGCTGGCCCAGGCGCGCACGAAATACGCCTGTTCCTCAAGACTCGGCGGCGCGTGCCAGAACACGATCAGGGTGCCCTTGTGGTCGTGGATCTGGGCCAGCTTGTCGACGAAACCCGCATTCCCGGCACTGTCGGCCAGGGCCATCGCATATCCATACACGCGCTGCAGGCGCTCGATCCGGTCCGGCCCGGTCTGGACGTCGGTGGCGGTGATGCTGGGATGGTCCAGGAACATGGGACGTTCGGCGCGTTCGCGGTTGTTCGAATGGTCAGCTTATCAGAAAGCGATGCCGTACAACAAGCCACGTCCATGGGGCGGGCCGGTATACTGGCGCCATGTCAGCGCCCCCCGACGACCACGCCGCCGATGCCGACCCTGCCCCGCTGGTGCGGACCGAGGGCGACCGCCGCACCCTCGAGTTCACGCCCGGCGACATCCAGAGCGAAATGCGGCTGTCGCGCCCGGACGCGCTGGTGCTGGCCTATGCGCGCGCCATGATGTGCTTCGTGTTCCTCGCGCCGCGCCCGCGCCACATCGTCATGGTCGGGCTGGGCGGCGGTTCGCTGGCCAAGTTCTGCCATCGCCACTTCCCGCAGGCCCGTATCACGGTGCTGGAAGTGCGTGCCGACGTCATCGCGCTGCGCGGGCAGTTCCACGTCCCGCCCGACGACGCCCGGCTGCGCGTGCTGCATTGCGATGCAGCCGAGTGGCTGGCCCAGGCGGCGCAGCTCGGGCCGCTTGCCGACGTGCTCCTGGTCGACGGCTTCGACGCCCGGGGGCTGCCTTCGACGCTGTCGAGCGCCGCCTTCTATGCCGATTGCCGGCGCGCACTACGCCCGGGTGGCATCCTGGTCGCTAACATTTTTACCTATGACCCCGATTATGTGACTGCGGTGCAACGCTTGCGCCAGGCCTTCGGGGGGCGCCTGTGCTGGCTGGCCGGCATCGCCGGCAACAACCAGATCCTGTTCGCCCAGCGCCCCGCTGCGCGGGAAGCGGCGCCTGGCCGCGCCTTGCGCTTCCTGCGCGACAGCCTGCGCAACCGCGGCCTTGGCGCCGGCTGGCTCAACGCCCTGCTGGCGCGGCTGACCGTTGCATGGCTGGGTTGGCGCCGGCACTGAGGGCGCATCGGCAGCGTCCGGCCGACACCGCGACAATACATTTTGTTTGCGGAAACCCGTCCGAATGTGACACACTTCACGTATTAGTGCCTGCTGGCAAGCCTTCTTTTCGGTAACCATCTCGACCCTCTGGATCCGTTTATGTCGCGTCGCCGTCCGTCCTTGTCGCTTACCCTTGCGGCGGCCCTCACGCTCGGGGGCGGCCTTGCCGTGTCCGGCGCCCTGTTCCTGGGGGTGAGCCACCTCGAGTACGACAACATGGCGCTGGCCTTCGCCCAGCGCTCGGACGAGCGCGTGGCGGCGGTGCGCCAGGGAATCGACCAGGCGGTCGAGCTGCTGACCGTGACCAACCAGCTGTTCGCGCGCGGCGAACCGGTCAGCCGCGAGCACTTCCACGACTTCACGGCCGCCCTGCTGCAGCGCCACCGCTACATCCAGGCCTTCAATTTCCACCGTTCGGTACCGGGCGACGCCCGCGCGGCAATGGAACGCGAGCTGCAACGCGTCCGCCCCGGCACCGTGTTCACCGAACTGCGCCCGGACGGCCTGGTCACCGCCCCGCAGCGCGAGCGCTACCACATCGTCGACTACATCGAGCCGATGGCCGGCAACGAGCGCGCCTTCGGCCTGGACATCGGTACGAACACGAAGGTCATGAGCGCGCTGAAGCTCGCCCGTGGCGAAGGCCGCGCCGTGGCGACCGACCTGTTCCAGCTGGCGCAGGACCCCAGGCCGCAGCCGACGTTCGAGCTCATCATGCCGGTGCTCGACCGGCAGGGCGCCCTGGTCGGCGATACCGCGGTGGTCATCCGCGGCCCGGAGCTGGTGCGCGCTTCGCTGGAAGGGGCCGACCTGCTGAATTCGCGCGAAGCGTCGGCCAGCATCTTCGTGTCGGTGTATGCCGGCGACCGCCCCGATCCCGCCACCCTGCTGTTCTCGACCGGCGACACCGGCGCGGCCGCGGACGGCTGGCTGGACGGCTTCCTGGCGCCCGGCCAGCCGGACCGGAGCAGCACCGTGCTGCGCATCGCCGGCAAGCCCTGGCGCATCGAGGTCGCTGCGGCCCCGCGCCCCTTCCTGCAGGACCATATGGCCTCGACCGCCCTGCTGGTGGGCGGCATCCTGATGACGCTGATGGGCACGGCCTTCGTGCAGGCCTCGGGCCAGCGCACGCGCCGCGTGCAGCAGCTGGTGCGCCAGCGCACCGCCGACCTGCGCCGCACCAATCGCCGCCTGGTCGAGGACATGGCCGCGCGCGAACGCGCCGAACGCGCGCTGCAGCAGAGCGAACAGCGCTTCCGCCAGCTGGTGTCGATGTCCTCGGACTGGTACTGGGAGCAGGACCGCGACCTGCGCTTCACGATGGTCACCGGCGGCTTCACCGAGAAGGCCGGGGTGGCGGTCGAGACCGTGCTCGGCAAGACGCGCTGGGAATACGTGCCCTCGCTGCTGGAGACCGAAGCCGGCCGCGCCCACATCGCCCAGGTCAAGGCGCACGAGCCCTTCGCCAACCTCGAATACCAGGTCGTCGACGAACATGGCGACACGCGCTGGTTCTGCGTCAACGGGCAGCCGGTGTTCAACGACGAAGGCGCCCTGCTGGGCTACCGCGGCACCGGCAGCGACATCACCGAACGCAAGCTGACCGAACAGCGCGTGCACCACGTGGCCCAGCACGACGTACTGACCGGCCTGCCGAACCGCTCGCTGCTGCAGGACCGCCTCGGCCAGGCGATCGCCTATGCCAACCGCAGCGGCCACGCGATGTGGGTGATGCTGATCGACCTCGACCGCTTCAAGTTCGTGAACGATTCGATGGGACACAAGGCCGGCGATGTGCTCCTGATGACGGTGGCGGCGCGCCTGACCTCCTCGCTGCGCGACACCGACACCGTGGCGCGCCTGTCGGGCGACGAATTCGTCGTGATCCTGTCCGAACACAGCGACGCCCCGCTGGCCCCCGAGATCGTGCAGCGGGTGATGGATTCGGTGGCCCAGCCGGTCATGCTCGGCACCAAGGAATTCTTCGTTACCTGCTCGATCGGCGTGGCCGTCTACCCGAGCCAGGGCACGCCGGCCGACAGCCTGATCGAGCACGCCGACATCGCCATGTATCGGGCCAAGAAACTGGGCCGCAACAACTTCCAGTTCTACACCCCGGCGATGAACGAGGAATCGATGGAACGCGTGCGCATCGAGGGCGCGCTGCGCAATGCGCTGGAACGCAATGAATTCGTGCTGCACTACCAGCCGCAGGTGGACCTGAAGAGCGGCCGCATCGTCGGCATGGAAGCCCTGATCCGCTGGAAGCACCCGGAACTGGGCATGGTGCCACCCGGCCGCTTCATCGGCATCGCCGAGGAAACCGGCCTGATCGTCCAGATCGGCGCCTGGGTGATGCGCACCGCCTGCGCCCAGAACAAGGCCTGGCAGGATGCCGGCCTGGGCAAGCTGCGCGTGGCGGTCAACCTGTCGGCGCGCCAGTTCGGCGCCGCCGACCTGATCGCCAGCCTGGAATCGGTGCTGCAGGATACGGCGCTGGATCCGGCCTGCCTGGAGATCGAGCTGACCGAGAGCCTGTTCATGAGCGACATCGCGCCGGCCGTGGAGATCCTGCACCGCATGAAGTCGCTCGGCGTGAACCTGTCGATCGACGACTTCGGCACCGGTTATTCGAGCCTGTCCTACCTGTCGCGCTTCCCGATCGACGTGCTGAAGATCGACCGCTCCTTCGTTGCCGACATCACCCACGACGCCAACGACGCGGCGATCGTCACCTCGATCATCGCCCTGGCCCACAACCTGAAGCTGGCGGTGATCGCGGAAGGCGTCGAAACCGCCGAGCAGCTCGACTACCTGCGCAGCCGTGGCTGTGACGAAATGCAGGGATATTTCTTCAGCAAACCGCTGCCTGCCGCCGAGTTCGAAGCGCTGCTGCGCCAGCACAGCGCACTGCCCGCGCCCGCGGCGGCCGAGCCCGAACCCGCGCTGGCCTGAACGGTTCCAGCAAAACCATCGCAATAGTGGTGCTGCGTAACGGTTAAAACCATTTATTTGTAGCTATTTCAATATTGTTGGCTTTAGAATAGCTGTATCTATTTGGCAACCCATTCGACGGACACGTATGATCATGAACGACACAGGTGAACTGGCCCCGGCGAGCGACACCACCAGCGTCCGGCGCCAGCGCACCGACATCCGCACGCGCGACCTGATCAACCAGGCGGTCGCCTCGGTACCGACGCTCGGCCTGCAGCGCGCAGCCGAATTCCTGGCGACCATGAACGTACCGGCGGAAGTGGCGGTGCGGGTGCTGGTGTATCCGAACCGCCGGCGCGCGAACTAAGTACTCACCCATAAATAAATGTGTTCTTGGCTGCCATAACCGGCGGGCTGCTGCGTTGGCTCCTGCTTGCAGTGCTCGCACTGCGGCGCACTCGCCGCCTTGCATCGCATCCGGTTCTGTTTGCCAAAATTCACATTTATTTCTCGTCGAGTACTTAGGCGCCGGCAAGTTCTCCCGATGCAGCGCCCTAGCGGCGCTGTTGTTGTTGCTGGTGCGTGATGTCGGCGAGCGACTCGCGGCCTTTGTCGGTCAGGCCGTAGCCGCCGGCCTCGAGCGGCACGATGTGCGCCTTGATACTCAGGAAGCGCGCCACGTCGGCGTCGACGGGGGCCTGCGGGTCGGACGACAGCGCCGCCAACGTCTGCACGCAGCGGCGCAGGAACAGCGCCTGCTGTCCCTTTTCGGTCAGCAGGATGCGCCCGTCGCGGGCGAATTCCAGCATTTTCAATCCCGACAGGCGCTTGGCGTTGCGCCCCACGCAGGCGGTCGCGGTATCGCGGCGGGTGCCGCGGCGAACCAGTTCGAGGGCGTCGTATTCGTCTGTCGTCAGTTGTTCGTTCTTCATTCCTGCTTTCACATCGACCAAGGCGCGCCATGGTAACCGGCGCGCCGGCCGAGGGCAAGCACTCAGCGCACCGCGCGCAGCGCCAGCCAGCCCAGCCCGGCGCTTGCCGCGAGGCCGAGCGCCAGCGCCAGCTGCGCGCGGCGCGAGTGGTACAGCGGGCGGCGCCCCAGGTAGATGGTGTTGTACAAGGTATGGCCCATGGTCTCCTCCGTGTCGGGACAGGATCGATTATAGGCAGCGGAACATGTCGCGATCATGACATGGATTAGCTGCGGGATTGCTGCGGACTGCGTCCGTATCCGGCTCGCCGCCTGCGCGGCCGGGGTGTAGCGCGCGCCGAGGCCCGGGTTGCCCTGTTAGGATCACCAGACATCGACAACCCTACCGGAGCACAGCATGAATGACCCGACTCGCAAGGTCGATCCCGCATCGAAAGGCCCCAACGTGTACTACGAATCCGATATCGGCAGCGGCGAAAAGTCGCCGGGCGAACTCGAAACCGAAGAAATGATCCGCCAGATTCCGCCCCTGCCCGCCTCGGGCGACAAGCAGGACAAGGAACCCTCTTCGGCGCCAAGCGGGGCCGGCGCCTGATCCACCTGCGTGTCCCGCGTCATGCGGGACATGTCATTCCCTCGCCTGCCGTCAGCCTGCCCGGATCGGCGGCTCGGGGAAGCGCGGCTCCTCGACCGGCGCATTGACCGGGTCTGGGACGTCGTCCGGCACCGGCGGCCTGGAGGGATCCGGCACCGGGCGCGGGTCCGGCGATTCCGGGTCGGGGGTACTGTGGGCGTGCACGGGGGGTGAACCGTGCAGCTTGGCGTCATCTGCAAGCGTCGTCATGGTCAGCCTCTCGGTTTTTCGTGGAAAATGGGCGTAGCGCCCGTGGAACGGCGGGCATCGCGCCCGCCGGGAGCAGGCCTCAGCGGCGATGCTTCTGCTTGGCGCCGCCACCGGCGCCCTCGCCCTTGCCGGCCTTCACATTCGACATGTGGTTGTGGCTGCTCTTGTCGGTGTTCTTGCCTGCGCGCTGCTTGGCCAGTTCTTCTTCGGACATGTTGTCCGACTGCTTGCTCTCTGGGCTACCACCGGATTTCGATTGGCTCATGCTCATTCCTCCATGCTGAAATAAAAGGTTGGCGTTGGTGCGCAGCCTAGCATGGATGCCCGGCCGGGGTATTCAATCGTGCGGCACAGCCCGGCCTCGGCTATAGTGGCTGTCCGACCGCTTTTCCATCGATCATGAACGTCCGACGACTCCTGCTGGCCGCCCTGTTTGCGGGCGGCGTCCACGCCTGCGCCCTCGCCGCCACCCCGATGAAGCTTGCCGACTACCTGGCCCTGGATGGTCCCGCCCCGTCTGCCCGCTACGCCTACGGCGAGGCGCCGTCGCAGTATGCCGAGCTGTTCCTGCCGGCCGGCGATGGCCCGTTCCCGGTCGCGGTCCTGGTCCATGGCGGCTGCTGGACCAGCAAGTTCGGCGGCATCACCCAGCTGCGCAACATGGCGGGCGCCCTCGCCGGCCGCGGCATCGCGGTCTGGAACGTGGAATACCGCCGCACCGACGAAGCCGGCGGCGGCTATCCCGGCACCTACCAGGACATGCATGCCGCCCTCGACCTGCTGGCAAAACAGGGGGCGCGCCACAGGCTCGACCTGGACCGGCTGGTCGCGGTCGGCCATTCGGCCGGCGGGCAACTGGTGCAGTGGCTGGCCGGGCGCGGCCGCATCCCGGCCGGCAGCCCGCTGCACCGCCCGGGCGGGCTCAAGGTTCCCGCCGTGGTCAGCCTCGGCGGCCTGGCCGACCTGCGCAACGAGGCGGCCCTGATCAAAGCCAACTGCGGGCGCGACACCGTGGAACTGGCCGGCCTGCCAGGCCCCGGCCGGCCGGACGTGTTCGCCGACACCAATGCGGCGGAACTGGTGCCGAACGGCAGCCGGACCTTCCTGGTCACGGGCGAGCTGGACACGATCTCGCCGCCGCGCGTGGCGCATGACTATGCGGCCCGGGTGCGCAAGGCCGGCGACCATGCCGAAGTCGTGATCCTGCCCGGCGCCAGCCACTACGACGAAGCGGCGGCGACGTCCTTCGCCTGGCCGCAGGTGCTCGGCGTGATCGAACGCGCGCTCGGGATGCCTGCCGCCGCACCGGCGACACGCTAGGAGCCTGGCACGCGGCGCGCCAGCGGCGCCTCGATCTCGAGGTCGCTGCGCGCCACCGCCACGCAAGGCAGGATCCAGCCTTCGCGCTTCTCGTCGAAGGACAGGCCCGGCCACTCGATCAGGTGCGCCGCTGCGCCACTGCGCAGGCGGCAGATGCAGGTGCGGCAGGTACCGTTGCGGCAGGAACTCGGCAGCTCGACGCCGGCGGCTTCGGCCGCTGCCAGGAGACTGGTGGCGCCGTCCGCCTCGAAACGGATGCCGCCCGGGAGCAGCACGATGGTATGGCTCGTCATGCCGTGATTGTAGCGCCGCCCGGTGCAGCCGGCCCCGGGTTGCTTGAGTTCGTTCACGCACAGACCTGTCCTTACTGCACTACTAATCTGAGGTTTCCAGAGCAAGCATTGCAGGAAGCCAAAATGAGACCATCGCACACCCTCCCCATCCTCCTCGCCGCCCTGCTGGGCGCCCTGCCACTGGCCCAGGCCCGGCAAGCCGTGCCGGCGCCGGCCGCGCCCCAGGCCGCCCAACAGGCGCAGCCCATGGGCCAGCCCCAGCAAGCCGTCGCACCGGTCGATGCGGCCGCCGCCAAGCAGGCCGAATTCGAACGCCTGCTGCACGCCCAGGTGCTGCTCGACCGCGCGCGCTTCTCGCCGGGCGAGATCGACGGCGCCTACGGTTCCAACATGCGCCAGGCCCTGAACACCTTCCAGGCCGCGCGCAACCTGCCGGTGACCGGCGTCCTCGACGAGGCCACCTGGAATGCACTGAACACCGACCGTACGCCTCCCCTCGCGACCCATACCCTGACCGACGCCGACGTGGCCGGACCGTTCCGCCCGATCCCCGAAGACATGATGGAAAAGGCCAAGCTGCCGGCGCTGGGCTACGCAAGCGTGCTGGAAGGCCTGGGCGAGCGCTTCCATGCCAGCCCGGCCCTGCTCGAACGCCTCAATCCGGGCAAGAACTTCGGCCGCGCCGGCGAACAGATCGTGGTGCCGAACGTCGGCGGCCTGCCGCCCTTGCCGCGCGCCGCGAAGGTGGTGGTCAGGGACAAGGCCAAGGTGCTGCAGCTGTACGACGCCAATGGCACCCTGCTGGCCCAATACCCTGCTTCGACCGGCAGCGACAAGGACCCGCTCCCGCTGGGCACGTGGAAGATCACGGGCGTGCACGCGAACCCGGTCTACCACTACAACCCCAAGCTGTTCTGGGATTCCGAGCCGGGCGACAAGAAGGCCAAGGTCCAGCCGGGCCCGAACAACCCGGTCGGCGTGGTCTGGATCGGCCTGTCCAAGCCACATTACGGGATCCACGGCACCCCGGTGCCGGGGCACGTCGGCAAGACCGAGTCGCATGGCTGCATCCGCCTGACCAACTGGAGCGCCGCCGACGTCGCGGCAGCCGTGGCGGCGGATGTCGAGGTCGTGCTGCAGGAATAAGCGCGCCCGGCAGGCATCCCGGTGCAAGGCGCGGCGCCGGGATCAGCTCGCTTGTACGGCGCCCCTACCTTACCGGAGGATGAGATGAGATTCTTGATGACCTTCGTTCTGGGCGTGCTGGTCGGCGCCGGTGGACTGTTCGTGCTGTTGCGCCAGATACCCGGCGATCCCGCGCCGGCCGTCGCCGCCGCGCAGCCGGCGCAGGCCGGGATACCCGCCGCGCAGATCGAGGGCCAGCTGCCCGGCGCGCCGGTGGTCCCGCTCGACCTCACCGAAGCCGACCTGCCGCTGCGCCCGCCGTCGAGCCTGACGCCGGCCACCACGCCGCCCGCCCCGGCCGATGCCGCTGCGGCGGCGGCGGGCCCGGGCAAGCTCCTGGTGCCGGTCCAGGGCGTCAAGCGCGCCGATCTCACCGACACCTTCGACCAGCCGCGCGGCACCCAGCGCCACCACGAAGCGCTCGACATCAACGCCCCGAAAGGCACGCCGGTCGTCGCCGTCGCCGACGGCAGGGTGGTCAAGCTGTTCCAGAGCAAGCCCGGCGGAACCACCCTGTACCAGTTCGACCCGACCGGACGCTACGCCTACTACTACGCCCACCTGGACCGCTATGCGGACGGCATCCAGGAAGGCATGGAGCTCAAGCGCGGCGACGTGCTCGGCTACGTCGGCGTGACCGGCAACTCGGACCCGAACGCCCCGCACCTGCATTTCGCCGTGATCGAGCTGACGCCGGACCAGCAGTGGTGGAAAGGCACGCCGCTCAATCCGTATCCGCTGATGTCGGACTAGGCACCTGCACCGCGCCCGGCTCGTCGATGTCCTCGCCAACATTGATGGCGGCATAGGCGCGCTGGACGGCAACCGCCTCGCGGCTGTCCTTGCCGTACAGTTCCTGGGCTGCCTCGATCATCTTGGCGCGCGCTTCGGCGTAGCCGGTCGAGGCCGTGAACTTGGTGGTGTTCGCGTGGAACCAGATCCGGAACGCCTTGTCCATGCCGATGCCGGTCATCGCCTGCGGCTGCTTCACCAGGTACTTGCTGTGGTAGTCGCCGGCGCTGTCGAGGCGTGAGCCCTGCGACAGGAAGTAGAACATGCGGTTGTTCGGCCCGCTGCTGTAGTGCACGTCGAGGCGGCGCAGCGAGGTGCTCCAGGCATCCGGGCTGTTGCCGTCCTTGCTCGGGCGGTACATCCAGCGCAACGGCGTCGCGTTACGGCTGATCTCGGTACCCAGCTGCCAGTCGTTGCCTTCGGCGGGAAACTTGTCGCCCTTGCCGCCGGCGCGCGCATAGGCTTCGACCACTTCGCCGGCGATGTCCGACGCCGACTCGTTCAGGCCGCCCGATTCACCCGAATACACCAGGTTCGAGGTGGCCGCGGTGATACCGTGGCCCATCTCGTGGCCGATCACGTCGATCGATCCCAGGCTCGTGAAGTAGCTGCCGTCGCCGATGAACATGCACTTGCAGGTATCGCTGTAGTAGGCGTTGTCGTAGGCGCGGTTGACGTGGGCGGCGATGTAGGTCGCGGTGTCGCGTCCGTCGAGCGAGCGCCAGCCGAGCACGTTCTTGAGCGCGTCGTAGGTGTTCATCAGGCCCCACATCGCGTTCACGGCGGCGGTCTGGCCGTTCGGCCCCGTGGTGCTGCCGCCTTCGACGAACTGCTTGCCGTCGCCCCAGATGTTGGTGGCGTTCGTGTACACCTTGCCGGCGGTGCTGCCGTTGTTAGCGTTGGTGATCGCCATCGCCCCGAAGGTGCCGCCCTTGCCGCGCTCCGGGTCGAGCATCTGGTAGACGCCGTTGGACAGCGTGGTGCTGATTGGTACTTCCCCGTTGTACTGGCTCTTGCCCACGCCGACGACCGTCTGCAGCATGCTCCACTGGTCCAGCACCGTGGCGTCGCGCGCGCTGATGACGGTGTCGTGGTAGACCGGCTGGTCACCCAGGCGCATGCGGGTGCTGACCAGGTAAGCCAGTTCGTAGCGGTCGACCACGTCCTGCACCTCCAGTGCGTTGAGCTCGGACTCCTCCTTGGCGCCGGCGCCGATCACGCGCTGCATGCGCATCACCGGATAGATCATGAGCTCGGCCCGCGGCGGCACCACGTGCACGCCGCGGGCCGCCTGCGGCAGGCTCGCCATGGCGGCCGCGATCGCAGCCTTGTTCGCCACCTGGGGCTGTACGCTGAAGCTGGCGGTCAGCGCGCCGAGCCGGTTGCCATTGCCCTTGCCGAGGTGCTGGCGGCGTTCGGAGGCCGATTCCGACACCACCTTGCCAAGCCGGTCGAGCACGATCACGGATTCGGACGCGAACACGCGCACACCCTTGTAGGTGTGGGCGGCGCGCAGCACCTGGGTGCCATTCGCGCCCGGGTGCTGCGCCGTGATGCGGTAGTAATGGTCCTGGTCGAGTCCCTTGGCCTCGCGCCCTGCCGCCAGCTGGGCCAGCACCGCCGCCCTGGCCTTGGCGCTGAGCGTCGTGGGCGGACTCATCATGGGCGCCGCCGCCAGCGGCAGCTGCGCGAACAGCAGGGCGGCGCCGAGCAGCGCTGCCGGGAAGGGGGTGTGCAGGGTCATCTCGTCTCCGTCCATGAAAGCGCGCCCCGGGGATGGGACGCGCATCGGACAGTTTGGACGAGCCCGGCAGAAAGAATTTGCTTGGGCGCAATATTTAGACGGGCTGCAGGCGCGCCAACGCTCAGAAGCCGCGGGTCCAGCTCAGCGCGAAGGTCCGGCCGCGGCCGGCATAGGTGTTGGCCGCATCCACCGCCGCTGCCGACTGCGAGTAGTAGCCGACGTACTGGCGGTCGAACAGGTTCTCCACGCTCAGGCCGAAGCGGCCGTAGCGGCTGTCCCAGGTGACGGCGGCATCGACCAGCGTGTAGCCCTTGAAGTGCTCCTCCAGGTTGCTGGTGCCGACGCGGCGGCCGATGTTGATGTCGCGGTCGCGCAGGTGGGTGGCCTGCAGGCGCAGCTGGGCCTGCGGCTTGACGCGCCAGTTCGCGCCCAGCACGGCCTTGTCCGGGCCCTGCGAGCGGGCGCCGAGGTCGATGTCCATCGGCGCTCCCTGGGCGGCGGCGGTCTTGCCGTCGGTGGTGGCCCAGGTGCCGAACACGCTCAAGTCCTTGATGGGGCGCCACTCGGCATTCGCTTCCCAGCCCTTGACGGTGGTCGGCACCCGCTCCACCAGGCCGATGCCGGCCGAGTTGATGCGGATGACGCTGCCGAGCTTGGAGCGCGAATCGTAGCGCGAGATGCCGAACTGGCCGCCGGCGCCGCGCCAGTTGATGCCGATCTCGTTATTGCGGGTCACGATCGGCTGCAGGCTGATCAGGCTCGAGACCGACTGGTTCGCCAGGGTCACGCCGCGCAGCACCAGGCCGGCGTCCGGCAGCCCGAAGCCTTCCGAGCTCGATGCGAAGGCCGACCATTGCGGCGCGAACCGCCATACGGCGCCGATGTTCTTCACCGACTTCGAGAACTCGGCCGAGCCGCCCTGCACGACCCTGCCGCCATAGGCAGCCAGCGTGGTATAGGTGTCGACCTCCAGTTTCGCGTCCTCGTGGCGCACGCCGCCGCGCAGCGTTACCGGACCGAATTCGTACTCGAGCTGGGCGAACGGCGCCAGCGAGCGGAATTTCAGCTCGGGCACCCAGACCCGGTTGGTCCCGGCCAGGCGCTGCTGGGTGTGGTCGCGCAGCCAGTCCAGGCCGGTGGTCAGCTCCAGGCCCTGCACGAACAGGTCCGGGCGCGACCAGGTGATGCGCGAACCTATCTTGTCGGCCACGACCTGCGACTGGTCGTACAGGGTGCCGACCGGCGCGATGGCGCGGTCCTGGAAGGTCGAGGTGTTGGTGGCGCCGTACAGCGACTCGAAATCGTGGCTGAAGAACTGCGCAGTCAGTTGGCCGCCCGCCAGTTCCGCATGGCGGTAATCGATGCTGGCGCTGCGCACCTTGTTACGCGGCGTCATGCCGATCGGGGTGCCGGGCTCGGAGCTGGTCGGCACGCCCTCGGCCACCACGCCGGGCGCATTGCGGTAGTCGCCGTCGCCGCTCAGGTCGAAGCGGTTGACGCTCAGCTGCAGGCGCTGGGCGCCGAAGCTCCTGCCGATCTTGACGAACAGGTCGTTGCCATGCGAATCGAGGGTGTCGCCCTGCACGTTGTCGATGCCCAGGCGGCGGCCGTTGCCGTCGTAGCCCATGCCGCGCCGTTGCACGCCGGCGTAGGCCAGCATGTCGAAGGCCTCCGATTTGTGGCTGACCGTCAGGCCGGTCTTCCAGTCCAGGCTGTCCGACTCGAACTGGCTGGCGAAGCGGGTGTTGACCGTATAGGTCGTGCCCGGCGTGCGCGGGGTCTTGGTGATGTAGTTGATGATGCCGCCGGTCGCGCCCATGCCCTGCATGGCCGAGGCGCCATTGATCACCTCGATGCGCTCGATGATGGCGCTGTCGGCAAAATAGCCTTCGCGCATGCCGGCGCGCAGCGGATTCGACTGCGGGATGCCGTCGAACAGGATCAGCGGCTGGCGCCCGCGCAGCGACTCGCCGGTGGAGGTCATCTTCTGGCGGCTCGGCGCATAACCCGGCACGTAGGTCGACAGCGCCTGCGACGGGTCGTCCGCGATCAGGTACTGGGTCGACAGCTCCTGCTGGGTGATCACGGAAACCGCGCCCGGGATCTTGTCCACGGCCTTGGCGTTACGGGTGGCGGTGACCACGACCGACGCGACGTCGCCCTCTTCCCTTGCACTTTCCTCTTGCTCCCAGGCGGCGGCGTAGGGCGCGGCCATCAGCATGCAAACGCCCGCAGCGGCGGCGGCGGCGGGTTTCATCGACATCTTCTTGTGCATCATGGGCGTTTCATTCTTATTGTAGAGATGCGCGAATGATAACGATTCTCATGTAATTACACAATAGGAATCATTCTCATTTCGGTTATCATCTCGTCCATGAAACCATTCATCCGTACCGTACATCTCTGGGCCGGCCTCGTCTTCGGCATCATCCTGGTCCTGCAGGGCCTGACCGGCACCGTGATCGGCTGGCGCCACGAGCTCGACGCCTGGCTCAACCCGGGACTGCTGCGCGTGGCCCCGCCAGCAGGCACGGTTGCGGGGTCGGAGGCACGCCCCTCTCCCGCACAGGTGGCCGCGGTGGCCGCGCGACTGGCCGGCGATCCGGCCTACGGGCGCCCCGATACCCTGTTCCTGCCGGAGCTGCATGGCGACGTGTACGTGGCCTGGTATCGCCCCGACAAGCCTGCCTCCGGCTGGACACAGGGGGTGACGCGCCAGGTAATGGTCGACCCGGCCAGCCTGGCGGTGCTGGGGGAACGGAACTGGGGCGAGGCGGGCCTGTCGCGGCCGCTGTTGATGCCGACGCTGTTCCACCTGCACCGCTACCTGATGGCCGGGGATGCGGGCAAGGTCGTGATCGCCGTGCAGGGCGTGGCGCTGATGCTGCTGACTTTGACCGGCATCGTGGTCTGGTGGCCGAAGATGACGCTGTCGGCGTTCTGGCATGCGATCACGGTGCGCCGGGGCGGCAACTGGCCGAAATTCAGCTTCCAGTTGCACCGTGCCGCCGGCTTCTATACGGCGCCGCTGCTGCTGGTGCTGGCTTTCTCGGGGGTATACTTCAACATGCCGGATTGGGTCACGCCGGCGATCCGCGCGGCCGCGCCGCTCACCAAGAACGCCAAGGCGGTGAACGCCAGCCCGGCCGACGCGCCGCGCATCGACGCCGGTGCGGCGGTGGCGGCGGCGCAGGCGCGCTACCCCGACGCGCGCGTCTCGCGCGTGGGCATCCCGGCCAGGCCAGAGCAGCCCTATGAAGTGCGGGTGCGCCAGCCGGGGGAATTACGCCATGGGCCGGGCGCCACCCGCGTGAGCGTGGACGCCGGCAGCGGCGCGGTGCTGCGTACGGTCGATCCGCTGGCCGCGCGCGGCGGCGACTGGTTCGTGAGCACCCTGTACCCGCTGCACACGGGCGAAGCCTTCGGCACCGCCGGCCGTATCGTGATCAGCGTGGTCGGCTTGACCCCGCTGCTCTTCTTCGTCACCGGCCTGGTGGTCTGGATCAAGTTCCGCCGCAAGCCGGCAGGGCGCAAGGCGCCTGCCGGGCAAGCGTCGCCACGCCGGGCGCCGGCGATGGCGGCCGATACCGGACAGGCAAAGGCTTTACGCAGCTGAGCGAACAGCCGGGCTGAGCGACCGGGCGCGCGCAACGCCCCAACGTTAGTCATTTGATGAGTTCGTAGGGTGGGCGGCTCCACCCGACAGCATGAACGCCAAGCGCTGCGGATGCCGCCCACCCTACTTATCCTCGCGGTGGCGCTCGCCCGGCCGCATCTCGCTCAGCGGTAATACCGCTTGCCGTAGCGGTCGCCCTCGTAGCGGCTGCCTTCGTAGCGGCTGTCCTCGCGATCGCGCCGGTTCATCAGGTAGACCGCGGTGCCGACCACGGCCGCGGCGATCGCCACCTTCTTCGCCAGCCCGGCCGGGTTGTGCTTCATCTCGGACTTGATGCCCATCTCGCCCAGGATGTTCGGGACATGCCCGCGCGCCAGGTCGTCCACGACGCCTTCGACCACGTTGACGCGGTCGGCCAGCAGCAGGAGCATCCAGTGACGCAGGTCGTTCTCCGTGGACTTGAAGGCCAGGCGCCGAATCATGCCCGACAGCCCGGACGGCGGCTGGGCGGTGCCGAAGATCGGCGTGATGCCCGGACGCTCCGGCGAGACCAGGATCTCGACCCTTTCCTGCTGCTGCGGCGGATCGCCCGGCTTGGCGTCGATGAAGCGCGGCGGGGTGCGTTCCATCGGCACGGCCGGCCGGTTCTTGCGGTCGAGGTCGGCGCCCCAGCCCTGGATATGGCTCAGTTCCTCGCGCGACGGCCGGCGTGGCGCCAGGTGGCCCTGGCCGGGATGCTGCTGCACGTGGCCGTGCTCATGATCATGATCATGGTCGTGGCCATGGTGATGGTGGTGGTGTTGCGTGACATCGCTGCGTGATTCCATGTTCGCTCCTTAATGCTGTGCAGTGGCCGATACCGCGCGCACCTGGTTCGCGCTCGGCGGGATCAGGATGGGCTTGATGCAGTTGTCGAGCTTGCTCGAGAAGATGTGGTAGGCGTCGGCGACCTCTTCGAGCGGGATGCGGTGCGTGATGATCTGCTTCGGATCGATGTGCCCGGCGCGGATGTGCTCGATCAGGCGCGGCAGGTGGCGCTTGACGCTGGCCTGGTTCATGCGCAGGGTCAGGCCCTTGTTCAGCGCATTGCCGATCGGGACCGCATTCGTGGTCGGGCCGTAGACGCCGACGATCGACACGTTGCCGCCCTTGCGCACCGAGTTGATGCACCAGTGCAGCACCGTCGACGCGCCGCCCTGCACCTTCATCAGGCGCCCGGTGATGGTCTGGGTGATGTTGCCCGAGGCGTCGCCGCCGACCGCGTCGATGCACACGTCCGCGCCCATCCAGTCGGTCATCTTCTTGATGTGCAGCGCCATGTCGTTCACCTCGAGGAAGTTCACGACTTCGCACTGGGCGTAGCGCTTGACGAATTCCAGCCGGTAGTCGACGCAGTCGACCACGATCACGCGGCCGGCGCCCATCAGCCAGGCCGACTTGGCGGCGAAGATGCCGACCGGGCCGGCGCCGAACACGACGACCGTGTCGCCTTCCTGGATGTCGCCCATCTCGGCGGCCTGGTAGCCGGTCGGCAGCGCGTCGGTCAGCAGCACGGCGTCGTCGTCGTGGATGTCGTCGGGGATCTTGAACGGACCGACGTCGGCCATCGGCACGCGCACGTATTCGGCCTGGCCGCCGTCGTAGCCGCCCGCCGTGTGCGAGTAGCCGTAGATGGCGCCGACGGCGGTCGCCTGCGGGTTCGTGTTGTGGCAGTTGCCGAACAGTTCGCGCTGGCAGAAGAAGCAGGAACCGCAGAACAGGTTGAACGGCACCAGCACGCGGTCGCCCACCTTCAGGTTCTGCACGCCGGTGCCGACGTCCTCGACCACGCCGATGAACTCATGGCCGAAGGTGTGGCCGACGCGGGTGTCGGGCACCATGCCATGGTACAGGTGCAGGTCCGAGCCGCAGATGCACGAGCGGGTGACGCGCACGATGGCGTCGCCCGGATGCTCGATGACGGGGTCGGGCTTGTGATCGGCGCGGACGCGGTACGGGCCGCGGTAGTTCATTGCCAGCATAACTCCTCCTCGATGTTGGGTTCACGGCGCCCGGCCTGCCTGTCCGGCAGAGCGGGTCGATGTGCAAACACGTTATGTCAAAACGCAAAGGATTGCGATACGCGCACGGAAACGAATTGCTGAATTGACGGACTTTTTCGTGCGTACGGCAGCCAATTCTTCACGCTAGGAAATTGTCGGCGTGCAGTCCTACATCCTCGCGCCTGCTACAGCTGGCGCGCCTGGAAGGTATTGCATTGCTCGACCGAACCGCTCTCCAGTCCGCGCGTGAACCAGCGCACCCGCTGCGCCGAGCTGCCGTGCGTGAACGAATCCGGCACCACGGTGCCCTGCGACCGGCGCTGCAGCGCGTCGTCGCCGATCGCGGTGGCGGCGGCGATGGCGGCCTCGACGTCGCCCGGTTCGATGACGTGCCTGCGCTGGTTGGCCCAGATGCCGGCGAAGCAGTCGGCCTGCAGCTCGAGCCGCACCGACAGCCGGTTGCCCTCGGTTGCGGACATGCTACGCTGGGCCTGGCGCACCTGGTCCGAGATGCCGAGCAGGTTCTGGACGTGATGGCCGACCTCGTGCGCGATGACGTAGGCCTGGGCGAACTCCCCGGCTACCTGGAAGCGCTGCTCCATCAGGCGGAAGAAACCCAGGTCGATGTAGATCTGGCGGTCGGCCGGACAGTAGAAGGGGCCGGTGGCGCTGCGCCCGGTGCCGCAGGCGGTGCCGGTCGCGTTCTCGAACAGCACCAGGGTGGCGGGCTGGTATTGCGCGCCCTGGGAGGCGAACAGCTGGGTCCAGGCGTCCTCGGTCGAGCCCAGCGTGGCGCGCACGAAGCGGGTCTGCGGGTCGTTGGCCGGCTCCGTACGCGGCGCCTGCTGCACCGGAACCGGACCGCCGCCGCCCGACAGCAGGCTCAGGATGGTGCCCGGGTCGACGCCGAAGATCGCGCCGCCGACGAGGGCGATGACCAGGGTGCCGATGCCGACCGAGCGGCCGCCGAAGCCGCCGAATCCACCGCCACCGCCGCCGCGGCGGTCCTCCACGTTCTGGCTCTGGCGTTCGCCTTCCCACTTCATCGCCTGTCCTCCTCGCTCGTTGCCGGATCAGCGGCCGAATCAGCGGCCAGGACCCCGCCTCAGGTTGCTGGTATCGTCGCGCTCGCGCGCATCCTTGGTACGGGAATCGTCCGACAGGGAAAGGTGCGCCCGGACCTCGTCATGCAGTGCGCGCTCGTGGCGCTCGCGCGCGATCTCGCGCGCCAGCCGGCCCGGTGCTCCCGTTCCAGTCCCGTCGATACCGTCCCTGTCCGCCATGTCGTTCTCCCCGGTCGTGAATGCACTGTCGAACTGCTTGTCAAGCAGGTACTGCCGTGCGTTCGAGTATGGGTACGGAGCACCGTTCGGACTGTTCGAATGTTCACATAGCGAAGGAAATATCGATGGATAAAGCTGAGCGGCACAAGGTTAGTTGGCGCACGGTCCGGCCCCGCCGTCCGTGCGACGCTGTGTCCATGACGAATTCCCATGCCAATGCCCTGCTCGCGGTGGGCCGTTATCTGCGCGAGAACGGTTACCGCTTCATCACGGTCACCCCTTCGACACACCGGCGCATCAACCGCCGTCCTGGCAACGAACGTGCCACCGACCTGCGCGGCATCTTCGGCTGGAGCCGGCCTTTCGCCGAAGCCGACGTGGCGCCGGAACTGCTGGCCCTGATGCGCGAGGCCGGCGTGCTCGAACACGATGGTGCGCTGCTGCGCTCGACGGTGCGCGCCTCGACGCTGGGCGAGCACCTGGTCTTCCATTCCGCCTGGCCCACCGAGGACGACGACGCGGTCTTCTTCGGCCCCGACACCTACCGCTTCGTGGGCACCATGGCGCGCGCCTTCCCCTGGCTCGGCTCGGGGCCGGTACGCGCGATCGACATCGGCTGCGGCGGCGGGGCCGGCGCGCTGGCCATCGCCAGCAAGTTCCCCCATGCCGAGGTGATCGGCGCGGACATCAACACCCGCGCGCTGGCCCTGACCGTGATCAACGCCCGCCTGGCCGGGCTCGACAACCTCGCAGCCTGCTACAGCAACCTGTTCGACGGCGTGCGCGGCGACTTCGACCTGATCGTCTCGAACCCGCCCTACGTACTGGACCCGGCCGAACTGCCCTACCGCCATGGCGGCGGCATGCGCGGCGCCGAGCTGTCGGTACGGATTGTCGAGGAAAGCCTGGACCGGCTGCGTCCCGGCGGCAGCCTGATGCTGTACACCGGCGTGGCCATCACGGGCCCGCAGGACGAGTTCCTGGAAGCGGTCCGGCCACGGCTCGACAAGATGTGCGGCCACTGGAGCTACGACGAGCTCGATCCCGACGTCTTCGGCGGCCAGCTCGGCGAGCCGGGCTACGAGGATGCCGAGCGCATCGCGGCGGTCTGGCTGCACGCAATCCGGCAGTAAGGCCGCGCCACGCCGGGCGGCGGTGCTATCCGGCAGCCGATGTTATCCTGCAGCTTTTGTCCTGCACCTTTCATCGCCCGCCGACGACCCATGCGCGCCTTGCTCTCCTTCTTCGCTCCCTTCTTCTTCGCCGTCCTGTGCACCGGCGCAAGGGCACAGGTTTCCGGCGCAGCGCATGAGCGGGAATGCGCCCGCCTCGCGCCCCTGGCTTACCCGGCCGCCCACCAGCCCGGCCCCGCGCAGCAGGCCGGGCTTGCGCAATGCAGCGCGACGGACGCCTACTACGGCAACGGGAGCCCGGCGGACTACCGGCGCGCCCGGCATTGCGCTTTCCTGGCAAAGCCGGACGACCAGCCGTTCCGGATGGACCGGGGCATTTTGATGATGCTCTACGCGAACGGCCAGGGTGTCGCGCGCGACTATCCCCTGGCGCGCAAGGCGGCCTGCGAGGCCGGCGGTGCGCCGGCGGAAATCGAGGCCCGCCTGGCGCACCTGGGGCGCATGGCTTCGGGAGAAGCCGGCGCCCGGCCGAAGATCGACATCTGCGACGACATCACCAGCGGCTACATGGGCGGCCTGTGCGCCGCGATCGCGTCGGATCTGCGCGCACGGGAAACCGGCGCGATGTTCGCGCGACTGACTGCGTCGTGGACTGCGCCGGAAAAAGCGGCGCTGGCCCGGCTCGAACGCGCGGCGAAAAGCTTCATCGAAGAGCGCAGCGGCCTGGAGGTCGACATGACCGGAACGGCGCGCACGGCCTTCTACATCGAGGAGCGCGACAGCCAGTGGGAAGCCTTCCGTGCATCGCTCGCGGCATTCGAAGGCGGCGCCCTGCCCCGCCATACGGCGGCCGAGCATGCGCTGGCGGACGCCAGGCTGAACACCGTCTATCGGGCACTCATGGCCATGCCGGAGCCGGTCTTGCACGACGGCACGATCCGCAACGAAGGCATCCGCCATGTGCAGCGCCGCTGGCTGGCCTACCGCGACGCCTGGGTGGCATTCGGCCGGGTCAAGTACCCGCAGGTGCCGGCGCTGGCCTGGAACACGTACTTCACCCTGCAGCGGACCAGGATGCTCGAAGAGCTGGCCGCGTGGCGCAACTGAGTGCAACCGAGCGCAACCGAGTGCTACTAGGCCAGGCCTTGGGCCATTGCATCGAAGAAATTCAAAGAGGATTTGATACGCATCATCCGCCCGGCTGACACAGCATGCGGTCCGGGGCACAATCGGCCGTACCGGGACGGGCAATGGCCGGCATCGTCGCGCCCCGGTCAGGAAAGGACCCTCCATGCCTGTCTGCCGCCACCATGGCCGCCCGCCGTCTCCGTCTCCCGGAACTACGACCCGGGACCGTGCACGCGCGTGGGTTGGCGCGCTCCTCCCGGGGACCCTGCTGGCGAGCGTCCTGGCGAGCCTGCTGGCGGCCTTGCTGGCCGCATCGTGGCCGCTCCCCGGTTCCGCCGCTCCGGCGGCGTCAAGCACTGCCGCGGTCGGGCTGCTGACGATAGACGGCGCGATCGGGCCGGCCAGCGCGGACCACGTCGTGCGCGGCATCGCGCGCTCGGCACAGCAAGGGCACCAGCTCGTCATCCTGCAGATGGATACGCCGGGCGGGCTCGACACGTCGATGCGCACCGTGATCAAGGCCATCCTGGCCTCGCCGGTGCCGGTGGCCGCCTACGTGGCGCCCAGCGGGGCGCGCGCCGCCAGCGCCGGTACCTACCTGCTGTACGCCAGCCATATCGCGGCCATGGCGCCGGGCACCAACCTGGGCGCGGCCACGCCGGTCGAGGTGGGCCTGGCGCCGCCCCAACCCGAGTCGCGGCCCGGCCCGGGGCCGGCCCCAGGCGGACAGGCGCCGCGCCGCGAACCGGACGGCGCCGGCAAGGACAAGCCCGGCGCCGGGACGGGTGGACAAGAGCCGGGCTCGGCGATGGCGCGCAAGGGCATCAACGACGCCGCGGCCTACCTGCGCGGGCTGGCGCAGCTGCGCGGCAGGAACGCCGACTGGGCCGAACGCGCGGTGCGCGAATCCGTCAGCCTGACGGCCGAGGAAGCCTTGCAGCAGGACGTGATCGAATTCGTGGCCGCCGATGTGCCGGCCCTGCTGGCCCAGCTGGACGGCCGCACGGTCAAGGTGCTGGGGCAGGAGCGGCACCTGGCGACCAGGGGCGCACACCTGGTCGAGACCATGCCGGACTGGCGCACCAACGTCCTGGGAGCCATCACCAATCCCAGCGTGGCCCTGTTGTTGATGACCATCGGCATCTACGGCCTGGTGTTCGAGTTCATGAACCCGGGCGCGGTGGCGCCGGGGGTGATCGGCGGCATCTGCCTGCTGCTGGGCCTGTACGCGCTGCAGCTGCTGCCGGTGAGCTACGCGGGCCTGGCCCTGATCGTCCTCGGCCTGGCCTTCATGGGCATGGAAGCCTTCCTGCCCAGCTTCGGGATGCTCGGCCTGGGCGGCATCGTCGCCTTCGTCGCCGGGGCGCTCATGCTGATCGATACCGAGGTGCCCGGCTACGGCATCCCGCCCGGCCTGGTTGGCACGCTTGCCGTCGCCAGCGCGCTGCTGCTGTTCGGTACCGTGCGCCTGGCGATGAAGACGCGCAAGCGCCCGGTGACGAGCGGCGCGGCGGGACTCGTGGGCGCGACCTGCACCGTGCAGGCGGTCGCGGACAAGGATGGCCATGCGGGATGGGTCCAGGTCGAAGGCGAACTCTGGCGGGTGACCAGCCGCCTGCCCCTGCGCCCGTTGCAAACCGTGAGGGTGGTCGGCCGGAACGGCCTGACCCTGGAGGTGGTTCCGGTCGATCAACCAGAAGGAGCGTGACGATGACAGGTATCGGTATCGGCCTTGGCGGCCTTGTTTTCCTGCTGCTGGTACTGCTGGCTGCGGCAATCCGGGTGCTGCGCGAATACGAGCGCGGCGTGGTGTTCCAGCTCGGCCGCTTCTGGGGCGTGAAGGGACCGGGGCTGATCATCATCATTCCGGTGCTGCAGCAGATGGTGCGGGTCGACCTGCGCACCATCGTCCTGGACGTGCCGACCCAGGATGTGATTTCGCGCGACAACGTCTCGGTCAAGGTCAACGCCGTGCTGTACTTCCGGGTGGTCGATCCCGAGCGCGCGATCATCCAGGTGGCGAACTTCATGGAGGCGACCAGCCAGCTGGCGCAGACCACCCTGCGCGCCGTGCTCGGCAAGCACGAACTCGACGAGATGCTGGCCGAGCGCGAGCGCCTGAACCTCGACATCCAGCAGGTGCTCGACGCCCAGACCGACGCCTGGGGGATCAAGGTCGCCAATGTCGAGATCAAGCACGTCGACCTGGACGAATCGATGGTGCGGGCGATCGCGCGCCAGGCCGAGGCCGAGCGCGAACGGCGCGCCAAGGTCATCCACGCCGAAGGAGAACTGCAGGCATCCGAAAAGCTGCAGCAGGCTGCGTTCGTTCTATCGCAACAGCCCGGCGCCATGCAGCTGCGCTACATGCAGACGCTCAGTACGATTGCCGGAGACAAGTCGTCGACCATCGTCTTCCCGCTGCCGATGGACGTGCTGGCGAGCGTCATGGGGGACGGCAACCGCCGCTAGAAGTAAAAACCCGCCTGCACGTTGATCCGGCGCGCGTACCCGCGGTGCTCGCCCGGAGTGGCGGCCAGCCCGCCGAAGTCCGGCGAGATATACGGGTGATGCTTGCCCAGCATGAAATCGGCCTGGAACGCCCACTTCCCCGACGAGAAGCTGATTCCCGTGACGTTCTGGACCGAACGCCCGTAGTTGCCGACGCGCTTGTGCAGCGAGCTGTAGTCGTTGTACACCTTGAAGTCGCTGAACGGCCCGAGCCTGCCTTCGAGGTCGTAGCTCAGGTTGGCGATATAGATGTTTCCCTTGGTCGCCAACGGGAACGGGTAGCCGAAGCCGCCCACCATCACGAAGCTGTTCGGGTCGAGGCCGCCGTAGGTCTGGTCGGGACGGTGACTGGTGCGGTAATCGTAGCGCAGCGCCTGGAGCATCGTGCCGACACGGCCGAATTGCCCCCGGTAGTGGACGGCCAATGCCCTGCGCCGGGTATCCTCGCCGCTGCCGTTGCGGATCGTCCCTGCCAGCGCGGAGACGCCGAGCTCGTGCTTCGCCTCCGGGTTCGCCGCCATGACGGGATGCCAGGCCACGCGTGCCACCAGGGTATTGCGCTCGCGGTCGCTCTGTCCCGTCCCGAAACCCTGTTCGTCGTCGTCCGGGACGATGTTGTAGGTATAGCGGTTCGACGCCGGCGCCGTGTTGTCGCTGCCCCCGTAGTAGCCGCCGTCACGCGGGAAGAAGCCGAGCTGCCACTCGACCGGGCCGGGCCGGCTGGCATAGGTCACCCCCAGGTCGTACTTGTCCTCGAAGCCGCTGTAGAAGGCGATCGATTGGTAAAAATTATTCGACGCAAAAGGCAGCAAGCCGAAGGGCACCTTGTCCACGCCGATGTGGACCGTGCTCCGGTCCTCGAAGCGCAGCCCCACCCAGCCGTGATGCAGGAAGTGCTGCGAATAGCCGCCCTGCCCTTTCGGGAACTTGTTGTAGCGGTACTGGGCCGAGCCGATGTGCCGGCCGTCGTCGTAGTCGACGTCGAGGCGGATGGTGTCGAGGCCGACGAAGCCGTTCGGATATTCGTCCTGCCAGCTCTTGTACACGTAGTTGAAGCGGACCGCGCCGCCGACGGACAGCGCGGAGGCGGGCGGCTCGGCCGCGGCCGGGCAACAGGCGAGCGCGCATACGCTCGCGGCGACGAGCCGGCACAGGCGTGCCGGGTGCGTGAATGACATAGGAATTCCCCCTGGCGCATGCGCGCGCCCATGTTCAGCAATGGCGGGGGCGGCGGTAGTCGCGTTCTGGAGGACGGCATACGGCGGCCCATGGCGACCAACCGCGCCCGGACCGCCTTCAAGCCGACATTGTCGCCGATCGCGCGCAAAAGGGGCGACACGAACCGCGCACGGGCGCGCGACTAGACGCGCTCGATCGCCAGGGCGATTCCCTGTCCCACGCCGATGCACATGGTGCACAGGGCGTAGCGCCCGCCGGTGCGCTGCAGCTGGTAGGCCGCCGTCGTGACGAGGCGCGCACCGCTCATGCCCAGCGGATGGCCGAGAGCGATTGCACCGCCGTGCGGATTCACGCGCGGGTCGTCGTCGTCCAGCCCGAGCAGGCGCAGCACCGCCAGGCCCTGCGAAGCGAATGCCTCGTTCAGTTCGATCAGGTCGAACTGGTCCAGGCGCATGTCGAGCTGGCGCAGCAGCTTCTGCACGGCCGGCGCCGGGCCGATGCCCATCACGCGCGGCGCCACGCCGGCGCTCGCCATGCCGAGGATGCGTGCGCGCGGCGTCAAGCCGTACTGCCGGGCCGCCTCGCCATTTGCCAGCAGCAGCGCGCAGGCGCCGTCGTTCACGCCGGAGGCATTGCCGGCGGTGACGGTGCCGTCCGCGCGCACCACCGGTTTCAATCGGGCGAGCGCCTCCATGCTGGTGGCGCGCGGGTGCTCGTCGACCGCCACGCGCAACGGCTCGCCTTTCTTCTGTTGCACCAGCACCGGCACGATCTCCTGCTCGAAGATGCCGGCCTGCTGTGCGCGCGCGGCCTTGTCCTGGCTGGCCAGCGCGAAGGCGTCCTGGTCGGCGCGGCTGACCTGGTAGTCGTCTGCCACGTTCTCGGCCGTCTCCGGCATGGCGTCCGTCCCGTACAGCTGCTTCATCAACGGGTTGGGGAAGCGCCAGCCGATCGTGGTGTCGTAGATGTTCGCATTGCGCGAGAATGCGGAGTCGGCCTTGCCCATCACGAAGGGCGCGCGGGTCATCGACTCGACCCCGCCAGCGATCACGAGCCGTGCCTCGCCGCTGCGGATCGCGCGCGCGGCAACGCCCACGGCGTCCATGCCGGAGCCGCACAGGCGGTTGACGGTCGTCCCCGGCACCTCCTCGGGCAGGCCGGCCAGCAAGGCCGACATGCGCGCCACGTTGCGGTTGTCCTCGCCGGCCTGGTTGGCGCAGCCGTAGACGACTTCGTCGACGGCGCGCCAGTCCACGTCCGGGTTGCGGCGCATCAGTTCGCGGATCGGGACGGCGCCGAGGTCGTCGGCGCGCACGTCCTTCAAGGCGCCGCCGTAGCGGCCGATGGGGGTGCGGATGGCGTCGCAGATGTAGGCGTCAAGCATGGGAGTTCTCCTTGTCGGTGGCGGCCGGCAGCAGCGGCGCGGCGGTGGCCGCCTGCAGGTCCTTGAAAGTCAGGCCGGGCGCCATCTCGCGCACGCGCAGGCCCTCGGCCGTCACGTCCAGCACGGCCAGATCAGTGTAGATGCGGCTCACGCAAGCGATGCCGGTCAGCGGATAGGTGCAGCGCTCGACGATCTTCGGTTCCCCGGTCTTGGTCTGGTGCTCCATCATCACGAACACCTGCTTGGCGCCGATCGCCAGGTCCATCGCGCCGCCCACCGCCGGAATCGCATCCGGCGCGCCGGTGTGCCAGTTGGCCAGGTCGCCGCTGCCCGACACCTGGAAGGCGCCCAGCACGCAGATGTCGAGGTGGCCGCCGCGCATCATGGCGAACGAGTCGGCATGGTGGAAGTAGGCGCCGCCCGTGAGCAGGGTGACGGGCTGCTTGCCCGCGTTGATCAGGTCTTCGTCCTCTTCGCCGGGCGCGGGCGCGGGCCCCATGCCGAGCAGCCCGTTCTCGCTATGCAGGAAGACTTCGCGCTCGGGCGGCAGGAAATTGGCCACCTTGGTCGGCAGCCCGATGCCGAGGTTGACGTAGGCGCCTTCGGGGATATCCTGCGCCACGCGCGCGGCCATCTGGTCGCGACTGTATTTGGCCGATACCTGGCTCATGCTGCCTCCTTGACGACACGTTGAACGAAGATGCCCGGGGTGACGACGGTCTCCGGATCGATCGCGCCGAGCTCCACCACGTCCGCCACCTGGGCGATCGTGACCTTGGCCGCCATCGCCATGATCGGGCCGAAGTTGCGCGCCGTCTTGCGGTACACGAGGTTGCCCCAGCGGTCGCCGCGCAGGGCCTTGATCAGTGCGAAGTCGGCATGGATCGGCGACTCCAGCACATAGCGACGGCCGTCGATCACGCGGGTTTCCTTCCCTTCGGCCAGCAGCGTGCCATAGCCGGTGGGAGTGAAGAAGCCGCCGATACCGGCGCCGGCGGCGCGGATGCGCTCGGCCAGGTTGCCCTGCGGGGTCAGTTCCAGCTCGATGTCGCCGGCACGGTACAGGGCGTCGAAATGGTGCGAGTCGGCCTGGCGCGGAAACGAGCAGACCATCTTGCGGACCCGCTTCTCACGGATCAGGGCGGCCAGGCCGGTCTCGCCGTTGCCCGCATTGTTGTTGACGATCGTGAGCTCGCGCGCGCCCTGGGCCAGCAGCGCGTCGATCAGTGCGGAAGGCATGCCGGCATTGCCGAAGCCGCCGATCATGATGGTCGCGCCATCCGGGATGTCGGCGACCGCGCGTTCGAGCGAATCGCATGTTTTGTCGATCATGGGTGTCCCCTGGAATGTTGCCGGCTCCGGACGTGCTGCCGGACACGGACTGGGTGTCAAGTGTGCGATAATCGAACACATGAACGATCACCGCACAAACAGGATAGACCCGTTCCGGTTCCGAGGTCAAGCGGCATGACGGCAACATCGGCGCCGAGCCTGCCGCGTGCAGTAGAATTGCGCCATGGCCCAGAGCACCCGAACCAAAGACGCCGCCGACGGCGCACCCACCATCGCAGACGAGATCGATGCGCTGACCGACCCCGATTTCATGACCTCGCTGGCACGCGGACTGGCCGTGATCCGGGCCTTCTCGGATTCGCGCAAGCCACAGACCATCGCCCAGATCAGCCAGCAGACCGGCATCCCGCGCGCGGCGGTGCGGCGCTGCCTGCACACGCTCAGGCAGCTCGGTTACGTCGACGTGGAGCTGAACAACTACACGCTGCGCCCCAAGATCCTCTCCCTCGGCTACTCCTACCTGTCCTCGACGCCGCTGACCGTGTCGTCCCAGTCCTGCCTGGACGGCATCAGCCGCAGCCTGAACGAGTCGTGCTCGCTGGCGGTGCTGGAAGAAGACGAGGTGCTGTACGTGGCGCGCGCCGCCACGTCGCGGGTGATGTCGGTATCGCTCGGAGCGGGCAGCCGCCTGCCGGCGTACTGTTCCTCGCTGGGCCGGGTGCTGCTCGCGCACCTGCCGCAGGACGCGCTGGACGCCTACCTGGCGCGGGTGTCCCTGGCGCCCCGCACCGAACACACCGTCACCGACGCCGGCGCGCTGCGCGAGGTGCTGGCGCAGGTGCGCCGAGACGGCTACGCCATCAACAACGAGGAACTGGAACTGGGACTGCGCTCGATCGCGGTGCCGGTGCGCGGCGCCTCGGGCCGCGTGCTGGCGGCCCTGAACGTCGGCGCGCACGCGGCGCGCGTGACGCCGCAGCGCATGGTGGAGGAATTCCTGCCGGTGCTGCGCCGGGGGGCGCAGGAACTGGCGGTGCTGCTGCCCTGAGCGCGGTGGGCGCGCCCGCTACAGGCGCTCCTTGGTGTGCGGCAGCCCGTAGTCGTCGTAGATCCCGTAGATCACCGCCAGCATCTGCGCCAGTTCCGGCGAGCGGTCCATGTGCCGCACGCTGAAGAAGATCGGCGAGAACGCATGCTTGTCCTCGATCGGCCGGTACACCACGTTCCGATGGTGCATGCCCTGCACGCTGGCCGGCACGATCGACATGCCCTGCCCTGCCGCCACCAGCCCCATGGCGATCTGCAGCTCGCGCACCTCCACCACGTGCTCGGGGGTGAGGTTCACTTCGCTGAACAGGGCCAGCACCTGGTCGGCAAAGCTCGGGCGCGGCGAGTACGGGTAGACCAGCAGCGGCTCCTGCACCAGGTCCACCAGCCGCACCGGCGCTTCCGCCCGCGCCAGCCGGTGGCCGGGAAACAGCGCCGCCACCATGCGCTCCTCGCGCAGCAGGATCCTGCGGATGCTCGGGTCCTGGCTCTTCAGGCGCCCGAAGCCCATGTCGATCTTCCCTTCCTTCAGCGCCTTCATCTGCTCCACCGTCGTCATCTCGTGCAGCGTGAGCTCGACTTCCGGATGCCGCTCGCGGTAGCGGCGGATGATGTCGGGCAGCAGGCCATACAGGGTCGAGGCGACGAAGCCGACGTTCACGGTGCGTTCCAGCTTGCCCACGCGCTGGGTCATGGTCTTCAGGTCGTGCACCTGGTCCAGCAGGGGCTTGGCGTGCGCCAGGAAGAACTGGCCGGCTTCGGTCAGCCGTAGCGGCCGCGCCCCCTTCTCGATCAGGCCCACCCCGAGCATTTCCTCCAGCTGCTGGATCTGGCGGCTCAGCGGCGGCTGGGCGATGTGCAGCCGTTCCGCGGCGCGGGTGAAGTTCCGCTCTTCCGCCACGGCGACGAAATAGCGCAGGTGCCGAAGCTCCAACATCATACCTCCTAGGTATGGAAGCCATACCAACTTAGTCTTGGACGCCGCATTTCAGCGGGATTATCGTGTGCTTACCGGACCACATTATACGCATTGAATATGATAACCAATATCGAGACCTTCCTGGTCGACGTCCCGACCATCCGCCCGCACAAGCTGTCGGTCGCCACCATGAACACCCAGACACTGGTGCTGGTCCGGGTCCGCTGCGAGGACGGCGTCGAGGGCTGGGGCGAAGCCACGACCATCGGCGGCCTGGCTTACGGCGAGGAAAGCCCGGAGAGCATCAAGACCAACATCGACACCTATTTCACGCCGCTGCTGCTGGGCATGGACGCCTCGGCGGTGGCCAGGGCGATGGGGCGGGTACGCAAGGCCTTCCAGGGCAACCGCTTCGCCAAGTGCGCGATCGAGACCGCCCTGCTCGACGCCCAGGCGCGCCGCCTGGGCGTTCCGCTGTCGGAACTGCTCGGCGGCCGCGTGCGCGACGCGCTGCCGGTGGCCTGGACGCTGGCCAGCGGCGATACCGCTCGCGACATCGCCGAAGCCGAACAGATGCTCGAACTGCGCCGCCACCGGATCTTCAAGCTGAAGATCGGCCTGCGCCCGGTCGGGCAGGACGTGGCGCACGTGCTGGCCATCAAGCGTGCGCTGGGCGACCGCGCCAGCGTGCGCGTCGACGTCAACCAGGCCTGGAGCGAGCTCGATGCCATGCGCGGCATCGCCGCGCTGGAGGCCGGCGGCATCGACCTGATCGAACAGCCGGTCAAGGCCGGCAACGTGGCTGCGCTGGCGCGCCTGAAGACGCGCTTCGATGTCGCCATCATGGCCGACGAAGCCCTGCACGGGCCGGAAGACGCCATGCTGCTTGCGCGCCAGGACGCGGCCGACGTCTACGCAGTCAAGATCGCCCAGTCCGGCGGCCTGCTGGCGGCCAACGAGGTGGCCACCGTGGCGCGCCTGAACGGCATCGGCCTGTACGGCGGCACCATGCTGGAGGGCGGCATCGGCACCGCCGCCACTGCCCACCTGTGCGCCACCTTCGCCGAACTGGCCTGGGACACCGAACTGTTCGGCCCGCTCCTGCTCACCGAGGAGGTGCTGGCCGAACCGCTGGTCTACCGCGACTTCATGCTGCAGGTGCCGACCGGCCCCGGCCTGGGCGTCGAGATCGACCTGGACAAGCTGCGCAGCATGCAGCGCCGATAAGCAGATAACACGAGGAGAACACCATGCTGTTCCACGTTCGCATGAACGTCAGCCTGCCGGCATCGATGCCGGCCGACGACGCCGCAAAACTGAAGGCCGACGAGAAGGCGCTGGCCCAGCGCCTGCAGGAACAAGGCAAGTGGCGCCACCTGTGGCGCATCGCCGGCCAGTACGCCAACGTCAGCATCTTCGATGTCGACAGCGTCGATGAACTGCACGCCCTTTTGACCTCCCTGCCGCTGTTCCCGTACATGCAGATCGAGGTCATGCCGCTGTGCCGGCACCCATCTTCGATCCGGTCCGACGACCGCTAATTTTCACTTTCCAAAATACAAGGAGACAAGCATGAACCACGCAGACATCGATACCCTCGTCAAGAGCTGGATCGTCGACGCCGCCGACCGCCCGGCCAACCCGCGCGTACAGCAGATCGTGCAGCGCCTGGTAGGCGACCTGTGCAAGGCAATCGAAGACCTCGACATCAGCCAGAGCGAATTCTGGAGCGGCCTGTCCTACCTGACGGAAGCCGGAAAAGCGAACGAACTGGGACTGCTGGCGCCAGGCCTGGGCCTGGAGCGCTTCCTCGACATCCGCGCCGACGAAGCCGAAGCAAAAGCCGGCCTCGAAGGCGGCACGCCGCGCACCATCGAAGGCCCGCTGTACGTGGCCGGCGCCCCGGAATGCACGGGCTTCGCGCGTCTTGACGACGGCACCGAATCCGACCGCGCCGAGGTCCTGTTCATGCAGGGCACCGTGTATGGCCAGGACGGCAAGCCGGTACCGGGCGCCAAGGTCGAGGTATGGCATGCCAACCTGATGGGCAACTATTCCTTCTTCGACAAGTCGCAGTCGGACTTCAACCTGCGCCGCACCATCGTCACCGACGAGAACGGCCGCTACGCCTTCCGCAGCATCCTGCCGAAGGGCTACGGCTGCCCGCCGGACGGCACCACCCAGCAACTGCTGGACCTGCTCGGCCGCCATGGCCAGCGCCCGGCCCACATCCACTTCTTCGTCAGCGCGCCGGGTCACCGCAAGCTGACCACCCAGATCAACATCGACGGTGACGAGTACCTGTGGGACGACTTCGCCTTCGCCAGCCGCGAAGGCCTGGTGCCGCCGGTCACCCGCGTCACCGACCCGGCCGAGCTGGACGCCAAGCGCGTGAACGCGCCGTTCGCCTCGATCGATTTCGACTTCCGCCTGTACCGCGAGACCGCGGCCGCCCCGAGCCCGCTGGTGGAGCGTGCCCGCGCCGCCGCCTGAGGAGAGAACCATGATCCCGATCCGTCCCGTCAGCACCTTTGCTCCGAAGAGCATCGACGACTACCTGGTCGAAGACGAAGCGAGCGGCGACTACCGCCTGCACCGCAGCGCCTTCACCGACGAGGCCCTGTTCGAACTGGAGATGAAGCACATCTTCGAGGGCAACTGGGTCTACCTGGCCCACGAAAGCCAGGTCGCCAACGTCAACGACTACTACACGACCCACATCGGTCGCCAGCCGGTGTTCATCGCCCGCAACCGCCAGGGCGAGCTGAACGCGTTCATCAACGCCTGCAGCCACCGCGGCGCGCAATTGTGCCGCCACAAGCGGGGTAACAAGGCGACCTATACCTGCCCCTTCCACGGCTGGACCTTCAACAACAGCGGCAAGCTGCTCAAGGTGAAGGACCCGGAAGATGCAGGTTATCCGGAGTGCTTCAACAAGGAAGGTTCGCACGACCTCAAGAAGGTTGCGCGCTTCGGCAACTACAAGGGCTTCCTGTTCGCCAGCCTGAATCCCGACGTGCCTTCGCTGGAGGAGTTCCTGGGCGATGCGGCCAGGATCATCGACATGATCGTCGACCAGTCCCCCGACGGCCTGGAAGTGCTGCGCGGCTCCTCGACCTACACCTTCGAAGGAAACTGGAAGCTGCAGGCCGAGAACGGCGCCGACGGCTACCACGTCAGCGCCGTGCACTGGAACTACGCGGCGACGACCAATCGCCGCAAGGAAGAACAGGCGGCGCGCGAGGACAAGATCCGCGCCATGGACGCCGGCAAGTGGGGACGCCAGGGCGGCGGCTTCTATGCCTTCGACCACGGCCACATGCTGCTGTGGACCAAGTGGGCCAATCCGGAAGACCGGCCCAACTACCCGCGCCACGCGGAATATGCCGCGCAGTACGGCAAGGCGACGGCCGACTGGATGGTCGAGCGCTCGCGCAACCTGTGCCTGTACCCGAACGTGTACCTGATGGACCAGTTCGGCTCGCAGATCCGCCTGCTGCGCCCGCTGTCGGTGAACAAAACCGAGGTCACGATCTACTGCATCGCCCCCAAGGGCGAACCGGATGAAGCGCGCGCGCGCCGCATCCGCCAGTACGAGGATTTCTTCAACGTCAGCGGCATGGCCACGCCCGACGACCTGGAAGAGTTCCGCGCCTGCCAGGAAGGCTACGCCGGCAGCGCCATGCAATGGAACGACATGTGCCGCGGCGCCAAGCACTGGATCAAGGGCCCGGACGAGGCCGCGCAGGAAATCGGCCTGAAGCCCGTGATGAGCGGGGTGCGCACCGAGGACGAGGGCCTGTATACGGTGCAGCACCGCTATTGGCTGGACGTGATGAAACGTGCACTGGCCCTCGAGGGAGGTGCGAAATGAATGCAGGAGCGAACAGCGAAATGAACGCCGTATCGGGCAGCCCCACCATGCACGACCTGTGCGCCTTCCTCTACCGCGAGGCGCGTCTGCTCGACGACGAGCAGTGGGACGAGTGGCTCGCGTGCTACGACCCCGACGCCCGGTTCTGGATGCCGGCCTGGGACGACGACGGCAAGCTGGTCAGCGATCCGCAGCGCGAGATCTCGTTGATCTACTACCCGAACCGCCAGGGCCTGGAAGACCGCGTGTTCCGCATCAAGACCGAGCGTTCGAGCGCCACCGTGCCGGACACGCGCACCAGCCACAACATCGCCAATGTCGAGGTGGAGAAAACCGAGGGCAGCCGCGTCACCGTGCGCTTCAACTGGCACACGCTGAGCCATCGCTACAAGACCACGTACAGCCACTTCGGCATGTCGCGCTACGTGATCGAGTTCGGCGGCGCCGCGCCAAAGATCCTGGACAAGTACGTCGTGCTGAAGAACGACTACATCAGCCAGGTCATCGACATTTATCACATCTGAAGTAACAGAGCCAAGCAAGGCAACGCAGGAGACAACGATGAGCCATACCATCGCACTGCAGTTCGAAGACGGCGTCACCCGCTTCATCAGCTGTAACGACAACGAAAAACTGGCCGACGCGGCCTACCGGCAGAAGGTCAACATCCCGCTCGACTGCCGCGACGGCGCCTGCGGCACCTGCCGCGGGCTGTGCGAGTCGGGCCAGTACGAGATGCCGCCCGAGACCTATATCGAAGACGCGCTCGAACCGCAGGACGCGGCGGCCGGCTACGTGCTGGCCTGCCAGATGCGCCCCACTTCCGACTGCGTGGTGCGCATCCCGGCCTCGTCGAGCGCCTGCAAGACCGGCGTGCACAGTTTTCCCGGCACCATCGCGCAGGTGGAAGCGCTGTCGCCCTCGACCATCCGCTTCTCGGTCGCGCTCGACGCGCCGGACGCCCTGGACTTCCTGCCGGGGCAGTACGTCAACGTGACCGTGCCGGGCACCGGCGAGACCCGTTCGTACTCGTTCAGCTCGGCGCCGGGCGCGCCGCTCGCCAGCTTCGTGGTGCGCAACGTGCCGAACGGCCTGATGAGCAGCTACCTGGACGGCCAAGCCGGGCCCGGGGATGCCATCAGCTTCGCCGGCCCCTTCGGCAGCTTCTACCTGCGTCCCGTGCAGCGTCCGCTCCTGCTGCTGGCGGGCGGCACCGGCATCGCGCCCTTCCTGTCGATGCTGGACGTGCTCGACAAGAAAGGCTTCGCCCAGCCGGTGAAACTGGTGTACGCGGTGACCAACGACCACGACCTCGTGGAACTGGAACACCTCGACCGCATCGCGGCCGCGCACCCGCAGTTCGAGTACGTGACCTGCGTGTCCGCCGACGCCAGCTGCCACCTGCGCAAGGGGTATGCGACGGCCCACGTGGAGCCCGCCTGGGTGAACGGCGGCGACGTCGACGTCTACCTGTGCGGCCCGGTGCCGATGGTCGAAGCCGTGCGCGGATGGCTCGACAGCACGGGCGTCAAGCCGGCCAACTTCTACTTCGAGAAATTCTCGGCCAGCAACGCAGGTGCGGCATGAGGCACCCGGACCGCTTCAAGGACCAGGTCATGGTCGTCACCGGCGCGGCCCAGGGCATCGGGCGCGGCGTCGCGCTGGCGGCCGCCGGCGAGGGCGCGCAGCTGGTGCTGGCCGACCGCTCTCCCCTGGTGAACGAGGTGGCGCAGGAAGCCTCCGCGCTCGGAGCCCGGGTGGTCGTCGCCGAGGTGGACCTGGAAACCTATGCCGGCGCCAGCGCCATGGTGGCGCAGGCGCTCGACGGCTACGGCCGCATCGACGTCCTGGTCAACAACGTGGGCGGGACCATCTGGGCCAAGCCCTACCAGGAATACGAGGAAGACCAGATCGAGGCCGAGATCCGGCGCTCGCTGTTTCCGACCCTGTGGAGCTGCCGGGCGGTGCTGCCGTCGATGATCGCGCGCCGCGCCGGCGCGATCGTCAACGTCTCGTCGATCGCCACGCGCGGCATCTACCGCATTCCCTACTCGGCGGCGAAAGGCGGCGTCAACGCCTTGACCGCCAGCCTGGCCTTCGAGCATGCCGAGGATGGCATCCGCGTCAACGCCGTGGCCACCGGCGGCACCGAGGCGCCGCCGCGCAAGGTGCCGCGCAACCCCACGCCCCTGAGCGCCCAGGAAGAAACCTGGTATGCCGGCATCGTCGAGCAGACCCGCAGCAGCAGCCTGATGAAACGCTACGGCACCATCGACGAGCAGGTCGGCGCCATCCTGTTTCTCGCTTCGAACGAAGCTTCCTATATCACCGGTACCGTGCTGCCTGTCGGCGGCGGCGACCAGGGCTGAGGAGAGACCATGCCATCCATCCGCATCGACGACGTCGAGCTCTACTGCCGGCTCGACGGCGACCCGGCCCTTCCGGCGCTGCTGTTCTCGAACTCCCTGGGCACCGACCTGGACATGTGGGACGAACAGGCCGCGGCGCTGTCCCGTGACTTCCACGTGGTGCGCTACGACACCCGCGGCCATGGCCGCTCGTCCGCGGGCAGCGAACCGGTCACGCTCGGACGCCTGGGGCGCGACGCGCTGGCCGTGCTGGACCACATCGGCATCGCGCGCGCGCACTTCTGCGGCATCTCGATGGGCGGCATGACCGGACAATGGCTCGCCATCCATGCGTCGCACCGGCTCGACCGCATCGTGCTGGCCAACACGGCGGCGCGCATCGGCAGCGCCGAAGGCTGGCACATGCGCGCCGGGCAGGTGCGGCGCGAGGGCATGGGCGGCGT
The DNA here is from genome assembly GCF_042432755.1 of Massilia consociata. NCBI lineage: Bacteria > Pseudomonadati > Pseudomonadota > Betaproteobacteria > Burkholderiales > Oxalobacteraceae > Massilia > Massilia consociata. The sequence goes on from NZ_JBHLWP010000011.1 coordinate 139,747, forward strand.
GGCGGACGGCGCCGCGGGACGCTGGTTCACGCCGGAATTCATCGCCGGCCACGGCGCCGTCGTCAACCGCATGATCGGGCGGCTGCGCGAACAGTCGCCGGAAGGCTACGCCCGCTGCTGCGACGCCCTTGCCCATGCCGACCTGCGTACGGCGGTCGGCGCCATCCGCAACCCGGTCCTCGTCATCGCCGGCAGGCACGACCCGGTGACGACCGTGGCGGACGCCGAATGGCTGGGCGGCTGCATCGGGCAGGCCCGTGTCGAGCAGCTGGACGCATCCCACCTGTCCAGCATCGAAGCCGGCGCCGCCTTTACCGCGCGCCTGCGCGAATTCCTCGTTGCAGAACGGTGACGGCACGCACGGCCGGCCGGGACACCCCGTACGGCCGCAACCGACACTTTCCTGCAGTGCCGGGGCTGCCAGCAAGATGCGGTATCATGGACCTTGCCCATGGGCAATAATGATAACGCTTACCCTCCGCCCAGATGTTCCGCCTGCCTTCGCCGAAACGACAGCGGCCCGTTGCCGCCCTGCTTCATGCCCTGGTGCTTGCCTGCTTGCTGCCGGGTATCATCGGCGTCATCATCTTCGTGCTGGTCGAATACCGGGAGGAACGCCAGCGCCTGATCGACCATAACATCGAAAGCGCGCGCGCCGCCGGCGACGCGATCGATACGCATCTCATGCATGCCCGGGCGCTCGCCCAGACCCTGGCAAGCGCCGACGACGCGCCGCGGGCCGATCCGGTGGCGTTTGTCCGGCGCGCCGCGCGCGCCATCGCCGCCACCGGCGTGGGCAGCCACGCGGTGCTGTACCGGATCGAGGGCGACCGCCTCGCCCGGATGCCCAGCCACACCCCCGCATGGACGCCGGACCAGGGGCGCAACGAAGCGGCCTGGCAGGTCTTCAGGCAGCCGGGCGCGATCATCTCCGACGTGGTCACCGATCCCACATCGGGGCGTCCCGTGGTCGGCGCCCATGCACCGGTGATCCGCCGCGGCAAGGTCGAATACGTGCTGGCGATCGTCGTCCCCACCGACCAGCTGACGAAAATACTGCTTCACAGGGACATCCCGCAAGGGTGGCTGGTGAGCCTGCTCGACCGCAAGGGCACCATCGCCGGCCGCAGCCGTGGCGCGGCGACCTACGTCGGGCGGCCCGCCGCCGCCGACCTGCGCGGCGCAGTCAGGCGCAGCGATAGCGGAACACTCGAGACCGTTACCCAGGACCGGGTGGCGAATCTCACGGCCTTCGTGCGCTCGCCGCAAACCGGCTATACGACCACCGTCGGGGTTCCCCGGGCGCAGCTCACCGGCGCCCTGCGGGACAAGCTGGCCTACCTGACCGCGACGGTCGGCGTCCTGTTCGGGCTCGGCTTGTTCCTGGCGCGCTACGTCGGTCGCCTGATCGGCCGGTCCATCCATGCCCTGATCAGGCCGGCGATCGCGCTCGGCGCAGGCAGCCCGCGGGCGGTCGCCCCGGTGCACCTCAAGGAGGCCGCCGAAGTCGGCGCCGCCATCGAACGCGCGGCCGGCCTGCTCGAGCAGCGCGACGCGGCGCTGCGCGCGCAGCAGGAAGAACTCCAGCGTTTCGAATTCTTCACCGAGCATTCCAACGAAATCCTCCTGCTGCTCGACGAACAGGGACGGATACGGTACGCCAACCGGATGGCATGCCGGCGCCTCGGCTACATCAAGCCGGAACTGCTGTCGATGTCGATCTTCCAGATCGACCCGCCCAGCACGCCGGAGGGCCTGCGCGCCGCCTTCGAACACTGCCGCCGCGAGGAGGTCCCCTCCTTCGAACGCGATTACCGGTGCAAGGACGGCTCCGAGTTCCCCGCCGAGATCAACGCGACCGTGCTAGAGCACCGGGGCGAGTGGCTGATGCACGTCGCCGTGCGCGACATCGGGGAGCGCCGCCAGGCCGAGCAGGCGGTACGCTGGGCGGCGTCGCACGATGCCCTGACCGGGCTGGCGAACCGGGCGCTGGCGCTCGACCACATCGACCGGGCGGTGGCCGGGGCGCGTGCCGGCGGCCCGGGCGGGGCCGTGCTCTACATCGACCTGGACCGCTTCAAGCCCGTCAACAACCTCTACGGACACGAAGTCGGCGACCGGGTGTTGAAGGAACTCGGCCGCAGGCTGCAGGCCTGCATGCGGCCGGGCGACCTGCTGGCGCGCTTCGGCGGCGACGAATTCCTGGCCGTCCTGCCGGATGCGGACAAGCGGGAGCAGCCGGCCGAGGAGACGGCAGCCGCCATCGTCGACGCGGTGGCGCAACCAGTCAGGATCGGCAACATCGAAGTCGTGCTCTCGGCCTGCGTCGGCATCAGCCGCTTTCCCGAGCACGGCGACAGCGCGGGCGCGCTGGTGCATGGCGCCGACATGGCCATGCTGGAGGTCAAGCACGGCCGGCGCGGGGCGTTCGCCTTCTATTCGCCCGACATGACCACGCGGGCGCAGTTCGTCCTGCATGTCGAGCGCCGCCTGCAGCGCGCGCTCGACCGCGGCGGCTTGGTGCTGCATTACCAGCCCATCGTCAACCTGGCGTCCGGGGCGGTCGAAGGCATCGAAGCACTGGTACGGCTGGCGGACGGCGCCGAGCCGGCGCTCGGCCCCGCGGCCTTCATCCCGGTTGCCGAAACCTGCGGCCTGATCGCGCCGATCGGGGCATGGGTGGCGCGCGAAGCCTGCCGCCAGCAGGTGGCCTGGCAGCGCGAGGGCATCCGCCTGACCGTCTCGGTGAACGTCTCGGCCGCCCAGTTCAGGCGCGCCGATTTCGCGGCGCAGATCCGCGACCTGGTCGTCTCGTCCGGCATCGACCCGCACTGCCTGGTCATCGAATTGACCGAAACCGCGATCATGGAGAACCTGGCGGAAGCGGTCGCCATCCTGCACGCGCTCAAGGCGCTGGGGGTGCGCATTGCGCTGGACGATTTCGGCACCGGATATTCCAGCCTCAGCAGTTTGTCCACCTTGCCCCCGGATAAACTCAAGATCGACCAGTGCTTCGTGCGCGGCATCGAGACCGACCATGCCAGCCGCGCCGTGATCGACGCGGTCATCGCCCTGGCCGGCAGCCTGGATCTCGAGCTGGTGGCGGAAGGCATCGAGAACGAGAGCGCCCTGCATTACCTGCGTGAACGCGGCTGCCACCTGGGGCAGGGATACCACTTCAGCCGGCCCTTGCCGGCGCCCCAACTGCTGGCCTGGCATGCCCGCCACCGGACGTCGGCACGCCCCGAAAACGGCAAGCGTTGCGCCGGCGCCTAAGAATTACAAACGATTACAAAAGCGCCCGCTTTGCGCTTGCATGGGTCCATGTTTGGCAGGATGATTGATTTGCCGGCGCAGGATGCAACCACCGGCAGCAATCGGAGCCCACCATGCAAAGCTTCTTGTTCGCGACCGGGATCGAAGGCAGTTATCCGGTCATCGCCGGGCGCAACGGCGAGGATTTGCGCGTCGACGAGATGGAAAAGACCGGCCATTACCGGCACTGGAAGGAAGACCTGGCCCTGGTTACCGACCTCGGCATCGAGGCGCTGCGCTACGGGCCGCCCTACTACCGGGTGCATCGCGGCCCCGGCCAGTACGACTGGGACTTCACCGACGAGGTATTCGCCGAAATCCGCCGGCGCGGCATCCGGCCGATCGTCGACCTGTGCCACTTCGGCGTGCCCGACTGGCTGGGCAACTTCCAGAACCCCGAATTCGTGCCCTTCTTCACGGAGTACGCCGACGCCTTCGCGCGGCGCTATCCGTGGGTCGACCTGTACACCCCGATCAACGAGATCTACATCACGGCCAAGTTCTCGGCCCACGAAGGCCTGTGGAACGAGCGCCTGCGCTCGGACCGGGCCTTCGTCACCGCCATCCGGCACCTGGCCAAGGCGAACATCCTGGCGACCGAAGCGATCATGATGGTCCGGCCGGACGCCAAGTTCGTGCAAAGCGAATCGTCCGAGTACTTCCATCCCAGCGGCCCCGAGGCCGCGGAGCTCGCCCGGCACATGAACGAACTGCGCTTCCTGGCCTTCGACCTGACCTACGGCCACGACGTGAGCGGCAGGATGTACGAATACCTGTTCGACCACGGCATGACGCGCAAGGACTACCACTTCTTCCTCAACCGCAGCGTCAAGCCCGTCTGCATCATGGGCAACGACTACTACGCCACCAACGAGCACGTCATCCATCCGGACGGCAGCACCAGCGACTGCGAGCTGTTCGGCTACTACGTGATCACCCAGCAGTACTACCACCGCTACCGGATCCCGGTCATGCACACCGAGACCAACAACCGCGACGCCGGCACCGGCGAGAAGGACGCGCGCGCCTGGCTCGAGAAGCAATGGTCGAACCTGTTGCGCCTGAAGACCGACGGCGTGCCGATCATCGGCTTTACCTGGTACAGCCTGGTCGACCAGGTGGACTGGGACAGCGCGCTCACCCTGGATGCCGGCAATGTCAACCAGTACGGCCTGTGCGACCTGGAGCGGCGCGTGCGCCCTGTCGGCGAAGCCTACCGCAAACTGATCCAGACCTGGCGGCACCGGGTCGGCAACGAGTTCATCTGCCTGCACTAGCGCAGGCCTCAGAACGTGTGGCGTAGGCCCGCCATCACGCCGTTCTGCGCCCTGCCCGGCGCCACGGTGCCGCCGACGTCGAGCGCCACCGCGGCCGCGCCGTGGTTGTCCATGCGGCCCAGCGCCGCGTAGGCGGCGGTGCGCGGCGAGAACGCATACGTCAGGCGCGCGACGAACATGTTGGTGTCGTCGCCGGAATCCTTGACGTCGCGGCGCGCGATCTGCGCGTCCAGCGTCACGCGCGCCGCCAAGGGCCGGCTCACGCCGAGGTAGTACAGGTCCGATTCCGTCACCCCGGCAACGGCATCGGTCTTGCGAGCGATGACACCGGCGCCGAGCCTGGCGCTGCCCAGCATGGTCCAGCCGTTGACGGTGACGCGGCGGTCGAAGCGGTCGCTGCTGCTCAAGCCGCCCGCCGCCCCGGCGTTCCCCTGCAGCTTGTCGTAGGAGGCGTTCACGCCGAACGAGCGGGTCTCGTAGCCCAGCAGGGCCGTGACCTGGCGGCAGGCCTTCGAATCGTTCGCCACTTCGCCGCCGCAATTGGTGGCCGCCGGGCCGCCCGCCGACGACGCATCGCGCCCGAGGCTATAGGTGGCGCCCAGGGTCACGCCCTGGAAACTGCCCAGGTAGCCGACCGCGTTGTCGCTGCGCGCATTCGGCAGGTACGGGTCGATGCTGCTGATCGAGAACAGGTTCGGCCCCAGCACGTCGCTCTTCGCGGCGGCCAGGAAGGTCATGTTCGGGATGCGGCCGACCTGCAGCGTTCCCCATCCGCCCTTCAGGCCGACCCAGGCCTGGCGCCCGAACAGCCTGCCCCCCTGTCCGGAGGTGCCGCTGTCCGGATTGAAGCCGCCCTCGAGGGCGAACACGGCCGCCAGCCCGCCGCCCAGGTCCTCGCTGCCGCGAAAACCGATCCGCGAGGGCACGCTGCCCGTCAGCGAGGACACCCTGGTCGCCGCGTTCCCGGCGGCATCGGCGTTGGTGGTGCGGGCCACGGCCGTATCGACGATGCCGTACAGCGTGACCTGGGACTGCGCCGCGGCCGCGGCGCTCCACAGCCCGGACGCCAGCGCCGTCGCCAGCAAGGCGCCGAGCCGCTTGCTGTTTACTGCTTTCATACTGTCTCCTGTTGTGATCTGGATGGGTGAAGCGATGCGCCGTGCGCGCAGGCGCCGCTCCCCGCGGGAAGCGGCGGCTCGGCACTTGCGGCTTGCCGGCCCCGGACCGGTTCGGCCCGGAGCGCGGGCGCTCAGGCCTTGGAGGCCTCTGCCAGCTTGGGGTTGGGCGCCGGCGGGGAGGCCGATGCGGCAGCCGAGCGGCCCGGGCGGATACAGGCGACGGCGATGGCGGCAATCACCGCCGGGATCGCGATGGCCAGGAAGTTGTGCTGCAGCGGCAGCGCCATGCCGACCAGCGTGCCGATCACGATCGGCGCCAGGATGGCGCCGCTGCGGCCCACGCCCGAGGCCCAGCCGATGCCGGTCGAGCGGATCGCCATCGGGTAGTACTGGCCGGCATAGGCATAGGTGACGATCTGGGTGCCGATGGTCGAGGCGCCGGCCAGGCCGACCAGCAGGAACAGCACCGGCGTGGGCACTTTGTAGCCCAGCAGCGTGATCGATACGGCCGCCAGTGCATACATTGCCACCAGCACGTACTTGATGTTGAAGCGGTCCGCCAGCCAGCCCCCGCCGACCGCGCCGATGACGGCGCCGAAGTTCAGCACCAGCACGAAGGTCAGGGCCGAGCCCAGGCTGTAGCCGGCGCCGGCCATCAGTTTCGCCAGCCAGGAGCTGAGCGCGTACACCATGAACAGGCACATGAAGAAGGCGATCCAGAACATGATCGTGGAAAAGCTGCGTCCATCCTGGAACAGCTTGCCGATCGGCGCGCCCTCGGCGCGGTCGGCCACGGGCAGCGTGTAGCTGTCGCCGGCTTGCGCGCGGTAGGACGGATCCATGCCGGACAGGATCTTCTGCAACTCCGCGTGGCGGTTCTGGCGGATCAGGAAAGGCATCGATTCCGGCAGGCTTTTCAGGATGAAGGGAATCAGGACGACCGGCACGCCGGCAGCCAGGAACACCGATTGCCAGCCGTGCGCTTCGATCAGCCCCTTGCCCAGCAGGGCCGCCAGCATGCCGCCGACGGCATAGCCGCTGAACATCAGGGTGACCATGGTCGAGCGGATGCGCTTGGGCGAGTATTCCGTCATCTGCGCGACGACGTTCGGCATCACCCCGCCGATGCCCAGGCCCGCCAGGAAACGCATGATACTGAAGGTGTACGGGTCGGTGGCCAGGCCTGCCGCCGCCGTGAAGACGCTGAACAGCGCCAGGCAGATGACGATGGCGAGCTTGCGGCCGATCTTGTCGGCGATGGTGCCGAGGAAGATGGCGCCGAACATCATCCCGAACAGCGCCGAGCTGACCATGAAGCCGGCATCCTGGGCGCTCACGCCCATCTCCGCCATGATCGAGGGCAGCGCAATGCCAGCCACCGCCAGGTCGTAGCCGTCGCAGATGATGATGATGGCGCACCAGGCCAGGATGCCGGCGTGGAAGCGGTTGAAGCTGGCCGCGTCGGCCATCTTGTGTACGTCGATGTGTCGCATGCTGTGAGTCTCCTTTGATTGTCAGTCTTGTGTGTTCAGGTCTTCGCCTGCTTGTCTGCCGCCCTGCCCGCCGCCGGACCGTGCAATATCCGGCACGCCGCGATCCCGATCACGACGCCCCAGAACGCCGCGCCGAGCCCGAGGAAGCTCATGCCGGACGCGGTGGCGACGAAGGTGATCAGAGAAGCTTCGCGGTGGTCCTGGGCCGCCAGCATGGCGCCGAGGTTGGCGAGGATGGGGCCGAGCAGCGCCAGGCCGGCCAGCGCCGCGACGAGTTCCTTCGGCAGCGCCGCGAACAGCATCACGATCGAGCCGCCGAACAGGCCGGCGAGCAGGTAGAAGGCGCCGTTGGCCAGGCCCGCGACATAGCGCCGGCGCGGGTCTTCGTGGGCCTCGCGTCCGGTGCACATGGCGGCCGTGATCGCCGCGATGGCGATGGTGATCCCGCCGGTGAAGGCGACGGCGAGCGAGGCCAGGCTGCTGGTGACGATCACGGGCCGCACCGGCGTATCGTAGCCGGATTGCTTGAGTACCGTCATGCCCGGCAGGTACTGGCCGGTGAGCGTGACCAGCACCAGCGGCAGCGCCAGGCTGAAGATCGCCGACCAGCTCCAGGCGGGCTCGATGAAGACCGGCACCACGAACTGCAGGTCCAGTCCGGTGAAGCGGGTCGCGCCCGACAGCCAGGCGATCAGCGTCCCGCTGGCGAGCAGCAGCGCGACGCAGTAGCGCGGCGAGCTGCGCTTGAACACGAGATAGGCGCCGATCATGCCCAGCACCAGCAGCGGCATCGTCGCGACACCCTTGAACGCGTTCATCCCGAACGGAACCAGGATGCCCGCCATCATGCCGCTGGCCACGCCGGGCGGCACCCAGCCCGAGACGCGCTCCATCCAGCCCGACATGCCGATCGCCAGCAGGATGGTCGCGGCGACCAGGTAGGCGCCTACCGCTTCGTTGACGGACAAGCCGGGAAACAGGGTGATCAGGAGCGCGGTGCCCGGGGCCGACCACGCGGTGATGACCGGCGCCTTCAGGCGCCAACTCAGGTAGATGCCGGCCACGCCGGCGCCGATCGAGATGCCCCAGACCCAGGAGGCGAACATGGTGGCCGAAACCTGCCCCGCCTCGGCGGCCTGGTAGAAGATGGCGAGCGGGCCGGAGAACGACACCAGGACCGCAAGGAAACCGGCCACGATCGCGGGCAGCAGCGATGCCGCAGCTGCCGGCTCCGTGTGTGGCGGCGCGTGGTCCGCGATGGCTGCGGCGTGCGTGCCGGGATGCGCCGTACTGCCAGCGTCCGAACGTGGTTGACCTTCAGCCTGCATGTCGTCTCCGCTACTGTTTTGTGGAATTCGCCATCGCAGGCGCTTCCTTCATTGCAGCGTAGATAACTCAGGCGGCCGCGTCCAACACTGAATTGGTATCCAGTTCATACCCGCAGGGTATGGTTGAGAAGCGCTTCCAGGTGCGGGACGGTTGCGGCGCTACAGGTACTTCAGCCAGGCGATATCGCGGCGCCTTGCCTTGAGCGCCGCAAAGGCCCGCACCGCCGGGAACAGGGCCACGGCCAGGGCCAGCGTGAGCGCCCAGACCGGCCAGACGGCGTCGAAGCGCACGCCCTCGCCATGCACGGCATTGGCAGCGAGCAGGAGCAGTTTCAGCGCATACAGGTGCAGGATGTAGAAGAACATCGGCGCCGAACCGAGCACCGCCAGCTTGTGCACGAGCGCGCCCTGGCGGCGCTCCAGGGCCACCAGAAGCAGCAGGCCCAGCCCCAGCGTCAGCGCCGCGAACAGCAGCGAGGGCGGGTACTTCGTCACGTTGAAGAAGCTCATCGCGGTCTCGGATGCCGATGCGGCGGCGACCCACGGGCGGTCGCCGTAGACGTTCGCCCAGCGCAGCAGCACGAAGCCGGCCAGCAGCGCCGCCGCCCATCCCAGCAGCTTGCGCCGGCGCGCTTGCGGCGGCGTAGCGGCGCCGAACCACGGGCCGCAGGCATAGCCGAGGCAGATGATCCCGATCCAGGGCAGGACCGGGTAGGAAGTGCGCAGGCGCAGCGTGTTCCCGACCTCCAGCCAGCCGCGCTCGTGCAGCACGGCCCACACGGCATGCAGGGGATGGCCGGCTGCGAATCCGACCGGGTCGAGCAGGTTGTGCCCGGCGACGATCGACAATCCCAGTGCGACCAGGGCCACGCGCGGCAGGCGCACCAGCGCCGCCAATGCCATCATCGACAGGCCGATGGCCCAGATCACCTGCAGGTAGATCACCTGCGGCGGAAAGGTCCCGGTCCAGGCGAAGTTGATGACGGTGAGTTCCAGCACGACCAGGAACAGGCCGCGCTTGAACAGGAAGCCGGCTGCGGCCGCCACCGGGTCCGGCTGGCGGGCGCCGTACAGGAAGGCGGACAGGCCGGTGAGGAAGACGAACACCGGCGCGCACAGGTGCGCGATCAGGCGCGAGACGAACAGCGGGCCGGACGTCGCCGCCACGTCCATCGGGTCGGACACCTGCAGGTGCAGCAGGAAGGTCTCGCGCACATGGTCGGCGAGCATGAACACCATCACCAGGCCGCGCAGCGCGTCGATGCCGAGGATCCGGCGCTGCGGCAGCGCTAGCGCGGTCTGGTTCACTGTTTGATGCATGGGTGCTTTCTTGCCGGTTTCTCTATTCGATTACAGCTTCACGTTGAGCGAGAGGTAGACGGCTCGCCCCGCCCCCGCCGAGAACATCGGTTGGGCATCGCCCGCCGGCCAGAAGAAGTTGTCGTACCAGGCGTAGTCGTATCGGCGGCCGGCCAGGTTCCTGAGCTGGACATCGACACTGGTGCGCTGCGAGAGCCGGTGGCGCAGGCTGGCGTCGAACAGGACGAATCCGCCGAACTTGCCCGCGGCATTCGGACTGTCGATGAAATAGCTGCCCTGCGCGCGTCCCTGCAGCCCGAAGCGCCAGGCGTCGGAGGCGTGATAGTCGGCGCTGACATTGGTGATGTAGCGCGGCGTGGAGAACACTTCCTTGCCCGCCAGGGATACCCCGTCGGCCGTGAAGGCGCTGACCACTTCCGCCTTTTGCAGCGAGTGCGAGAAGGACAGGTCGAGTTTTTCCGTCGCCCGCCCCGAGAGCTGGAAGTCGGCACCTTTCCTGCGCGTCTGGCCCAGGCCGACCGCCGTGCCGGTGGCTGGCATGTTGGCCACTTCCCCGGTCGCGTCCTGCTGCCAGGCGGCCAGGCGCATGCTGGCCCCGGGCACGGGCTTGAACTTGATGCCGAGCTCCTTGCCGGTGTTGATCGACGGCGCAAAGGCGGCCTGGCCGGGCACCAGGTAGGCCGGCGCGCCCGATCCGGTCAGGATCTGGAACGTGCGCCCCCAGTTGGCATACAGGCTCAGGTCCTGCCTGGGGCTGTAGACCATGCTCAGCTTGGGCTGCCTGATCCAGCCGTAGTCCTGCAGCCCCGCCGGCACGCCGTTCGCGTTCGCCACGTGCTCGCCGGAGAAGCGGTCGATGCGATAGCCCGGGATGATCTTGAGCGCATCGAACGGCTTGAAGACCGCCTGCACGTAGGCGCCGACATTGTCCAGGCTGTAGCGGTCGTCGTTCTGGGTCGCAGCCGGCGTACCGAAGTCGCTCGGGACGGCGAAGCGGTAACGATGGCGGCGGTAGCGGTTGTCCTGGCGCTCGGTGTTGGCGCCGCCTTCGATCGTCACCCGGTCGCCGGCGCGCCAGGTTAGCGTGCTCATGAAGCCGAGCTGCTCCTCGTTCCAGATGCGGCGCTGGCGCGGCGCGGTGCCTGCCGGGTTGCTGGTGAAGGTCACGCGGCGGTCGTCGTCGTAGCTGTTGAAGTAAAACCTGTTGCTGAGGTATGCGTCCGGCGTGAGCTGCCAGTCCAGGTGCACGCTGGCGTGCCGCATGTCGCGTTCGCTCACGTCATTGGCATTCTTCGCCGGCGACTGGCGGCGGTCGGCAGCCATCTCCCCTGCGGTCAGGAAGCCCGGCTCCTCGGCCTTGTGGCGGTAGGTGCGCAGCACCAGCCCGGCCTTGAGCGCCTTGTCGGCCGAGCTCACGAACCACTTGGCACCGGCCGAGTATTTGTCGGAATCGCTGTGGTCGCGGTAGCCTGCCGAATCCTGCTTGGCGAAGAAGTAGTTCTGCGCGACGCCGCCGGCCTCGCGGCCCACGGCGAGCTGGAGTTCCCGGGTGGCGAAGCTGCCGACGGTAAAGCGCCCGTCCGTGTAGTTGCCACCCTGGCGGGTGCCGAAGTTGATGTTGCCGCCAATATTGTGCAGCCCGTAGCGCGGATCGTTGGTGCCGCGCACGACTTCGATGTAATCGACGTCCAGCGGGAAGACCATGTCGATGAAGCGCTGGTTGCCGCTGTTGACGTTGCTGGGAATCCCGTCGATCAGGACCTTGATGCCATTGATATAGCCTTCGCCGTTGAAGGCGCGGAAGGTCGCCTTGCCGGATTCGGCGCCCATGCGGGTCTCGGTCAGCTGGATGCCCGGCAGCTGGCCGATGAGCTCCCAGCTGTTGGCGACGTTCTTGTCCTCGACCTTGTCGGCGCCCAGGATGTCGACCGAGCTCAGGATGCTGGTGGACGACAAGACGCCTGCATCGCGCTGGGCATTGATGCGGACCTCACCAATGACCATCACCGGGTCGGCGGCGTGGGCGCAGGTAGCGGACAAAGGTAGAACGGATGCCAGCAGCATCGACAGGGAGCTTCGTTTCATGGAGGGGGACCTTTGCACGGCGCAATGAAATCAGTCGATAATGATAATGCATTATCGTTAGAAGCTCAACCGGTGCCCTGGGGCTGCCCTGCCCTGTCGTTGCCCTCAGTTGAAGCGCCCGCCGGCGCCGCCCATGCTGTAGCGTCCGGCGCCCAGCAGCGCCACCGCCACGCTGGTGGCCAGGAACATCCCCTGCAGTTCGAGCGCCCAGCCGCCCGTCGGCGACAGCGAGAACAGTTCGCGGGTGTGCGCCAGCAGGATGGCGACCACCATGTTGATGGCGACCACCCAGGCCGCCAGCCGGGTCATCACCCCGACCAGGATCAGCAGCGGCGCCACGATTTCGCCGACATACACAAGATAGGCCAGCTCCGCCGGCAGGCCGTGCCGCCCCAGCATGCCGGCGATGCCGCTCACGCCGCCGAACAGCTTGGACACGCCGTGCAACAGGATCAGGATGCCGAGCGCCAGCCGCAGGACCAGCTTGCCGGCGTCGTCCGACGCAAATCCCCCTTTCGATGCCCTGGCCATCATGTCCTCCCTGTCGTGGCCTGGCCGGCGCGCGGCGCGCGCCGTCGGCCTATTTTATCCCTGTGCCGGTGCGGCGAGCGCCAGCCCTGCCAGCGAGGGCACCACGTCGCGCAGCCTGGCCACTTCGCAGCTGGGAATCGCCGCCGAGTCGTTGACGGCCTGGCCGGGGTTGAACCAGCAGCTGTCGATGCCGAACCTGTTGGCGCCGAGGATGTCGGCATCGAGCCGGTCGCCGACGATGACGACCTCCTCCTTCGCGCAGGCCTTGGCCATCGCGGCGCTGTAGGCGAAGAAGCGGCTGTCGGGCTTGGCGAAGCCGCAGGCTTCGGAAGTCGCGATGAAGGAGATGCAGGGGCCGAGCCCGGAACTGGCGATGCGGCGGCGCTGGATCTGGTCGACGCCGTTGGTGATGATGCCCAGTTCGCCGATGCCTGCGAGGGTCTCGCACAGGGCCGCGGCGCCCTCGACCAGCACGACCGCGTCGGCCAGGGACTCGAGGTAAAGGACGCTGGCCGCTTGCGGGTCCAGGTCCAGGCCGTTCTCATGGAAAGTCTTGCGGAAGCGTTCGACCTTGAGGAATTCCTTGGAGACGGTCCCGGCCTCGAAGCCGCGCCACAGCGCGACGTTGATCGCCTGGTATTGCAGGAACAGGGAATCGATGCCGTCGCGCAGGCCGAGTGCTCCTATCGTCCTCGCAAAAGACAGTTTCTCGGACGCCTTGAAATCGAGCAGCGTGTCGTCCAGGTCAAAGAGGAATAGGCGGTGTTTCACGGGAGAGATTGGTTGCTGCGGGGGTTGCATACTAGCATGGGCGAGCCCGGTTCCACGCGCGAGGTCCTATGCGGGGGTGCCTGTCATGGACCTTGTTTGTCTCTGTCCGAAAACAAGAAAGGCTCCCGCTGGGAGCCTTTCTTGTTACTACTGGCGGAGAGGGTGGGATTCGAACCCACGGTACGGTCACCCGTACGCCTGATTTCGAGTCAGGTACATTCGACCACTCTGCCACCTCTCCTGAATCGGTGCTGCGTGGTCGCGTAAGCGAGGCCGCATTATAGCGGGTGTTTGGCGTTTCGGGAAGATTAAATGTGTTCCGGGAGCAAAATGCGGAAGGCGGTGGGCAAGCGACGTGAAAGCGAACAGGGCTCCGTTGAGGGGCCCTGTTCGCGGTGGGATTCGCCCACGTGCCGCGGGCCGCCCTCGCGCAAGCATGCGCGAGGCTTCGAATCCCACACGCAGAGCCCGCAGGGGAGACGGTGGATGCAAACGTCAAAGCGAACAGGGCCCCGTTGAGGGGCCCTGTTCGCGGTGGGATTCGCCCACGTGCCGCGGGCCGCCCTCGCGCAAGCATGCGCGAGGCTTCGAATCCCACACGCAAGGTCCTCAGGACCTTGCTCCTCTCCGCCCGCAAATGAAAAAGGCTCCCGGTGGGAGCCTTTTTCATTTACTGGCGGAGAGGGTGGGATTCGAACCCACGGTACGGTCACCCGTACGCCTGATTTCGAGTCAGGTACATTCGACCACTCTGCCACCTCTCCTAAATCGGTGTTGCGGTCGCTGCAAGAGACACGCATTATAGCGATGCTCCTGCGAAAACGGAAGAGCAAATTCAGCCTGTGCGCAAAAATCTGCTCCCGCGAAAATCAGGCCGTCGGCGCCAGGCGCTCCAGCCCGCCCATGTACGGGCGCAGCACTTCCGGGATGATCACGCTGCCGTCGGCCTGCTGGTAGTTTTCCAGCACCGCCACCAGGGTACGGCCCACCGCCAGGCCGGAGCCGTTCAGGGTGTGCAGCAGTTCCGGCTTGCCGGCCGCGTTGCGGAAACGGGCCTGCATGCGGCGCGCCTGGAAGGCTTCGCAGTTCGACAGCGAGGAGATCTCGCGGTAGGTGTTCTGTGCCGGCAGCCACACTTCGAGGTCGTAGGTCTTGGCGCTTGAAAAGCCCATGTCGCCGGTGCACAGCTGCATCACGCGGTACGGCAGGCCCAGCGAGGTCAGGATGAACTCGGCCTGGCCGACCATCTCTTCCAGCGCCGCGTACGAAGCTTCCGGGTGCACCACCTGTACCAGCTCGACCTTGTCGAACTGGTGCTGGCGGATCATGCCGCGGGTATCGCGGCCGTAGCTGCCGGCTTCCGAGCGGAAGCACGGGGTGTGGGCGGTCATCCTGATCGGCAGCTGGTCCAGCGCCACGATCTCGTCGCGCACCACGTTGGTCAGCGAGACTTCCGAGGTCGGGATCAGGTAGAAGTTCTCGCCCTCGCCCTCCGCGCCGCCTTTCTTCACCGAGAACAGGTCGGCTTCGAACTTCGGCAACTGGCCGGTACCGCGCAGCGAATCGGCGTTGACCATGTACGGGGTGTAGCACTCGGTATAGCCGTGCTGGCCGGTGTGGGTGTCGAGCATGTACTGCGCCAGCGCGCGGTGCAGGCGAGCCATGCCGCCCTTCATCATCGAGAAGCGCGAGCCGGTCAGCTTGGTCGCGGTGTCGAAGTCCAGGCCCAGCTTTTCGCCGATGTCGACGTGGTCCTTCACTTCGAAATCGAAGCTGCGCGGGGCGCCGACCTTGCGCACCTCGACGTTGCCCGATTCATCGAGGCCTTGCGGCGTGCTTTCGTGCGGCAGGTTCGGCACCGCTTCGATGAAGCGCGCCATGTTCTCCTGCACCTTGGCGAGCGCCACTTCGTTGGCCTTCAGCTCGTCGCCCAGGCCGGCCACTTCCGCCATCACGGCCGTGGTGTCTTCGCCCTTGCCCTTCATCATGCCGATCTGCTTGGACAGCGAGTTGCGCTTGCCCTGCAGTTCCTCGGTGCGCGTCTGGATCGCCTTGCGTTCGGCTTCGAGGGCGTTGAAGGCGGCCACGTCGAGCTGGAACTTGCGGGTCGCCAGGCGCGCGGCGACGGTGTCGATGTCTTTGCGGAGAAGTTGAATGTCAATCATGTCGGGTTGGGCTTGCGTATGTCGAAAACACAATTGTACCAAGCCGGCAGCCGCGATTAACCAGATTCCTTTGCGAGATTCGGCAATGACCGCTTCTTTAGCGCGCCGGGCCGCTCGCCTGCCCTCCCCGCCATTACTTCAGGCCGGCTTTTTCGGCTGGGCTCAGCCGCGGCGCCTTGACCACGACCACGTGCACGGTCGAATCGACCAGGATTCCGGCAGGCTCCACGACCTGGACCGGACGCGCGGCGGCGGTGGCATAGCTGGCCACCAGGCCCAGTGCGGTAGCGGCCAGGAAGATGGCTTCGAAGTTCTTGCGGATGTTCATTTGGTGCTCCTTCAGGTCGGAAGAGATTCGCGGAAGCGATTCGGTATGCTGGGACTTTACCGACCGGCCCCGCGCGCCGCCACCGGCTTGCGATGAAGCGCACAAAACACGGGGCAGGATGCGCAAAGCGCGGACTGGCCGCACGAAACCGGCGCGTTGGGCGATCTTGGGCGATGTTGTGCGAAGC
Source organism: Massilia consociata (assembly GCF_042432755.1). Classification (NCBI taxonomy): domain Bacteria; kingdom Pseudomonadati; phylum Pseudomonadota; class Betaproteobacteria; order Burkholderiales; family Oxalobacteraceae; genus Massilia; species Massilia consociata. The sequence continues at coordinate 155,665 of NZ_JBHLWP010000011.1, forward strand.
AGGGTCCGGCACAGCGCCCGAGGGCTTAGCGCCTGCGCAGGGACAGCAGCAGTTTGGCGGTGTACAACACGATCAGCGTGCCGGCCAGGTCGCCGCTGGCCATGACCATGAAGCCCTCGAGCAGGCCTTCGCGCTGCCCCTGCAGGAAGAACCAGAGATGGTGCAGCGCCGGACTGGACACCGAGAACGCCAGCGCGCAACCGAGCAGCTGCCACGGCCCCAGCCCCGCCAGCGAGGCCTTGACCCCGCCAGCGATCAGGGCGCGGTACACCAGGTAGGGAGCGAGCGCGGCGAGGATGCCGCCGGCGAAGGCACGGAGCGGGTCGTTGGGGAAGAAGTAGAAAAAGGAGATGAGCCAGGAGGCGGCGAGGATGCCGAGCGCGCCGGCTTCCGCGAACAGCAGCGTGCACAGCAGGCGTACGCCGGCGGGCAGGTAGATCCAGCTGATGCCGGGAGCAAACTCCATGTAGGCGAACAGCAGCTCGTTCAGGCCGATGGCCGCGAGGAACAGGACGGCCGTTCCCGCGCCCATGGCAAGCTTCATCTGCATATCGGACATGACTTGGGGCGCGAGGTAGGATAAGCTTTGCTTCTTCAACGCAAGATTATATCAGCTAATGTTATACCGCGAACAACACTCCGTCCTGCCCAGCCGCTTCCTGGCCATGTCCGGGAACGATGCCGTGCGCGCTGTCGTGTGTGTTGCCGTGGGAGGAGGACGGCCGTGAGCAAACCCACGCGCCCTGCCGACATCTACCTGCGTTTCCTGAACCTGATGGATGCGCTGCGCGCCCTTCCCACCCTGCCGCCGCTCGACCCGCTCGAAGAGCGCATCCTGGCCGTGGTGGGCCGCGCGCGCCAGAGCGAAAAGCGCCTGAGCGTGCGCGACCTGATGGCCCAGGAACAGCTGGGCGCGCCGGCGACCATCCACACCCGCATCAAGTCGATGCGCAGCAAGGGCTGGCTGGTCCTGACCGATACCGAGGACAGCCGCCGCAAGCAGGTCGACCTGACCCCGGCCGCCCTGGCCTATTTCGACGAACTGTCCGGCCTCATGCTCAAGGCCGCCAAGGGCGGCCAAGGGTAACTAAGCACCCTTCGCATCCTCGTCGAGGCTGCGCAGGAAAGCGAGCTTCTCGGCGATCTTCGACTCCACCCCGCGCGGCACCGGCTGGTACCAGCCCGGTTCGCGCATCCCTTCCGGCAAATAGGTTTCGCCGGCCGCATAGGCGTGCGGCTCGTCGTGCGCGTAGCGGTATTCGTGGCCGTAGCCGAGTTCCTTCATCAGTTTTGTCGGCGCGTTGCGCAGGTGGACCGGCACCTCGCGCGACTTGTCCTTCTTCACGTGCGCCATGGCCGCATTGAAGGCGTTGTAGCCGGCATTGCTCTTGGCCGCGATGGCCAGGTAGATCACCGCCTGCCCCAGCGCCAGCTCGCCTTCGGGCGAACCGAGGCGCTCGTAGGTGGTGGCGGCGTCGTTCGCGATCTGCAGCGCGCGCGGGTCGGCCAGGCCGATGTCTTCCCAGGCCATGCGCACGATGCGGCGCGACAGGTACTTGGCGTCGGCGCCGCCGTCGAGCATGCGGCACAGCCAGTACAGCGCCGCGTCCGGGTGCGAGCCGCGCACCGACTTGTGCAGGGCCGAGATCTGGTCGTAGAAGTTGTCGCCGCCCTTGTCGAAGCGGCGCGCGTTGAGCGTCAGCGCGTTTTCGACGAATTCCGCGGTGATGGTGGTGACGCCCGAGGTATCGGCCGAGGTCTTGGTCTGCTCCAGCAAGTTGAGGAAGCGGCGCGCGTCGCCATCCGCGTAACCGACCAGGGTGTCGACCGCGACGTCCTCGAACTTCAGGTGCTGCAGCACGCGCTCCTGGGCCCGTTTCAATAGCTGGCGCATCTCGTCATCAAGCAGCGCCTTCAGTACGTAGACCTGCGAGCGCGACAGCAGCGCGGAATTCACCTCGAACGAGGGGTTCTCGGTGGTGGCGCCGATCAGCGTCACCAGGCCCGATTCCACGAAGGGCAGCAAGGCGTCCTGCTGCGACTTGTTGAAGCGGTGGATCTCGTCGATGAACAGGATGGTGTGCTTGCCCTGCTGCAGGTAGTGCTCGGCCTGCTCGACCGCGGCACGGATGTCCTTCACGCCCGAGAGCACGGCCGACAGGGCGATGAACTCGCAGTCGAACGCATACGCCGTGAGGCGCGCCAGCGTGGTCTTGCCCACGCCCGGCGGGCCCCACAGGATCATCGAGTGCGGCTTGCCGGATTTGAACACCAGGTTGAGCGGCTTGCCGGGGCCGAGCAGGTGGCTCTGGCCGATGACTTCGTCGATGGTGCGCGGGCGCAGTGCTTCGGCCAGCGGCGGCGCGGGTTCGGTCTTGAACAGGTCATCCACGGCAATCTCCAGTGGCGCGTGGCGCGGGGAGCAAGGTAAAGAACTGATGGTTGTGCATGTGCTTAGTGTAGCCGATGCGCTGCGCCGAAGTGGGCTGCATGGAGCCTGACGGGGCCGGACGGTGCTTATAATGCCGTGTTTCCATAACGGAGTCGCAGCATGAGCAAGTCAGCGCCGGTCCTGATGATCCAGGATGTCTGGTTCCGCTGGACCAAGGCATCGCGCCGCCCCGGACGCCGGGGCGCGGCTGGCGGTGCCGCGCGTGCATGCGCTTCCCCAGCTGACCGGGGACGGGACGATCCGTCACGAAGTAATGGTGCTGGAATCCGAGGATTTCGTGCCGCTGCACCGGGTCCGGACGCTGCGTGACCCGGCCTGGGACCAGGACACGCCGCTACGGCCCGACAACCTGCGGGTGCGGCGCGTGGGCGACGGCTTCGCCGTGACCCTGCTGCGCCCCTGGGACGGCATGCTCACCACGAGGTGGCCGGCCTGGCTGCCCTCGCCCCTGTTCGAGGGCGGGCTCGGCGACGCCGTGCGGATCGACTGGAACGGGCGCTTCCGGTCCTCGCTGTTCGGCTCCAATCGCTCCTACTTCTACGAGGAGCACACGGTCTGGGTCACCCTGCAGGCCGCGCCGACGGATTCGACTTTCCTCACGCTCGCGCCCACCAAGCACATCGACCTGCGCACCACGATCTACTGAGCCCCGGGCCAGCCGCCGGACCCGGGCTTTCCGAGTATCGGGGCTTACTGGTTGACGACGTCGGCGCCCTTCGGCACCTCGAACCTGAACTGCTGGGCGCCCAGCGCCGGGTTGCGCTGGAAGTTGGAGAACTTCAGCACCGAGACCTGGCCGAACTGGTCCTTCAGCTCCATCGCCACCGGCACCCCGCCCTTTAATCCGATGCCGATCTGCTCGAAGGTCGTGTCCTTGGTCTTCGGCACCGCGGTCAGCCATTCGGCGCCGTCGCGCTCGCCCGCCTCGGAGAGCGTGAAGTTCTTCTCCAGGTCGTTGCTGCCGAACAGGATCGCGGCCGGCGAGGAGCCCAGGGCGTTGCCCAGCTTGCGGGTGGTGACCTGGTTCAGGTCCTTGTCGTAGATGTACAGCGTTTCGCCGTCGGCCTGCAGCAGTTGCTCGTACGGCTTCTGGTAGGTCCAGATGAACTTGCCGGGGCGGGCGAACACGAAGCTGCCGCTCGAGACCGGGGCGGCCTTGCCGCTCTTGGATTTCGTGATCTGCTGCTGGGTGAATTCGCCCTTGGCGGATTTGGTGGTGGCGACGAAGCTCTTGAACTGGTCGAGGGCGGCGGCGTGGACGGTGCCGGATGCCAGGACAGCTGCGGTCGCGAACAACGCGACGAATGCGGATTGTTTGGTTGCTTGCATACGTATCCTTTGTTCTGCGGGCGGTTGAACGCGTGGGCGGGGGACCCGCCCACCCTACGGATGGCACCGGCATTCAGCCAGCGCTACCCCGTTCGGCCAGGGTTATTCGGCGGCAGCAGCCGGCACCAGGATGTCGCGGTTGCCGTTCGACTGCATCGGCGAGACCACCCCGCTTTGCTCCATCTGCTCGAGCAGGCGGGCGGCGCGGTTGTAGCCGATGCGCAAGTGGCGCTGCACCAGCGAGATCGAGGCGCGGCGGTTCTTGAGCACCACGGCCACGGCCTGGTCGTACAGCGCGTCGGATTCACCGCCTCCCTCGCCCGCAGGCACACCGTCGGCATTGCCTTCTTCCAGCGTGCCGCCTTCGAGAATGCCTTCAATATAGTTCGGTTCACCGAGCGACTGCAGATGTTTTACAACTCGATGCACTTCGTCGTCCGAGACGAAGGCGCCGTGCACGCGGATCGGCAGGCCGGTACCCGGCGGCATGTACAGCATGTCGCCCATGCCCAGCAGCGTCTCGGCGCCCATCTGGTCGAGAATCGTGCGCGAGTCGATCTTGCTCGATACCTGGAAGGCGATACGGGTCGGGATGTTCGCCTTGATCAGGCCGGTGATCACGTCCACCGACGGGCGCTGGGTCGCCAGGATCAGGTGGATGCCGGCCGCACGCGCCTTCTGGGCGATACGGGCGATCAGTTCTTCCACCTTCTTGCCCACCACCATCATCAGGTCGGCCAGTTCGTCGATGATGATGACGATGGTCGGCAGCTTCTCGAGCGGTTCCGGATTGTCGGGCGAGATCGAGAACGGGTTCGGGATGTGCTCCTCGCGCTTGGCCGCTTCCAGGATCTTGGCGTTGTAGCCGGCCAGGTTGCGCACGCCGAGCTTGCTCATCAACTTGTAGCGGCGCTCCATTTCGTTCACGGCCCAGTTCAGCGCGTGGCCGGCCTGGCGCATGTCGGTCACGACCGGCGCCAGCAGGTGCGGGATGCCCTCGTACACCGACATTTCCAGCATCTTCGGGTCGATCAGGATCAGGCGCACGTCCGCCGGGTCGGATTTGTAGAGCAGCGACAGGATGGTCGCGTTGATGCCTACCGATTTACCCGAACCGGTGGTACCCGCCACCAGCAGGTGCGGCATCTTGGCCAGGTCGGCGATCACCGGCTTGCCGGCGATGTCCTTGCCCAGCGCGACGGTCAGGTTGGACGGGGCGTCGCCGTACACCTTGGAGCCGACGATCTCCGACAGGCGCACGATCTGGCGCTTCGGATTCGGCAGCTCGAGCGCCATGTAGTTCTTGCCCGGGATGGTCTCGACCACGCGGATCGAGGTGAGCGAGAGCGAACGCGCCAGGTCGCGCGCCAGGTTGACGATCTGGCTGCCCTTGACGCCGGTGGCCGGCTCGATCTCGTAGCGGGTGACGACCGGGCCCGGGTAGGCCGCCACGACCTTGGCTTCGACGCCGAAGTCGGACAGCTTCTTCTCGATCAGGCGGCTGGTGAATTCCAGGGTCTCGACGGCCACGGCTTCCTGGGCCGGCGGCGGTTCGTCCAGCAGCGCCAGCGGCGGCAGCGGCGAATCCGCGGCCAGTTCGCGGAACAGCGGCGTCTGGCGTTCCTTTTCGGCGCGCTCGGACTTGGGCACGTTGACCATCTGCGGCTCGATCTTGATGGTCGAGGCCGCGGTTGCGCCCGGCGATGCGGCCGAAGGCGCCGCCAGTGCCTCGGCAGGCGGAATCGAGGGCGGCAGGATGGCCGGCTCGGGGCGTGGCGCCGGACGTGCATCGGCGCCCATGTCGGCATGCGGTTCCAGCATCGGCTCGGCCTTGACGATCGGGGTCGGGGCCGGATGCTTCTCGGTGTATTTCTGGCGTTCCTGGACGACGACTTCGTCGCGCTTGACGGCCGCGGCTTCGCCCTGCCTGCGGTCTTCGCGGTCTTCCATGCGCAGGCGGAACCAGTCGACGCTGGCCTCGACCGCCGCGCCGATGCGCTCGGCCACGGCCAGCCACGACACCTGGAAGAACAGCGAAAAGCCCAGGCCGAACAGCAGCAGGAGCAGCAGCGTGGCGCCGGTGAAGCCGAAGGCGACGTGGGCCGAATGGCCGATCAGCTGGCCCAGCACGCCGCCGGCGGCGCGCGGCAGCTCAACGTTCCACGACCACATGCGCAGGTATTCCAGTCCCAGGCTGCCGGCCAGCATGATGGCGAAGCCGGTCCAGCGCACGTACATCTCGCCGGCGTGCGGCGGCTCCTCGGGCGGGGCCAGCTTGTCGGTCAGGCGACGCCAGCCCTTCCACACCCCGCGCAGGAAGATCACGCCCCACCACCAGGCCGAGAAACCGAAGATGAACAGCAGCAGATCGGACAGCCAGGCGCCGGCCTTGCCGCCCAGGTTGGCGATCTTCGGCACCGCGTTGGCGTGCGACCAGCCCGGGTCGCCCTTGTTATAGCTCAATAAAATAAGGACGAAATACAGGAAGGCGACGGCCATCGCGATCCAGCGCGCTTCCGACAGGAGGCGCGAAAGACGCCCCGGCAGCGGCTGGCGCGAGGCGCGCGTGCTTTGTGCGGTGCGGGTGTATCCTGACGGGCTGGCTTGGCTGTTCTTGCTCATTGCGCGGTGCTGCTGAATGGTTCCACTGAAGTGTTCGCTAACGCGATCCGTGCATTCTAAGCGATATACCGCCGAGCCGGTCCACGATTCATGCTGGTGTGCATCATCGTCTATAATCCTGTGTTGCACGCATGTTGCATGCTTGTCGCATTTCCGGCCTTGATTCTTGCGCGGGCCACCCCCAATTTCCGTCTGTTCACGCTTGTCCAGCGCTGTTCACCGCTTGATTACATTGATACGAAGCCTTCCATGACTACATCCAAACACGCCAAAGTCCTGATTCTCGGTTCCGGTCCTGCCGGCTACAGCGCCGCCGTCTATGCCGCGCGCGCCAACCTGAAGCCGATGCTGGTGACCGGCGTCGAACAGGGCGGCCAGCTGATGACCACGACCGACGTCGAGAACTGGCCGGGCGATCCGCTGGGCGTGCAGGGCCCGGAACTGATGCAGCGCCTGCTGCAGCATGCGGAACGCTTCAACACCGAGATCGTGTTCGACCACATCCACACCACCTACCTGAACGAGAAGCCGATCCGCCTGGTGGGCGACTCGCACGAGTTCACCTGCGACGCCCTGATCATCGCCACCGGCGCCTCGGCCCAGTACCTCGGCCTGCCGTCGGAACAGGAATTCATGGGCAAGGGCGTGTCGGCCTGCGCCACCTGCGACGGCTTCTTCTACCGTAACCAGGAAGTGGCCGTCATCGGCGGCGGCAATACCGCAGTCGAGGAAGCGCTGTACCTGGCGGGCATCGCCTCGAAGGTCACCGTGATCCACCGCCGCGACAAGTTCCGCGCCGAGCCGATCCTGGTCGACCGCCTGATGCACAAGGTTAGCGAAGGCAAGATCGTCCTGGAACTGAACCACACCCTGGACGAGGTCCTGGGCGACCAGAGCGGCGTGACCGGGCTACGCATCAAGTCGACCGTCAGCGGCGAAACCAAGGACCTGGGCGTGCACGGCCTGTTCGTGGCGATCGGCCACAAGCCGAACACCGGCATCTTCGAAGGCCAGCTCGAGATGCAGAACGGCTACATCCGGACCCGTTCGGGCCTTGACGGCATGGCGACCGCCACCAGCGTACCGGGCGTGTTCGCGGCCGGCGACGTGCAGGACCACGTTTACCGCCAGGCGATCACCAGCTCGGGCACCGGCTGCATGGCCGCGCTCGATGCGCAGCGCTACCTGGAGGCGCTGGAAGACTCGCCGGCATAACTGTATAGGAAGAGCGCCCGGCAATGAATTGTCGGGTGCGAAAAGGGCATGAAGGACTTTTCTGAACTCAAGGGCCTGCGCGACAAGCTCAAGGAAGACGAGCGCCTGCGCGCCATCGAGAAGGCCGAGCGCGAGAAGCGCGAGCGCATCGCGCGCGAACGCGCCGTGGAATTCCGCGGCGCGATGCAGGGCGTGAAGAAACTGCCCGAATCGGACCGCTACGTCTACCGCCCGGTGTACGTGCCCTCGGAACGCGGCTTCCAGGACCGCAAGCCGGGCATGCCCCTGACAGAGGAAGAAGAAATCCAGGCCGTCCTGCGCGAATCGCTGTCCGACCTGTTCGACGTCGAAGGCCTGCTCGACGAAGACCCTTCCCTGAGCTACGCCCAGCCCGGCGTCGGCCCGGACGTGGTGCGCAAGCTGCGCAAGCGCCACTGGCCGGTACAGGACGAGCTCGACCTGCACGGCATGAACCGCGACCAGGCGCGCGACGCCCTCACGGATTTCCTGCACCACGCCAACCGCCGGGGCGTGCGCTGCGTGCGCATCGTCCACGGCATCGGCTACGGCTCACCCAAGGGCCAGCCCGTGTTGCGTGGCATCGTGCACAGCTGGCTGGTGCAAAAAAACGAAGTCGTGGCCTTCTGCGTTGCCGGGAAGAAGGATGGCGGCCACGGCGCCCTGATCGCGCTGCTGCGTCCCGCCCTGCTCGAGTGAGGGAACGTACGGAATACAACGCGGACACGCCAGTAGAATGTGTCCTGATATGTATTCGCTGTACAATGCGCTCGACCGGTAATTGCCGGATTTGACGAGAAGGGAATGGTGGCGAATTGAAGGGTACTTCAGTGGTTCCGATGGAGCATGGCCGCCAGGTCGACCTGCTCAACTGTGCAGACGAGCCGATCCACATTCCCGGTTCCATCCAGCCGCACGGCGCCCTCCTCTTCTTCAACGCCGAAGGCGCGCTCGAAGGCTGGAGCGCGAATGCCGGCGCCCTGCTCGGCGTCGAACTGGAACCCGGCGCCCCGTACGCCTCGCTGGCGCTGCCGCCTGCGGCACTCGAACTCCTGCTCGACTACCTGGGGCCCGGCGATGCCGAACTGACGCCCTCGACCGTGCCGGTCTGCGTCAACGGCACCGATTACGACTGCGTCGTGCACGCCGCCTTCGGCCGGGTCGTTGCCGAATTCGAGCAGCGCGAAGTCGGCGCCGACGAGGTGGCCCGCTTCGCGGTGAAGGCGCATGCCTCGATCGACCGGCTGCGCCGCCAGAAGACCATCGATGGCCTGCTGTCGATCGCGGTGGACCAGATCCGCGAGATCACCGGCTTCGACCGCGTGATGGCCTACCGCTTCCGCCCGGACGACAGCGGCGACGTGGTTGCCGAGAGCCGGCGCGAGGATCTCGTGCCCTACCTCGGCCAGCGCTACCCGGCCTCGGACATCCCGGCCCAGGCGCGCCGCCTGTACATCCTGAATACCCTGCGCTCCATCGTCGACGTGCAGTACGAAGCCATGCCGCTGCTCGGCGCCCCGGACGCGATGGCGCTCGACATGAGCCATTCCGTCCTGCGCAGCGTCTCACCGGTACACATCGAATACCTGAAGAACATGGGCGTGGGCGCCTCGATGAGCGTGTCGATCGTGATCAACGGCCGCCTGTGGGGGCTGATCGCCTGCCACCACATGTCGCGCAAGCTCGTGCCCTACTCGATCCGCATGGCGGCCGACGTGCTGGCGCAGGTGATGGGTTCGACCATCCACAGCATCGAGTCGCGCCTGGAAAGCCAGATGGTCGAACGCTCCGCCTCCACGCGCACCAAGCTGGTCGAAGATTTGCTGCTCGAAGACGACCCGCTCGAGACCTTCGGCCGCTTCGCCGATGCGATCCTGGCGGCCACCCAAGCCCAGGCCCAGGTCACCAGCTACTACGGCAGGATCCGCGTGCACGGCGACGTTCCCGAAGACCTGGCCGAGGCCATCGTCGCCTCGCTGCCCGAGACGCACGACCTGGTGGTGCGCGAGAAGCTGGACGACTGGCCGGAGCCGGTCCGCGCCCGGCTGGGCAAGTGGGTCGGGCTGCTGGCGCTGCCCTTCGACCCGGCAGCCAATGGCTGGAACGTGCTGCTGCGCGTCGAGCAGATCGAACAGGTCGCCTGGGGCGGTCGGCCCGAAAAGACCACCACCTTCGGTCCGCTGGGCGAGCGTCTGACGCCGCGCGGCTCGTTCGACGCCTGGTACGAAACGGTGCGCGGCCATGCGCACCCGTGGGAATCGACCATCCTGGCCAATGGCCGCCTGACGCTGGCCGAACTGGTGCGGGTGATGACGTCGCGCCGCGCGCAGACCGAAGCCACGCGCGCCCAGTTGCTGGCCATGCTGGGCCACGACCTGCGCGACCCGCTCCACTCGATCAACATGGCCGGCATGGTGCTGGAAAAAGGCAGCGCCCAGCCGACGCTGGGCAAGCGCATCCAGTCCTCCACCAGCCGCATGCAACGCATGATCAGCCAGGTGCTGGACATGAGCCGCATCGACGGCGGCCTGGGCCTGGGCGTGACGCTCGAGCCGGTCAACCTGACGGCGCTGGTGGAAGACCTGATCGACGAAGCGCGCCTGGCCTACCCGACCATTCCCTTCCAGCTCACCTGCGACGAGCCGGCCATGGTGAATGCCGACAGCGGACGGATGGGGCAGGTGCTGTCCAACCTGCTGAGCAATGCGCGCCACCACGGCGAAGCCGGCAAGCCGGTACGGGTATGCGTGAAGGTGGAAGGCCGCGAAGCGGTCGTCGACGTCTGCAACACCGGCGCACCGATCGCGCCCGAGATCGTGACCACGCTGTTCAACCCCTTCAAGCGCGCGTCGCTGAACAACCCGCGCAACCGCACGGGCATGGGCCTGGGGCTGTACATCGCGCAGCAGATCGTGCGCGAGCACCATGGCGAGATCGCGTACCGCCATGACGGCAACGAAGTCATCTTTTCGGTACGGCTGCCGCTGCTGGATCAAACCTGAACAACCGGTGCCCTCATCGGTGCCCGGCCACCGTGGTTTGAGCTGCCCCCATTGTAGGGTGCACGGCTTCGCCGTGCGCGCGTTCAACCGTCGGATCTGCTGTGGCTTGTCACGCCGGAGCTGAACGCGCGGGCTGGGCGCCTCCCGTCGCAAGCCGACCGCCCTACGCCACATCAGGGGCCGTTCCGTAAATGCTGAACGGCATGGTAGTCTAGCAAGGACTACGGCTCTCCTTCTCCGCATGACCCTCATCAAGTTCATCGAAATCATGGCGATCCTGGTCGGCGCCTTCTCCGGCTTCATCGAAGCCCGGCGCAAGCGCATGGATTTGGTGGGCGTCTTCACGGTGGCCTTCATCACCGCCTTCGGCGGCGGCACCTTGCGCGACATCCTGCTCGACCGGCGGCCGCTGTTCTGGGTCATCCACCAGGAGTACGCGATCCTGATCTTCGTGCTGGCCCTGGTGGCTTCGCCCCTGATCCGCACGCTGCGCCAGATCGTCTCGGAACGCCTCATCGTCATCGCCGACGCCGTAGGCCTTGGATTGTTCTCGGTGGCCGGCGTCTCGGCCGCGCTGGCGGCCGACATGCCGATCTTCATCGCCTCGATGATGGGGGTGATCACCGGGATTTTCGGCGGCGTGCTGCGCGACATCGTCTGCAACGAGGTGCCGATGGTGTTCCGCGACGGGAAGCCCTACGCGATCTGCGCCTTTCTCGGCAACTGGCTGTTCCTCCTGATGGGCAAGTACGGCGTGGACCCGGATTTCGCGCTGTGGTCGAGCGCGCTGTTCATCAGCGGGTTGCGCTTGATTACCTGGAAGTTCGATTTGCGGATGGGGCGCTGAGGCCCCAGCCGCGACAGCAACTGCTTATACCGCGTCCGCCCCGGTCTCGCCGGTACGGATACGGATCACCTGTTCCACGTTCTGGACAAAAATCTTGCCGTCACCGATCTTGCCGGTGCGGGCCGCCTTGATGATGGCGTCGACCACGCTGTCGGCCATCGCATCGTCCACCACCACTTCGATCTTCACCTTCGGCAGGAAGTCGACCACGTACTCGGCGCCGCGGTAGAGCTCGGTATGGCCCTTCTGGCGGCCGAAGCCCTTCACTTCGGTGACCGTCAGGCCGGTGACGTTCACGTCGGCCAGCGCTTCGCGCACCTCGTCCAGCTTGAACGGTTTGATCACGCAGGTAATCTGTTTCATTTTCTTGTCTCTCTAAAACACAGGATTAGTCAGGGATATTCTTGAGGTCGTCCATCCACACGGTGGCTTCGGAATCCGACGGTGCGCGCCAGTCGCCGCGTGGGGACAGCGAACCGCCGTTGCCGACCTTCGGCCCGTTCGGCACGCAGGTACGCTTGAACTGGCTGGTCTTGAAGAAGCGCCACAGGAAGATGCCCAGGTTCTTCTTGATCGCGCCCAGTTCATACTGGTTGCGCACCGTTGCGGCGTTCGGCCACCTGCCCTGCTCGCGGTCGTGCCAGGCGCTCCAGGAAAGGAAGGCCACCTTGCTCGGCTTGAAGCCGTAGCGGATCGTGTAATACAGGTTGAAGTCCTGCAGCTCGTACGGGCCAATGACATCCTCGGTGACCTGCGCGGGCTTGCTGTCCTGTTCTCCGCCCGGCACCAGCTCGGGGCTGATCTCGGTGTCGAGGATCTTGAGCAGCACGTCCTTGCCGTTCTCGACCACCGCGCCGGTCTCGGCCACCCAGCGCACCAGGTAGGAGATCAGGGTCTTGGGCACGCTCGCATTCACGTTGTAGTGCGACATGTGGTCGCCCACGCCGTAGGTGCACCAGCCCAGCGCCAGCTCGGACAGGTCGCCGGTGCCGATCACGATCCCGTTGTGGAAGTTCGCCAGGCGGAACAGGTGGTTGGTGCGCTCGCCCGCCTGCACGTTTTCAAACGTGATGTCGTATTCCGCCTTGCCCTCCACGTAGGGGTGGCCGAGGTCCTTGAGCATCTGGATGCAGCTCGGGCGGATGTCGATCAGCTGGGCGCTGCAGCCCACCGCCGCCATCAGGTCGTTGGCCTGCCTGAGCGTGCGTTCGCTGGTGGCGAAGCCCGGCATGGTGTAGGCCAGGATGTTGGTGCGTGGCAGGCCGAGGCGGTCCATGGCCTTGGCGCACACCAGCAGCGCGTGGGTCGAATCCAGGCCGCCGGAGACCCCGATCACGACTTTCTTGAAGCCTGTGGCGGACAAACGCTGGATCAGGGCCTGCACCTGGATGTTGTAGACCTCGGTGCAGCGCTCGTCGCGGCGCGCCTGGTCGGCCGGCACATAGGGAAAGCGTTCGACGGTGCGGGCCAGGGGCATGTCGCGCTCCAACGGCAGGTCGAGCCCGAACGCTACCCGCCGGAACTTCGCCACCTCTTCCGCATGGCGGCGCACCGACTGCGCGAAGGTGGTGGCATGCATGCGCTCGTTGGACAGGCGGTCGAGGTCGACGTCGGCGAAGATCACGGTTGACTCGTCGCTGAAGCGTTCCGATTCGGCCAGCAGGTCGCCCTTCTCGTAGATCAGCGACTGGCCGTCCCAGGCCATGTCGTTGGTGGACTCGCCGCGGCCGGCCGAGGTGTACAGGTAGGCGGCCAGGCAGCGCGCCGACTGCTGGCTGACGAGCTGGTGGCGGTAGCCGCTCTTGCCCACCACGACGTTCGAGGCCGACAGGTTGACCAGCACCGTGGCGCCGGCCATGGCGGCGAACGACGACGGCGGGATCGGCACCCAGACGTCTTCGCAGATCTCGACGTGGAAGCGAAACAGCGGCAGGTTCTCGACTTCGAACAGCAGGTTCGGACCGAATGGAACCGTTGCACCGAACAGGTCGATTTGCTCGACCGCCGCGCAATCCGCGGCACTGAACTGCCGGGATTCGTAAAACTCGCCATAATTGGGCAGGAAGCTCTTGGGCACCACGCCCAGCACGCGGCCATTCGCCACGACCACGGCGCAATTGAAGAGCTGGTGGTTGACCTTCAAGGGCATGCCGACGACCAGCGCGAGCGGCAGCGACGTCGAGGCTTCGATGATCCTTGCCAGGCCGTCGAGGCAGCCGTCGAGCAGCGCGCGCTGGTGGAACAGGTCCTCGCAGCTGTAGGCCGACAGCCCGAGTTCCGGGAAGGCCGCCAGCACGGCGCCGCCGTCGGCGGCCTGGCGCGCCAGCGTAAGCGTCTGCTCGACGTTGAAAGCCGGGTCGGCGATGCGGCAACGCGGAATGGCGACGGCGACGCGGGCGAAGTGGTGCGTATAGAGGTTGAAGAATCGTTTGTTCATTGGTGAGTCTTTCGCTGGCGGCTAGCGCCGGGCTTGCCGAACAGGTCGGCCCGCAGGGTCGCAGCTCATCAATTCGTTGCTACGGATGTCATTTTGAATTATCGCACGCATATCGTTTCTTCTCTTTCGGAAATCGGGCAGGCCCGCTGGGATGCGCTGGTAAATGGGCAGGAGAGCCCCAATCCTTTCCTGTCCTACGCCTTCCTGCATGCGCTGCACGAGTCCGGCAGCGCGGCGCCCGAGACCGGCTGGCAGCCGCAGTACCTCGTGCTGTTCGACGGCGAGGAGCTCGCCGCCGCCCTGCCCCTGTACGTCAAGGGCCACTCCTACGGCGAGTACGTGTTCGACTGGGCCTGGGCCGATGCCTACGGGCGCAACGGGCTGGACTACTATCCGAAGCTGCTGTCGGCGATCCCGTTCACGCCGGTCGCCGGTCCACGCCTGATGGCGGTGGACGCGCAGGCGCGTGCGGCTTTGGTCGACGTGCTGGCGGCAACCCAGCGCGCCACCGAAGTGTCCTCCACCCACGTGCTGTTCCCGCCCGAGGAGCAGGCGCAGCAGCTGCGCGAGGCAGGCTTCCTGCTGCGCAGCGGCGTCCAGTTCCACTGGCTGAACCAGGGCTATCGGCACTTCGACGAATTCCTGGCCACGCTGGAACAAAAAAAACGCAAGAACATCCGCGCCGAACGGCGCAAGGTACGCGAGGCCGGCGTCACGCTGCGGCGGGTGCGCGGGCGCGAGGCCACGGGCGCGGATTGGCTGTTGTTCAACCGCTGCTATCGGCATACCTACAAGGCGCACCACTCGACGCCCTACCTGAACCTGGATTTCTTCCGGCGCATCGGCGAGAGCATGCCCGACAACATCCTGCTCGTGATCGCCTCGCGCGACGGGCGCGACATCGCGGCATCCTTGGTGATCCACAGCGAGACCACGCTGTTCGGGCGCTACTGGGGCGAACTGGAACACGTGCCCTGCCTGCATTTCGAATGCGCCTACTACCAGCCGCTGGAATTCTGCATCGAGCAGGGCATCGAGGCCTTCGAGGGCGGCGCCCAGGGCGAGCACAAGATGGCGCGCGGCTTCCTGCCCACGCGCACCTGGTCCGCGCACTGGCTGGCGCACCCGGCATTCGCGGATGCGATCGAGCGTTTCCTGGAGCGCGAAAAAGGCGGGATCGACGACTACATGGATGAGCTGAACGAGCGCAATCCGTTCCGGTCGGCAGCTAGCCTGCGCCCCGTGCCGGCTGCAGGCACTGCGCCCGCCACGTGACAATCAGTGGATTTTCGGGGGCGCTGCCGTGCTATCGTCCCGCCCGATGCAAGCCTGCTTCCCTCATCTAACCAGAATGAACCGGCATGGACCTCATACTGACTCTCCTGTTTGTCGCACTCGCCGTCTGGCACGGCTGGCGGCGCTTCAAGAGCGGGATATATTATGGCGGCGACCGCAGCATTCTCGTGCGGGTGGACGAGGAGTTCCGCCAGCTGCGCGTGTCGAGCGAGCGTCGCGACATGTGTTTCGATGGGCGGACGGCGCACATCGTCAAGCAGAACGAGGAAGGAAGGGCGGACGGCGACGGGGCCAACTACGTCGTGGTCCGCGTGTTCCGGTACGCGCGCAATCCGCAAGGCGAGTATTTTTACTTTATCTCGGAGGGCAATGGCCGGCCCTACTTCAAGCACATCTCGCAGCAGAACGCGAAGATCGCGCTCGGCAAGCGCTATATCGCCCCCTCATCCACGCCCTCGTTCGGATGAAGCCGGAGGACCCGCCCTGCCCTGTGGCCGGCGCCCTTCCCCCGATGCTCCGCTTGGTGTCGTGGTGCCGAGCCGACAAGCGCCCTGCTCATGGCGTGGGCAGGCCCGCCTCGTCCTGCACGAACAGGTCCGGATGGCTCTCCGCGCACTCGCGCAGCAGGTTCCACACCACCTTCACGCGGCGCAGGCGGTACAGGTCGGTCGGCGCCGCCAGCCAGAACGAACGCTCGGCCTGGAAGCCCGGCAGCACCCGCACCAGGCGGCCGTCGTCGGGAACCGCATACGGCGGCGCCATCATCAGGCCCATGCCGAGCGAGGCGGCTTCGAGCTGTGCGGTCATGCCCGAACAGCAGATGCGCCGGCGCGGCGTGAAGCCCAGTTCGTTCAGGTAGGAGAGTTCGCGGCTGGCCAGGCGGTCCTGCACGTAGTCGACGAAGTCGTGGCGCGCCAGGTCGGCCTGGGTCCGGATCGGCGGGTGCCTGGCCAGGTAGGTGGGCGAGGCGTACAGGTAGAAGTGGAAGGACGCCAGGCGGGTGACCATGTAGCGGCCGGTGGTGGGCGGGTCGAGCATCACGCCGAGGTCCGCCTCGCGGTTGGCCAGGTTGGCGAAGCGCGGCAGGTTCAACAGGTCGATCGACAGGTCCGGGTGCTGCTCGAGCAGCCTGGCCAGCAGCGGCGCCACCACGCGCACGCCGAACACCTCGGGCACGCCGAGCCGGACCACGCCGTGCGCCGCCACCTCGGCCCCGCCGATCTGCTCGGCCGCCGCCAGCGCCGCGCCTTCCATCGCCTCGGCGTGCGGCAGCAATGCCTGCCCCACCTCGGTCAACTCATACCCCTCGCGCGAACGGTCGAACAGCGTCGAGCCCAGTTGCGCCTCGAGCCGGTCGATACGGCGCGCGACGGTCGTGTGCTCGACCTCAAGACGGCGCGAAGCGCCCGACAGGGTGCCGGCGCGCGCCAGCTCCAGGAAGAATCGCAGGTCGGTCCACTCAGGCAGCGTATTCATCGGCGAACTTGTTTGATATCAAGATGACATATTGTGCACTAGTGCACATTGCGGCTGCAATGATTTGTCGCTCTTTCCATTGTGCTGCGCACAATCGGTACGCGACCGGATTCCCTCCCCGTCAGGACTCGCACGAAACCGGTACAGGTCGCTGTGCATTTTTGCACAACGGGGTGGGCGATTGTTGACTATCTAACCAAACCCAACCGAGGCACACTGCTGACCATGCGAAAACCTGAACGCATGCCGCTATCAAAAACTAGGAGACTTGAATGCGTCGCACCAACAATAAATTGAAGCTGCTCAATCCCGCCATCCAGACCGCCGTCGCCATCCTGGCCCTGACCAGCGGCGGCGCCGCGTATGCCCAGGAAGCCACCGGCGCGCCGCCGGTCGCCAATGCCGAAGAAGGCGTGAACAAGGTGGTCGTGACCGCCCGCCGCCGTGAAGAGACCCTGCAGGACGTGCCGGTCTCGGTGACCGCGTTCAGCGCCGACCAGCTCTCGAAGGTGGCGACGCCCGACATCACTGCGCTTGCCACCGCCCTGCCGAATACCACCCTGAAGGCCTCGCGCGCCACCAACTCGACCCTGACCGCCTTCATCCGCGGCGTCGGCCAGGCCGACCCGCTGGCCGGCTTCGAGTCCGGCGTCGGCATCTACATCGACGACATCTACCTGGCCCGTCCGCAGTCGGCCGTGGCCGACATCTACGACGTCGAGCGCATCGAAGTGCTGCGCGGCCCGCAAGGCACGCTGTACGGCCGCAACACCATCGGCGGCGCCGTCAAGTACGTCACCCGCAAGCTGGCGCCGCAGCAGGACATCCGCGTGCGCGCCGCTATCGGCGACTACGGCCAGCGCGAAGCGGTCCTCACCGCGAGCACCCCGGTCACCGAGAACGCGCGCATCGGCGGCACCTTCGCCAAGTTCAAGCGCGACGGCTTCGGCACCAACTTCGCCACCGGCAGGGGCAACTACGACAAGGACGTCACGGCGATGCGCCTGTCGGCCGAGTTCACCCCGACCCCGGACCTGTTCATCCGCCTCGCCGGCGACCTGACCCAGGACGACTCCAGCCCGAAGAACGGCCACCGCCTGATCGTCGGCCGCACCAGCGGCGCCCCGATCCTGTCGAACGAGTTCGACACCCGCGGCAACCTGCTCTACGCGATGGGCAGGCAGCAGGACGTCAAGGCGCACGGCGTCTCGGCCACCGTCGAATACACCCTCAACAACGAATGGACCCTGAAGTCGATCACCGCATCGCGCCGCGACCGTTCGTACGCCCCGATCGACTTCGACGCGCTGCCGGTGGTCGACATGGAAGTGCCGGCGCTGTACAAGAACGAGCAGTTCAGCCAGGAGTTCAACGTCACCTACACGGGCGAGCGCCTGCAGGGCGTGGCCGGCGTGTACTACATGGACGCCAACGCCTTCAACCACTTCGACACCATCCTGGCCGGCGCCTTCCCGAGCTCCACCTATACCCTGGGCGACATCGACACCAAGGCCTGGGCGGTCTACGCCGACGGCAGCTACAACGTGACCGACGCCTTCAGCGTGTCGGTGGGCGGCCGCTACACCGTCGACCAGCGCGACGCCGACGTCCTGCGCCAGATCTACCTGGGCCTGGGCGGTTCGCCGGCGATGGGCAATCCGGGCGCCATCCTGTTCCGCACCGACACCGACCTGCGTGGCGGCGTCCTGTCGCGCAAGGACAAGAAGTTCACCCCGCGCGTGGCCGTCAACTACAAGCTCAACAGCGACCACAACGTGTATGCCTCGTACTCCGAGGGCTTCAAGGGCGGCGGCTTCGACCCGCGCCTGAACGTGGTCGGCACCCGCATCCCGCTGGCGACCGCGCGCGCGGGCTATGAGCCGGAAACCATCGAAACCTATGAGCTGGGTTTGAAGTCGGCCTTCAACGGCGGCCGCATCACCACCAACGCGGCGGCCTTCTACAGCGACTACCAGGACGTGCAGATCCCGGGCTCGGTGGCGATCGACACCAACGGCGACGGCCGCGACGACAGCTTCGCCGGCGTGACCACCAATGCCGGCAAGGCCAAGATCAAGGGCATCGAACTGGAAGCCATCGCCAACCTGACCCCGAACTTCATGGTCGCCGGCATGTACAGCTACATCGATGCCGAGTACAAGGAATACATCGTGGCGGGCGTGAACGTGGCGAGCCAGCGCGTGTTCCAGAATACCCCGAAGAACTCGGCCAACCTGCGCGTCAACTACGACATCCCGATGCCGGTCTTCGGCCACGGCGGCAAGATCTCGCTGATCGGCAGCGCCTCGTACAAGGGTGCGACCGCCCAGTTCGAGACCCCGTCGCTGCTGGACCAGGAATCGTACAAGCTGTACGACGCGAGCATCGTCTGGACGCGCACCGACGGCAAGGTACGCGTCGGCCTGCACGGCAAGAACCTGGGCGACGAGCGCTACAAGACCGCCGGCTACCTGTTCCCGACCCTGGGCAACGAAGGCACCCTGACCGCGTTCTACGGCAACCCGCGCACCGTCACGGCGACGCTCGAGTACCGCTTCTAAGTTCCGCTCCCAAGCACTGCGCTGCCACGGCGGCGCCGCCTGGCTGGTCCCTCCGGGGCCGGCCGGGACGGTTGCAGCCCGCCGTTCGCGGCGCAGGCGCCTGACCATCACGACCGAACACCATACGAACGACCTGACAGGATAAGCCAGCGTGTCCACCTTCACACCAATCAGCTACACCAGCAGCGACGGGCTGGCGCTGTACGCGCGCGATTATTCGCCATGCGCCGCGGCAGAGGCGGCGGGCGGCCTGCCGGCGCGGCTGCCGGTCATCTGCATCCACGGCCTGACACGCAACTCGTCCGACTTCGACGAGCTGGCCCCGGAGCTGGCCCGCCTGGGACGCCGCGTGATCGCGGTCGACGTGCGCGGACGCGGCCACTCGGCGCGCGACCCGGATCCCGCCAACTACAACCCGGTGGTCTACGCCGGCGACATCGTCAAGCTGATGGAAGACCTGGGGCTGGCCCGTGCCGTCTTCATCGGCACCTCGATGGGCGGCCTGATCACCATGACCCTGGCGGCGCGCCGGCTCGACCTGATCGGCGCCGCCATCATCAACGACATCGGCCCCGTGATGTCGGTGCGCGGCCTCGAACGCATCGCCGGCTACGCGGGCCGCTGCGGCGCCCTCGCCTCCTGGGATGAGGCAGCCGGCTACCTGCGCGACATCAATGCCTGCGCCTTCCCCGCCAACAGCGACGAGGAATGGGGCAAATGGGCGCGCCGCGCCTTCGAACAGAAGGATGACGGACAGCTGGCTCTGCGTTACGATCCGAGTATCGCTACCGCGATCCAGACGGGCAAGCTGCGCCCGACCTCGTTGGCCGCGCGCATGGCGTTTCGCCGCCTGGCGCGACGCCGCCCCACGCTGCTGGTGCGCGGCGCGCTGTCCGACCTGGTCGAACCCGAGCAGGCCGAATGGATGCGCAAGGCGGCCCCGGAACTGCATTACGCCGAAGTACCCAACGTCGGCCACGCGCCCATGCTCACCGAGCCGGAAGCGCTGGACGCGATCCGCCGGTTTCTGGCGAAGGTACCCTGAGGAACACCGAAGGAACATAGAAGGAGACACCCATGAAGCACCTGATCAAACCCCTTTCCGTGGCCATCGTGGCCGCATTCGCCGCCACCGCCGCACCCGGCGTCCTGGCACAGGGCAAGGACATCAAGATCGCCCTCATCGCCGGCAAGACCGGCCCGCTCGAAGCCTATGCCAAGGAAACCGAGACCGGCTTCATGATGGGCCTGCAGTACCTTACCAACGGCACCATGCAGATCAACGGCCGGAAAATCCAGGTGATCGTCAAGGACGACCAGTCCAACCCCTCGCTCGGCCGCACGCTGCTGGCCGAAGCCTACGGCGACGACAAGGTCGACATCGCGGTCGGCACCACCTCCTCCGGCTCGGCCATCGCCATGCTGCCGGTGGCGAAGGAATACAAGAAGGTGCTGATCGTCGAGCCCGCAGTGGCCGACGCGATCACCCAGGACAAGTGGAACAAGTACGTCTTCCGTACCGCGCGCAGCTCGATGCAGGACGCGCTGGCCGCCGCCAGCACCCTGAAGTCCGGCAGCGTCGGCTTCCTGGCCCAGGACTACGCTTTCGGACGCGATGCGATCAAGGCCGGCAAGGAGGCGCTTGCCGCCACCGGCAGCAAGGCCAGGGTCGTCCATGAAGAGTACGCGCCGGCCACCACCACCGACTTCACCGCTTCCACGCAGCGCCTGTTCAACGCGCTGAAGGACAAGCCGCAGCCGCGCGTGCTGGGCATCGTCTGGGCCGGCCCGAACCCGATGAACAAGATCGCCGACATGAAGCCGGAGCGCTACGGCATCGCGCTGGCCCCGGGCGGCAACATCCTGCCGGTGATGAAGACCTGGAAGAGCTATGCCGGCACCGAAGGCACGATCTATTACTACTACGGCTTCCCGAAGAACAAGATGAACGACTGGCTGGTGCTTGAACACACCAAGCGCTTCAAGTCGCCGCCGGACATGTTCACCGCCGGCGGGATGGCCGCCGCAAGCGCGGTGCACGCCGCCCTGTCGAAGGCGCCGAACGCGAAGAACGGCGACCAGCTGGTGGCGGCCATGGAAGGCATGAGCTTCGAAACCCCGAAGGGCACCATGACCTTCCGCAAGGAAGACCACCAGGCGATCCAGCCGATGTACCACTTCCGCATCAAGAAGGACCAGAAGAACGAGTGGGACCTGCTGGAGCTGGTGCGCGAGATCCCGGCGTCCGAGATGCCGCTCCCGGTACGGAACAAGCGCTGACATGAGCGTCCAGGCATCCCAGCAACCGTCCCTGTCGACCCGCGACCTGACCATCCGCTTCGGCGGCCACGTCGCGGTGAACGCGGTGACGGCGGACTTTCATCCCGGTACCCTGACCGTCATTGTCGGCCCGAACGGGGCCGGCAAGACGACCTATTTCAACCTGATCTCTGGCCAGTTGCCCGCGACCTCGGGACAGGTGTTCGTGCGCGGCCAGGACATTACACGTGCAGGTGCCGCGAAACGAACGCGCCTGGGCGTCGGCCGCGCCTTCCAGCTGACCAACCTGTTCCCGAACCTGACCGTGGCCGAGAACGTGCGCCTGGCGGTGCAAAGCCGCGCCGGCATGGGGCTGAACTTCCTGTCGATCTGGTCGAGCCACAAGGAACTGATCGCGCGGGCCGACCATTACCTGGAGCGCGTGGCCCTGATCGGCCGGCGCGAGGCCTGGGTGCGCACGCTGTCGCACGGCGACCAGCGCAAGCTGGAAGTAGCGATCCTGCTGGCACTGGAGCCGGACATCATGATGTTCGACGAGCCGACCGCGGGCATGAGCGTGGACGAAGTGCCGGTGGTGCTCGACCTGATCCAGCAGGTGAAATCGGAACGCAACAAGACCGTGCTGCTGGTCGAGCACAAGATGGACGTGGTGCGCGCGCTGGCCGACCGCATCATCGTGCTGCACAACGGCACCCTCGTCGCGGACGGCAAGCCCGTGGAAGTCATGCAATCGAAGATCGTACAGGAAGCCTATCTTGGAACACCAGAAACCGAACATGCCTGACAAGGGGGCCGAGCCCCTGCTCACGCTGAAGGGCGTGCATACCCACATCGGCCAGTACCACATCCTGCAGGGCGTGGACCTGACCGTGCCGCGCGGCGGCCTGGCGGTCCTGCTGGGCCGTAACGGCGCCGGCAAGACCACCACGCTGCGCACCATCATGGGCTTGTGGAAGGCCAGCGCCGGCGCGATCACCTTCGACGGGCGCGACATCACGAAGATGTCCACGCCGGACATCGCCCGCCTGGGGATCGCCTATGTGCCGGAAAGCATGGCCGTGTTCTCGGACCTGACCGTGCGCGAAAACCTCTACCTGGCAGCCCGTAACGGTCCGCTGGACGAGGCGCGCGTGGACTGGATCTGCGGCTTCTTCCCGGCCCTGAAGAAATTCTGGAACTACCCGGCGGGAAACCTCTCCGGCGGCCAGAAGCAGATGGTCGCGATCGCGCGCGCGATCGTCGAGCCGAGGAAGCTGCTGCTGGTGGACGAGCCGACCAAGGGCCTGGCCCCGGCCATCGTCCAGAGCCTGATCGCCGCCTTCCGCGAGCTGAAGGATACGAGCACCACGATCCTGCTGGTCGAGCAGAACTTCAACTTCGTCCGCTCGCTCGGCGACACCGTCGGGGTGATGGACGACGGGCGCGTGGTCCATGCGGGCTCGATGGCCGCGCTTGCCGGCGACGAGGAGCTGCAGCAGCGCCTGCTCGGCCTCTCGCTCGATTCCCACCAATGAGCACACCAACAGGAACAAAGCCCATGAGCGCAACCCTTCCCCTTGCCGCCAAGGACACGCCGCTGCAGGACAACACGCCGTTGCCGAACGCGCCGCGCGACATCGCGCCGCTGCTGCTGGTGCCGGTGCTGATGCTGGCCATGCTGCCGCTGGTCGGCAGCTTCCCTACCTGGGTCACCCTGACCGTCGCCGGCCTGGCGATGGGCATGATGATCTTCATCATGGCGAGCGGCCTCACGCTCGTCTTCGGCCTGATGAGCGTGCTGAACTTCGGTCACGGCGCCTTCGTCTCGGTCGGCGCCTTCGCCGCGACCATGGTGCTGCTGCCGATGCAAGGCTGGCTCGAGATGGACTCGCTATTGATCAACCTCGGCGTGCTGGCGCTGGCGATCACGGTCGCCATGCTCGTCACCGCCCTGCTGGGCTGGGCCTTCGAGCGCGTCATCATCATGCCGGTCTACGGCCAGCACCTGAAACAGATCCTGATCACGATGGGCGGCATGATCGTGGCCGAACAGCTGATCCACGTGATCTGGGGAGCCGAAACGATCGCCCTGCCGCTGCCGACCGCGCTGCGCGGCGCGATTTTCCTGGGCGACGCGGCGGTCGAGAAGTACCGCCTGGTCGCGGTGGTGGTCGGCCTGGTCGTCTTCGTGGGCATGTTCCTGACCCTGAACCGCACCAAGATCGGCCTGCTGGTGCGCGCCGGCGTCGAGAACGGCGAAATGGTCGAGGCGCTCGGCTACCGCATCAAGAGCCTGTTCGTGGCCGTGTTCGCGGCCGGTTCCGCGCTGGCCGGCCTGGGCGGCGTGCTGTGGGGCCTGTACAAGGAAACGCTGAATGCCGCGATGGGCGGCGAGATCATGGTCATGATCTTCATCGTCATCATCATCGGCGGCCTCGGCTCGGTGGGCGGCTGCTTCATCGGCGCCCTGCTCATGGCCCTGGTGGCCAATTACGCCGGCTTCCTGGCGCCGAAGGTCGCGCTGGTCTCGAACATCATCCTGATGATCGCGATCCTGCTGTGGCGCCCGGCCGGCCTGTACTCGAAAATGCGGGGTTGAACGAACATGCTGCACCGACTTCTTTCCGGCGACATGCCACGCAGCCGCACGCTGTCCGCCGTGCTGCTCCTGATCCTGCTGGGACTGGCCTTCGCGCCCTTCCTGACCTCGGGCGCGCGCCCGCTCAACACCGCCGCCACGATCTGCGTCTACATCGTGCTGGTGGCGTCGTACGACCTGCTGCTGGGCTACACCGGCATCGTGTCCTTCGCCCATACCATGTTCTACGGTATCGGCGCCTACGGCATCGGCCTCGGGCTGGCGCGGGTGGACGACGCAACCTGGGGCGTGGCGCTGACGGGCCTGGGCATCGCCCTGCTGCTGGCGCTGGCGCTGGCGCTCGTGATCGGCCTGTTCGCACTGCGCGTGCGCGCCATCTTCTACGCCATGATCACGCTGGCCGTCGCGTCCTCGTTCGCCGTCCTGGCTTCGCAACTGTCCGACTTCACCGGCGGCGAGGACGGCGTCACCTTCAGCGTGCCGGAGGTGCTGACGCCTGGCTTCACGCTGATGGAGAACGAGGTATTCGGGCGCGCGATCGACGGCAAGCTGCTCACCTACTACCTGGTGTTCTTCGGCTGCCTGCTGCTGTTCCTGTTCCTGCTGCGCCTCGTGAACTCGCCGTTCGGCCGCGTGCTGCAGGCGATCCGCGAGAACGAGTTCCGCGCCGAGGCGCTGGGCTACCGCACGCTGACCTACCGCATCTGGGCCAACTGCCTGGCGGCCCTGGTGGCGGCGCTGGCCGGCGCACTGATGGCGCTGTGGCTGCGCTACGTCGGCCCCGACACCACGCTCGGGTTCAAGGTGATGACCGACATCCTCCTGATCGTCGTCATCGGCGGCATGGGAACGATGTACGGCGCGGCGGTGGGCGCGGCGCTGTTCATCATTGCCCAGAACTACCTGCAGGGACTGATGCAGGCCGGTTCGAACGCGCTCGAGGGCGTGCCCCTGCTCGCCGCGGCGCTGCATCCGGACCGCTGGATGCTCTGGCTTGGTGTGCTGTTCATCCTGTCGATCTACTTCTTCCCGATCGGGATCGTCGGCAAGCTGCGCCTGAGCAGCTATCTCGCACGGCATAAATAAGGCGCTTCCCTTCGGCGGTACCCAACGGCCTCCCCTGTGGAGGCCGTTTTCATTTAGTTCCCTTCTTGCCTTTGAGCCAGGCCCGCCAACAGTCCCCAGCTGTTGAACAAATATCAATATTGCTTATCTTCTTGCTCATATCATAAAAGCAACAATGGTCTCGTCGTCAGCCAGCGCGAGTGGTCCACCATCCTTCTGGCTCAGCATGAAAGGGCAATCATGAAACGTCTTTCCTCGCTCGCCGGCGCGGCGCTCGCCGCCGCGGCCACGTGGGCACCAGTCTCCAGCCACGCGGCCGGCGTCGTCGTGCTCAATGAAGGCTTCGACAGTGTCGCGACCTTGTCGAACTGGGCGCAAATCAACCGCAGCATGCCGCCGGGCACCGGCTGGTTCCAGGGCAATGCCGATGTCTTCGGCGCCCACTCCGGCGCAGCCAATTCCTATGCCGGCGCCAACTACCTCAGCGCCGCCAACGGGATGGGCATGGTGGACAACTGGCTGATCACCCCGACCCTCAGCCTGAACGGCTTGAGCACCCTGTCGTTCTTCACGAACCGCGCCGGCGACCCCGGCTTCTTCGACCAGCTCGAGGTGCGCTTCGGCTACGGCAGCAACACCAGCGCCGACGGCTTCGACACCCTGCTGCTCACCATCGGCGGCGATGTCACCTTTCCCACGCAATGGGCGCAATGGTCGACGAGTCTCGATGTCCAAGGAGAAGGACGCTTCGCTTTCCGCTACCTCGGCGACGCCGCCACGCTCGACTATGTCGGGCTCGACACCGTCAGGGTCGTGACCGCCGTGCCGGAACCCTCGACCTACCTGATGCTGCTGGCCGGCCTCGGTGCGGTCGGCGCCTCCGCCCGCCGGTTGCGCAAGGGGGCGCCCGTGCCTTCGTCCAATTGAGCCCCATGCCACCGTTTCTGGAGACCGCCATGTCCAGCCACAAATTGATGCGATACCTGCCAGTCGTCGCGCTGCCGCTTGCCGCGCTGGCCCTTCCCGCCTGCGCCGCGCAGGACACCCCCAAGGATGCAGCCGCCCAGCAAGGGATGGTGGTCGTGCGTGACGCCCAGACCGGCGAACTGCGCGCGCCGACCGCAACGGAGATGCGGGCCCTGCAGCCGCGCGCCTCCGCGACCGCGGCCCCGGCGGCCGCCCCGAAGATGGTCACCGGCCCCGACGGCCGCCGTTCGGTCCGCCTTGGCGAACGCCATATGGTGTACTCGGTCGTGACCCGCGGCAGCGACGGCAAGCTCACCGACCAGTGCGTCCATGGCGTCCACGCGGCCGAGCAGGCAGTCAAGCAGCCGGCCCCTACCAAGGCAGAGGAGCATCGTCATGAAAGCCATTAAGTCCCTGCGCCGCATGGCCGCCGCGCTGGCCTACTCGCTGTCCATCGCCTGCGCCGGCGTCGGCGCCGCACAAGCTGCCGCCACCATCGTCATCGTCAACCAGAACGCCCCGGGCGAAGGCTTCAATGACCCGACCCCGGCCGCGCCGGTCGGAGGCAATCCCGGCACCACGCTCGGCGAGCAGCGCCTGATCGCGTTCCAGCGCGCGGCCAATATCTGGGGGGCGACGCTCGACAGCACGGTGACGATCCGCATCGGCGCATCCTTCGTGCCGCTGTCGTGCACCGCCAACAGCGCGGTCCTCGGTTCCGCCGGCGCCTACGAGATCTGGACCGACTTCGAGAACGCCCCGCGCGCCAATACCTGGTACCCGGCGGCGCTGGCAAGCAAGCTGGCCGGCGAAGACCTGACGGCGCCGGAAGACCCGCACATCATCGCGCGCTTCAATTCGCGGCTCGGCCTGTTCCCGGATTGCCTGCCGGGCTCGCCTTTTTACCTGGGCCTGGACAACAACGCGAACGGGCAGATCGACCTGGTCACGGTGCTGCTGCACGAAATGGCGCATGGACTCGGCTTCCAGACCTTCACCGACGACGAGACCGGCGAGCAGTTCTTCGGTATCCCGTCGATCTGGGACTACTTCCTGGTGAACAATCGCACCAATATCCCGTGGGTGGCCATGACCGACGCCCAGCGCCGCACCTCCGCCGTCACCTGGCGCGGCCTGTCCTGGAACGGCCCGAACGTGACCGCCGCGGTGCCGCAGGTGCTGGCCCCGCGCTCGAACCTGAACATCAGCGGCTCGAATGCCGGCGCCGCCACGGGCGACTATTACGTCGGCGATGCCTCCTTCGGTCCGGCGCTGGGAAGGACGCCCGTCAGCGGCCAGCTGATGCCGGTGGTCGACCAGCCGAACGGTACCGGGCTTGCCTGCACCCCGCTCAGCCTGAGCAATGCGGTTGCCGTGCGCAACAACGTCGCCCTGGTGGACCGCGGCACCTGCGACTTCGTCACCAAGGCGCGCAACGTGCAGGCCGCCGGCGCCATCGCCATGGTCGTGGTGGACAACGTGCCGGGCGACGTCATCGGCCTGAGCGGGAGCGATCCCTCGATCCGCATTCCCGCCGTGCGCATCACGCTGTCGGACGGCGTGGCGATCAAGGCTGCCCTGCAGCAGCGTTCGCGGACCAGGTCCGGCGTCGTTGCCACCCTCGGCCTCGACCCGACCCGGCTGGCCGGCACCGACCGCTACCGGCGGATCCTGATGTACACCCCCAGCATCAATGCGCCGGGCTCCTCGGTATCGCACTACACCACGGAAGCCAAGCCGAACCAGCTGATGGAGCCGTCGATCAACGCCGACCTGGATCACGTGGTCAAGCCGCCGCGCGACCTCACCTACCCGCTGTTGAAGGATATTGGCTGGTGATGCGCGGCTGGTGATGCGCGGCTGGTAAGCGCCGCAAGGCAGCGCTTCCAGCCGCTGCCAAAGCACCAAAGAAAAAAGCCGGCGCCCCGATGAGGGACGCCGGCTTTTGCGATGTGCGCGGTGCGCAGGCGCGGAATCTTATTCCTGGCCCTTGCGCTTGAAGGCTTCCACGCCGTTGGTGATCTCGGCCTTGGCGGCGTCGGCATCGGCCCAGCCTTCGATCTTGACCCACTTGCCCGGCTCCAGGTCCTTGTAGTGCTCGAAGAAGTGCTGGATCTGCTGCAGGCGCAGTTCTTCCAGGTCTTCCAGCTTCTGGATCTTCTTGTACATCGGCAGGACCTTCTCGACCGGGACCGCGATGACCTTGGCGTCGCCGCCGCCGTCGTCGGTCATCTTCAGCACGCCCAGCGCGCGGCAGCGCACCACCACGCCCGGCGGCAGCGGGAACGGGGTGATCACGAGCACGTCGCACGGGTCGCCGTCGTCGGCGATGGTCTGCGGCACGTAGCCGTAGTTGCACGGATAGTGCATGGCGGTACCCATGAAGCGGTCGACGAAGATCGCGCCGCTGTCCTTGTCGACCTCGTACTTGACCGGGTCGGCGTTCATCGGGATCTCGATGATGACATTGAAGTCGTTCGGCACGTCTTTGCCGGCTGGGACGTTATTCAGGCTCATGGAATTCCTTGGTTGCTGAAGAGTCAATAAAGGTTTGTCATTATAGCGAAACGCACCACGCTTGTGCAGCGCAGCAGCGGCAACCGTGTGTCGTCGAACCGTCCACCCGCGACATCAAAGAATGCTTGCCAGCGCGCACTGCCGGTAATGGTTCGCCGCTTCCTGTTCCTGTCCCAGCGCTTCGTGCATCTGCGCCAGCTTCAGGTGCGCCTCGCGCACCATCGGGGCCTCGGTGGCATCGGACAGCGCCTGTTCCAGGTAGCGCTGGGCCTTGCCCCACAGCTTCTGCTTGAGGCAGAGCGAGCCCAGGGTCAGCGCCAGCTCGGCGTCGAGCGGACGCTCCTTGAGCCAGGTCTCGCAATGTTCGATCTGCGCCAGCAGCGTCGGCGAGCCGGCCGGGCCGGCCGCTTCACGGTAGGCGCGCACCACGCGCTCGTCCCAGTTCGCCCTGAGCGCTTCCTCGGCAATGCCGCGCGCTTCGTCGTGCAGGCCGCGCGCATTGAAGGCGCCCGCGGCGCGTGCCGCGATGTAGGGCACGGTACGGTCCGCGGCCGGCACGCCGGCCCACACGCGGCGCAGCGATTCGGCGTCGTGGCCTTCCTCGCCCAGCAGCGCCTCGTAGGCCAGCTCGCGCAGGCGCGTCGACAGCGCGGGATGCAGGGCCTTGCGCTTGTCGAGGATGCGCACCAGGCGCAGCACTTCGGGCCAGTTGCGCGCCTGCTGGTGCGCCTTCATCGACCATTGCAGCGCGTGGATGTGGCGCTGGCCGCTGGCATTGAGTTCGGCCACCGCCTCGAGCGCCGCTTCCGGCTGGTGGTCGTCCACGAGCAGTTCCGTCACCGTCATCAGGCGCGCCGTCTTGAGCGAGTTGTCGTGGGCAATACCGGCCAGCCAGGCGTCGCGCCGGGCCGGCTCGCGCATGCGGTGCGCGGCCCGGGCCCCGATCAGGGCAGCCAGGCCGGCGTTTTCCGGCAGCTCGGCGGCGCGCATCGCGGCCTTTTCCGCATGGCCGAAGCGGCCCTCGAACAGCGCCTTGAGCGCGTCGCGCAGGCCGTTGTTGCCTTCGCGCTCACGCTTGCGCTGGCGGTAGGCCGCCACGCGCTTGGGCATCTTGAGCGTCGCATTCAGGGCCCTGACCAGGCCGTACACGACCAGGAACAGCAGCACCAGCAGCACGACGAACAGGTTGAGCGACATGTCGAGCCGGTGCGGCGGATAGAACAGCACCACGTTGCCCGGGTTGAAGCGCGCCGTCACGGCGATGCCGATGGCTGCGGCCATCAGCGCGACTAGCCAGAGTAGGAGCCGCATCTTATTGCTTCGCCTTGTAGTTGCGCACGGCGTTCAGGCTCTCGGCCAAGGTCGGCATCTCGATGTTCAGGTTGTTGGCCTGCACCTGGCGCAGCGCGGACTGGGCCGCCTGCGTGGCGTGGGCGCGCGTGTCGAAATACTTGAGCAGGATCTCCTGGGCGCTGCGCAGGTCGTCGCGGAACGACGCTTCGTTACGCGACAGCAGCGCCAGGCGCGCGTTCAGCAGGCGCAGCTTGAGATTCTCGCGCACGAAGAAGGATTCCGACGGCGACAACATCAGGGCTTCCGGCGTGTCGACGCTTCGCACCCGCACCAGCTGGCGCACGTCGTCCCACATCTCCTGGCTCCAGTTGCGCCAGGTCTGGGTCATGCGCGCGCCCAGGCTCAAGGGCTGGGGCGTGGCGGTGTCCTGCGCCTGGCGGGTGCCGCGGCTGGAGGCGGCCGGCAACAGCGGCTTTTCGTCGGACAGCATCGGCAGCGCGTCCACCTGGGCGATGACGGCGTCCAGGCGCAGCGCCACGCCGGCCAGGTCGAGCGCCGGCATGGCGCGCAGGCGCTCGATGTCGGCGCCGATGGCGCGGCGGATATTCAGGAACTGGGGCTTGTCCGAACGGCCCAGCGAGCGGTCGGCGTTCTGCAGCGCGATCAGGGCGCCTTGCACGTTGCCGGCCAGTTGCAACTGCTGGCTCGCCGTGTTCAAGACCTGCTCGACCTCGGTCAGCGCCCATTCGTCGCGGTTCTTCGACAAGTCCTGGTACAGCTGCTCCAGCGCCAGCTGCTGGGTCTGGGCTTCGGTCTGGCGGCTTTCCAGCACGCCAACCTTGATCTGGAGTTCCTTGGCCGTATCGGCCACGTCGCGTGCCAGCGCCGCCGTTTCCGCGTTCACGGCATTGCCTTTCTGCAGGCTCAGCGCCATGTCGCGGCGCAAGGTGTTGATCCGGCTGTGCGAGGTGACGGTCTGCACCGCCAGCAGCACGGCAAGGGCCGCGACCGCCAGCGGCAGCGGACGCAGCAAGGCCTGCAAGCCGCCGCCATGCGAAGGATGGGACGGCGACTTCTGGAGAGCGGGGCCGGCCGCATTGGCCGGAGCGGCCTGTTCTGGATGATTGGGCAATTCGTTCATTGTTTGTGATTGTATCGCGGCAATAGCGCCGCACCATACCGCCGCCACTATAAGCTATAAGGCCGCCAGCAAGCGTGCGTCGCCGGACCCGGTCAGCGTCACCCGCGTGCATCCCAGCGCCCGCGCCGTCTCGGCGATGCGCGCATGGGGAACGATCAGGTGCTGCTCCTGCAGCCGGGACAGGCCGGCGCCCGGGTCGAGCTGGCGCACCAGCGCGGCCAGGCCACGCAATGCTTCCGAGCTCGTGATTATCCAGTCGTTTTGCCCAGCCAGCAAGGAAGACAGCTGCCGGGC
The DNA here is from genome assembly GCF_042432755.1 of Massilia consociata. Lineage (NCBI taxonomy): Bacteria > Pseudomonadati > Pseudomonadota > Betaproteobacteria > Burkholderiales > Oxalobacteraceae > Massilia > Massilia consociata. The sequence goes on from NZ_JBHLWP010000011.1 coordinate 187,054, forward strand.
CAGCCCATCGGTCAGCGCCGGCACGCTGCGCCGGTAGGCGGCCACCGTCTCGACCAGGGCACCTGCTGCGCGAAGGGTGTCGGCCATCAGTTCGCGCCCGCTCTCGCCGCGCACGATCAGCACGCGCTTGCCGGCCAGCGCCGCCAGGTCGAGCCGGGCCAGCAGGTGCTCGGAATCGCTGAGCGCGGGGTCGGGCGGGGAATGGATGGTGGCATTCGCGCCGGTGACGCCATGGCGCGCCAGGGCGGCCCGGCTGCCCTCGCCGACCACGCCGATCGGCACCCCGGCCGGCCAGGCGGCAATGTGGGCGAAGGCCGCCTCGACCGCGTTCGGCGACACGAAGGCCACCAGCGCATAGGCCGGCAGCCGGGCCAGCGCCGCCCGCAGGGGAGCGGGGTCGTCGAGCGGCGCAATGTCGAGCAGCGGCAATACCACCGCCTGGCGGCCAAGGCCTGCCACGGCCTGCGCCAGCGCATCGGCCTGGGCGCGCGGCCGGGTGATGACGACCGTGGGTTCAGGCATCCTGCGCGTTGCCGGCAGCACTGTCCAGCCCGGACTCCGGCGCGGACTCCGCCGCCGCTTCCTGCTTGCAGGCCTCGAGGATGCCGCGTGCGTCCTGGTCGTCCAGCAGGATCGACACCTGCTCGCCGAGGAACTCGGGGTGCTCCCACGAACCGGCCACTTCCGCCTGCGCGATGCGCCGGCCGTCCGGCGTGGCGACCATGGCGCGCAGGCGCATGGTGGAGCCTTCGACGGTGGCGAAAGCCGCCAGCGGAATCTGGCAGCTGCCGCCGAACACCTTCGACACCTTGCGCTCGGCCGTCACGGCGCGCGCGGTGGCGTCGTGGTTCAGCGGGGCCAGCAGGGCACGCAGGTCCACGCCGTCGCTGCGCGGGCCGCTCAGGATCTCGATCGCCATCGCGCCCTGCCCCGCGGCCGGCAGGCTGTCCTCGGGCGCGAGCAGCGCACGGATGCGCTGGGGCAGGCCGAGGCGGATCAGTCCCGCCGCCGCCAGGATGATGGCGGCATAGTCGCCGCGGTCGAGCTTGCCCAGCCGGGTATCGAGATTGCCGCGCAGCGGCTTGATCACCAGGTGCGGGTAGCGCGCCGCGATCAGCGACTGGCGCCGCAGGCTGCTGGTGCCGACCACCGCCCCCGGCGGCAGCTCGGCCAGGCTGGCGTAATCGTTCGACACGAAAGCATCGCGCGGGTCTTCGCGCTCCAGCACGGCGGCCAGTTCGAAACCTTCCGGCAGTTCCATCGGCACGTCCTTGAGCGAATGAACGGCCAGGTCGGCGCGGCCTTCGGCCATCGCCACTTCCAGCTCCTTGACGAACAGGCCCTTGCCGCCGACCTTTGACAGCGTGCGGTCCAGGATCTGGTCGCCCCGTGTTGTCATTCCGAGAATATTGACACTACACTGCGGATATAATGCGGCGAGACGTGCGCGCACGTGCTCCGCCTGCCACATGGCCAGGCGGCTCTCGCGGGATGCGATAATCAGCTTCGCGGGCGCTTGCTGCGCCGATTCATTTGCTTTCAACACCGATTCTTTCACTGTCATCTAGCCTACCAGGACGATGCCGGTAAACGGCCCATGCATAAGATCACAAATTTTAGCATGGGGCTCTTGCAGACCATGGCCAACCGCCATCGCACAATCAACTTAACTTGTGGTCGATATGGATAATCCTGCTGCATCAACAAACCCGGGCGCGCTGCGTGACTCGCCACGCGACGCCGACAAGGACGCGCCGCTGAAAGAAGACATCCGCCTGCTCGGCCGCCTGCTCGGCGACGTGCTGCGCGACCAGGAAGGCGACGAGGTGTTCGAGATCGTCGAAACCATCCGCCAGACCGCCGTGCGCTTCCACCGGGAAGACGACCCGAAGGCCGGCGAGGAACTGACCGGCCTGCTGCACAAGCTCACGCGCGACCAGACCATCTCGGTGGTGCGCGCCTTCTCCTACTTCTCGCACCTGGCCAACATCGCCGAGGACCAGCACCACATCCGCCGCCGCCGCGCCCACCTCATGCGCGGCGCCGCGCCGCGCCAGGGCAGCGTGGCCCACGCCCTGTGCAAGCTGCGCGACGCCGGCGTGCCGCAGGAGGCGGTCGAGGGCTTCTTCAAGGACGCCTTGATCTCGCCGGTGCTCACCGCGCACCCGACCGAAGTGCAGCGCAAGAGCATCCTCGACGCCGAGCACGACATCGCCCGCCTGCTGGCCGAGCGCGACCGCGGCTTGACGCCCAAGGAATTGCAGCGCAACGGGCAACTGCTGCATGCGCGCATCGCCACGCTCTGGCAGACCCGCATGCTGCGCTATTCCAAGCTCACGGTGGCCGACGAGATCGACAACGCCCTGTCCTACTACCGCATCACCTTCCTGCGCGAAGTGCCGGGCCTGTACGACGACATCGAAGCCGAGATCGCCGCCCGCTATCAGGGCGAGGGCGAGGACGAGCAGGCAGGCGGGAGTGCCGGCCTGGGCAACGCGCAGTACCTGCAGATGGGCAGCTGGATCGGCGGCGACCGCGACGGCAACCCGAACGTCAACGCCGACACCATGCGCCATGCGCTGGTACGCCAGTCGACCACCATCCTCGAGTTCTACCTCGACGAAGTGCATGCGCTGGGCGCCGAGCTGTCCGCCTCCACGCTGCTGGTGGCGGTCACGCCCGCGATGCAGGCGCTGGCCGACGCCTCGACCGACCAGTCCCCGCACCGCAGCGACGAACCCTACCGCCGCGCGCTGATCGGCATCTACGCGCGCCTGGCCGCCACCGCGCGCGAACTGGGCGTCGACCACATCCTGCGCAAGGAAGTCGGCCACGCCCCGCCCTACCTCGACGCCGGCCTGTTCGCGGCCGACCTGGAGGTCATCGCCGATTCGCTGCGCGCCAACCACGGCGAGATGCTAATCGCGCCGCGCCTGGCCGGCCTGATGCGGGCGGCGCGCATCTTCGGCTTCCACCTGGCCTCGCTCGACATGCGCCAGAGCTCGGACGTGCACGAGCGCGTCCTTTCCGAACTGTTCGCCCGCGCGCAGGCCGAAGCCGACTACGCGCAGCTTCCCGAAGAGCGCAAGGTGGCACTGCTGCTGGCCGAACTGGCCCAGCCGCGCCCCCTGTACTCCCCGTACGAGAGCTATTCGGAGGAGACCAATTCCGAGCTGGCCATCCTGCGCACGGCGCGCGACATCCGCCTGCGCTACGGCAGCCGCGCGATCCGCAACTACATCATCTCGCACACCGAGACCGTCTCCGACCTGCTCGAAGTGCTGCTGCTGCAGAAGGAGACCGGCCTGATGCGCGTCGCGCATGGCGGCGCGGGCGTCACCAGCGAGGTGATGGTGATCCCGCTGTTCGAGACCATCCCCGACCTGCAGAGGGCAGCCGGCATCATGGACGAATGGATGTCGCTGCCTCTGGTGGCGAGCGTCATCGAGAAACAGGGCCGGCTGCAGGAAGTCATGCTCGGCTACTCGGATTCGAACAAGGACGGCGGCTTCCTCACCTCGAACTGGGAACTGTACCAGGCTGAGCTGAAGCTGGTCGACGTGTTCGCCGCCAAGGGCGTCAAGCTGCGCCTGTTCCACGGCCGCGGCGGCACCGTGGGCCGCGGCGGCGGCCCGAGCTACGACGCGATCCGCGCCCAGCCGCGCGGCACCGTCAACGGCCAGATCCGCCTGACCGAACAGGGCGAGATCATCGCCTCGAAGTTCTCGAATCCCGAACTCGGCCGGCGCAACCTGGAGCTGCTGGTGGCCGCGACGCTGGAAGCAAGCCTGAGCCCGCAGGCGGACGACGCCGGCAACGGCGCGACGGGAGGCGACCTGGCGCGCTACGAAACCGTGATGGCCGAACTGTCCGCGCGCGCCTACAAGGCCTACCGCAACCTCGTGTACGAGACCCCGGGCTTCACCGACTACTTCTTTGCCGCTACGCCGATCGCCGAGATCGCGGAACTGAACATCGGCTCGCGCCCGGCTTCGCGCAAGTCGACGCGCCGCATCGAAGACCTGCGGGCGATTCCCTGGGGCTTCTCGTGGGGCCAGTGCCGCCTGCTGCTGCCGGGCTGGTTCGGCTTCGGCGCCGCGGTCAGCGGCTGGCTGGCGGACGGCGACCGCGAGGAAAGGATGGCGCTGCTGCGTGCGATGTACCGCGACTGGCCGTTCTTCGCGACCCTGCTGTCGAACATGGACATGGTGCTGGCCAAGACCGACCTCGCGATCGCCTCGCGCTACGCCGGACTGGTGGCGGACGTGGAACTGCGCGAGCGGATCTTCCGCCGCATCACGGCCGAGTACGGAGAAACGCTGCGTTGCCTGGAAGCGGTCACCGGCGTCACCGAACGCCTGGCCGGCAACCCGCTGCTGGCACGCTCGATCCAGAACCGCTTCCCCTACCTCGATCCGCTGAACCACCTGCAGGTCGAACTGATCCACCGCCGCCGCAAGCTGGGCGACAACGTGGATCCGCGCGTGCACCGGGGCATCCACCTGTCCATCAACGGGGTGGCGGCGGGCCTGCGCAATACGGGCTGAACGCGGTCCGCATAGCGGGAACGACCCACGACAAAGATGTCGTGACAACAACTCGGCCGGACGGTACAATCCGGCCGTTACGCGATTGGTGCCTTCCTGCAGGTCTGCAGGAGGGTGAAACGGGAAGCCGGTGACGCGCGGGATAGCCATCCCCGCCAGTCCGGCGCAGCCCCCGCTGCTGTAAGCCTGACGACGCTGGCCGGACGCCACTGTGCATCGCACGGGAAGGCAGGGCCAGCGAAGGAAGAAGGCGAGCCAGAAGACCGGCCAGTCACGATGCACTTTGCAATGCCCGGGGTGTGGCATTGCCGGTTGGCTGTCCCTCGTTTTCCTTCGGTCCGGGTCATGACACCGTCCAGTGCGCGCGGCTTTCGTGCGCCCTGGATGCGCACGGCTTTTCCATGGAGCACAGGGCCTGCCTGGTTTTCATGCGCGCCCTGCGTGCTTCACTGGTCGACCCGAACTGAGCGCCCGTACCTTCGTCCGCGCCTGCCTCCTCGCAGCGCTGCTGTGTCTCCTACCCACCCTGCCCGTTCGCGCCGGCACCCTGCTTGCCATCGTGACCGAACGTGCGGCGCCAACCGCCGTCGAAGCAGCCCATCGCCACCTGGCGCGGCATCCGGAAGACCGCATCCTGCTGCGCACTCCGGCCCAGCTCATGGCGGCCAGCGGCGGCGACGTCGCACGCTGGATCCGGGGTGCCGACAGCGTACTGGCGGTCTCGGTGTTCGGCGACCCGGCGCGGCGCCTGAAGGACGCCCTGGCAAGCCACGCCCGCCCGGGCACCGAGGTCCTGGCCTTCAATGGCGAAGCCACGCTCAGCCTCATGACGCGCGGCCGCCACGGCAGCCTGGCAGGCTTTCCGCCCGAAACCCTGCGCCAGCTGTCGAACGAGACGCCGCCGGAGGCGGCCCTGCGCGCCGCCGCGGCGCATCCGGCGGCAAGCCGCTGGCTGGCCGCGCGGCGCCTGTGGCAAGGAAGCGGGATGGACAATACGGCGGCCCTGTTCGCCCACCTGCTCGCACCGGCGACGCCGCTGGCGGCGCCGCGCCCGGAGCCCGCGCTGCGCCTGCGCGCCGGGCAGCGCGAACTGGCCGACGACGCGGCCTGGGGCCGCGCCGCCGAGCTCGGGTTGGCGGACAAACCCACCGTCGTGGTGCTCGACCTGGCCAACATGGACGGCATCGTGCCGGACGCACTGTGCCGCCACATCGAACGGCAGGGCCAGCCCTGCGTGCAGGTCCTGAGCCGCTGGGGCGGCGCCTCGCGCGAGGCGCTGGAACGCCTGCCCGAGCTGATCGCACCGGCGCGTCCGGCTGCGCTGGTGGTGCTGCAGGACTTCGTGGTCGGCGCGGCCGAGGGCCGCGAGGCGGTGGAGGCGGCGTTCCAGCGCCTCGACGTGCCGGTGTTCAAGGCCATCCGCATGCTCGATCGCAGCGCCATGCAGTGGCGCCTGTCGCCGGACGGCCTGGCCCCGGACTCGGTGCAGTACCGCGTCGCCCTGCCCGAACTGCAGGGCATCGGCCAACCCGTCGCCGTGGCCGCGCTGGGCCAGGCCCGGCACGATCCGAAGACCGGACTCGAGCATCGTCCGCCGGTGGTGCTCGATGCGGAAGCGGGCCGCCTCGCCGCACGCGTGCAGCGCTGGCTGGCCCTGCGCGCCAAGCCCAATCGCGACAAGCGCATCGCCCTCATCTACTACAACCACCCGCCGGGCCGACAGAACATCGGCGCCGACAACCTCGACGTGCCGGCATCGCTGTTCGACATGCTGCATGCACTCAAGGCCGCCGGCTATACGGTCGGCGACCTGCCCGCCTCGCCCGAGGCGCTGCTGGAACGGATCATGGCGCACGGCGTCAACCTGCCCGAAGACCGCGCCGCCCTGCGCGAACTCGCACCGGCGGTCAACGGCGTGGCCGCCGGGGACTACCAGCGCTGGTTCGCCACGCTCCCGCCGCGCGTGCAGGGGGAAATGACAGGCGGCCTGCTCGGCCGCCTGCACGCCGACGTGCTCGACGCCGAAGCCGGCGGCGAGCAGGTGCTGGGTCGCAAGCGCGCAGAGGTCGTCATCGCGGAGCTGCAGCACCTGGTCGAAGGCGCCGACCACCCGCGCCGCGAAGACGCGCTGCGAGACCTCGCAAGCCTGAAACAGGGCTATCTCGCCTGCCTCGGCGATCGCCCCTCGCGCCGCTGCGCTACCCTGGCTGCGCTGCAGCGGCGCCTGGTCCGTTTCGGCATCGAAGGCATGCGCGGCTGGGGCCCCGCTCCCGGCAAGGTGATGGTCGACAGCGGCAAGCTGCTGGTGCCGGGCCTGGTGTTCGGCAACGTCTTCATCGGGCCCCAACCGCCGCGCGGCTGGGAAGTGGACGAGGAGCTCCTGCACGCAAACACCAGCATCACGCCGCCGCACCAGTACCTCGCTTTCTACCATTGGGTGCGCGACCGCTTCCGGGCCGACGCCCTGGTCCATGTCGGGCGTCACTCGACCTATGAATTCTTGCCCGGCAAAGCCGTCGGGCTGGCCGCCGACGACTACCCGAGCCTGATCGCAGGCGACCTGCCGGGCATCTATCCCTACATCGTCGACGGCGTCGGCGAAGGCACGCAGGCCAAGCGGCGCGGCCTGGCCGTGATGGTCGACCACCTGACCCCGCCGCTGGCCGCGACCCCGTTGTACGACGAACTGCTGTCGCTGCGCCAGGTGGTCGAAAGCTTCGAGGCCGCCGGCTCGGAGTCGCTCAAGGCGCAGGCAGCAAGCCTGATGCGCGAACGGGTGGCGCAGCTGAACCTGCGCGCCGAGCTCGAAGCCTCGATGGCCGACGTGCTGAAGGTGCGCGGCATCGGTTTCGACGCGGCCGAGGACGACCTGCTCGCGCACGAGATCGGCCACTTCCTGACCAAGCTGCAGGAGAAATTCATGCCCCATGGCCTGCACGTGTTCGGCCGGCCGTGGGAGCGCAAGTCGCTCGACCTGATGCTGGACTCGATGCGCCAGGGCGGCACCGTCGATGCGGACATCGAGCGCAAGCTGGCCGCGTCGCCGGCGCTGGAGATGCGCGCCTTGCTGGCGGGCCTGGAAGGGCGCTACATCGAGCCGGGCAAGGGCAACGACCCGCTGCGCTCCCCGGAAGCCCTGCCGACCGGGCGCAACTTCCATGCGGTCGACGGCGACATCCTGCCGACCCGCCTCGGCTACGGGCTGGGCGAGCGCCTGGCCGCCCAGGCTGCCGATCGTCCCTCCACCGTGGACGACGGGGCGGGCAGCGAGGGCATCATCCTGTGGGCCTCGGACGCGGTGCGCGACGAAGGCGTGATGGTGGCCTTCGCACTGGCGATGATGGGCGCCGAGCCGGTATGGAATGCGCGCGGCGTCGTCACCGACGTGCGGCTCAAGCCGGATGCCGTGCGGCGCGACGCGATCGTCACCACCTCCGGCCTGTTCCGCGACCTGTACCCGAACCTGATCCGCCTGATCGACCGTGCCGGCCGGATGGCGCTGGCCGCGTCCGCCGCCACGCTGGCCGAACGGGAACCCGGGCTGCACGAAGCCCTGCAGGCGGCACTGGCGCCCTTGCCGGGCGGCGGCGCATGGGGGCGCGAGCCGCTCGAACGCAACCGCGTGGCGCGCGAATGGCTGGCGCGCACGCAAGCCCTGCAGGGCGGCGGCATGCCGCTTGCCCAGGCCGGCCACGCAGCCGTGCAGCGCGTGTTCGGCGATGCTCCCGGCGCGTATGGCACGGGCGTCAACCGCCTGACCGAGCGCTCGGGCGCATGGCGCGAGCGCGGCGAACTCGCCCGCGCCTACCGCCTGCGCATGGGCCATGCCTACGGCATGGACGCGGACGGCGAAGCGAGCCATGCGGCATTCGACGCCGCGCTCGGCGGCATCGCCCGCACCTACCACGGCCGCGCCAGCAACCTGTACGGACTGCTCGACAACAACGACGCATTCGACTACCTGGGCGGCCTGTCCCTGGCCGTCGAGACCCGCACCGGCCGTGTGCCGGAGGCCCTGATCCTGCAGCACGCCCAGCCGGGACGCGCCGACGTCGAGCCGCTGGCAGCGAGCCTGCTGGGCGAGCTGCGCGGCCGCTTCCTGAACCCTGCCTGGCTCAAGCCGCTGATGGACCACGGCTACGCCGGCGCCCGTACCATGGGACAGGAATTCATCGAGAACCTGTGGGGCTGGCAGGTAACGCGTCCGGACCTGGTGAAGAACTGGGCGTGGGACGAAGTCAAGTCGGTGTACTTCGACGACCGCTACGAACTCGGCCTGCCGCAATTCCTGGGCCGGCGCCACAACGCCCACGTCAAGGCGCACATGCTGGCTGTGTTCATGGTGGCGGCCGAAAAAGGCTTCTGGCAGACCGATCCCGCCACCATCCGGCGCCTGGGCGGCGAGCTGGCGCGCCTGGTCGCCGCCAACGGCCTGCCCGGCAGCGGGCACACCGCGCCGGCGCACCCGATGTGGCAATGGCTTGCGCCGCAACTGGACGCGGCCGATGCCCGGCTGCTGGGCGTGACCCTGGCAAAGGCGCGCGGCGAGCTGCTGCCGGCCACGGCAAACGTACCGGCGTCGCCCGCGTCGCCGCGCCTGGCACCCTCGCCGGCGCCATCCGCAGCCCCCGCTCCCGCTCCCGCCCCCGACGCCACGGCAGCCCCGCGCGCCTTCGAGCTGAGCCGCCTGGAAGAACCGGCGACGCCGGCCGGCCGGCGCGTCGCCCAGGTGCTCGGCGCCCTGGCCTGCGGCCTGATCCTGTTCTCGCTCGGCCTGTGGCGCGGCCGCCACCACCCCCAACCTTCCAGGAGATTCCATGCTTGATGTCTTGTCCTTCGCCTGGCTGCACGATGCGGTCAGCTGGTTGCTGGCGCCCGCGTTGGCCGCCCTCTTGTTCGCCTGTGCGGTGACGCTGGTGGAAGCCGGCATCGCCGTCGGCGAACGCTTCCATGGCCTGCCCAGGCTCGGTGCGGCCGGCGACGTCGGCCGCGTCCATGCAGTGGCGCGCCGGCGCCTCGAGCGCGCCGACCTGCTGGCGCGCATTCCACCGATGCTGGGTTTGATGGCCACCATCATTCCCCTCGGCCCGGGCCTGGCGGCGCTCGGCCGCGGCGATCCCGCCCAGCTCGCCAGCGCCGTCACGGTGGCCTTCGACGCCACCGTGCTCGGCCTGGTGGCAGGCATCGGCGGCCTCGTCATCGGCAAGCTGCGCCGCCGCTGGTACGAAGAGACCCTGGAAGCGATGGAGGGCGCGGCATGAGCGCAGTGAACGGCACAGTGAACGGCGGCGCGGTGCGCGGCGGCAGGCCCGCGCGCCTGCGCCTGTATTCCCGCCTCGATGCCCGCTTCGACCATGGCGACGAGGACCCGCGCGCGAGCCTGGTCAATCTGGTCGACGTGATGCTGGTGTTCGCCTGCGGCCTGATTGCCGCGATCGCGGGAACGCAGGGCGCACGTCCGGTGCCCCAGCCGGTCGAGAAAGGGCGGCAGATCGAGCGTCCGGCCGACGGCGCCGGCCAGCCCGGCAGTGGCTACGACCGGGTGGGCGAGGTCTACCGCGATCCGAAGACCGGCAAGCTGGTGCTGGTCGAACCGCCTGCCGCGAAGTAGGAAGGAGCGCATGAGCAGCCACGCCTTCTCTGCGCCCGAGGTCCAGGGCGTCTACCGCGCGATCCGGGAGCGGCGCGACATGCGCCACTTCCTGCCCACACCGATCGAGCCGGACCAATTGACACGCTTCCTGGAGGCGGCCAACAGCGCGCCGAGTGTCGGACTGATGCAACCATGGCGCTTCATCCGGATCGCGGACCGCATGCTGCGCCAACGGATCCATGCCCACGTCGAGGAGGAGCGCGTGCTGACCGCGCAGGCGCTCGGCGGGCGTGCCGACGAATTCATGCGCCTGAAGGTCGAAGGCTTACGCGACTGTGCGGAAGTACTGGTGGTGGGGTTGATGGACGAGCGCGAACCCTACGTGTTCGGCAGGCGCACGATGCCGCAGATGGACCTGGCGTCGGCTTCCTGCGCCATCCAGAATTTCTGGCTGGCCGCCCGCGCCGAAGGCATCGGTGTCGGCTGGGTGTCCCTGTTCGATCCGCAGCAGGTCCGCGCGCTATGCGGCATGCCTCCCGGCAGCCTGCCGATCGCGATCCTGTGCGTGGGCCACGTCGAGGAATTCTATCCGGCCCCGATGCTCGAGGCCGAGGGCTGGGACCGGCGGCGCGCGCTGTCCGGGATGCTGTACGAGGACAGCTGGGGAAAGGCCGCTCCTACCCCTGCGGCGCCCGCCGGAGACCGTTGAACCGCCGCGGCCGGCGGCCACTCGACGGTCTGTGGGGAAGCATCTCAGCCTGGACACATGCCGAGCGTACTCCCCTGCTTCAAATGCGCCTGCACCGCATTCGGCGCCACGCACACCTGGACCGCCGGATTGCCGGCGCTGCCCGTCCCGTGGCACACCGCCACCTTGCCGTCGCCGCAGCGCGCATCGATCACCGTCACGGTCGCCGTCGCTTGCGCGAAGCAGCTCTCCGGGCTGGCGGCCTGCGCGGTGATGCGGAAGCTGCCGGCCGCGCCTGGTGCGAAGCTGGTCACCGCACCGGTGGTCGAGGATAGCCCTGCCGCCGGGCTCCAGCTGAAGGTCGAGCTGCCGGCCGCGTCGCTCGCACGCAAGGTGACGCTCTGCGGGCCATAGCCGAGCGCGATGGTATTGGCCGGCAGGCCGGTCTCCTCGCCCGCGCCCGGCGTCACGGCGATCGCCGGCTGCGGCACATGGCCCAGCACCTGCACGGTGGCTTGCGCGCTGGCGCTGTTGCCGCCCTTGTCGACTGCGCTCAGCTCGACCTTCTGCGCGCCGATGTCCGAGCATGCGAACGTGGTGCGCGAAGCCGCCAGGGATTCTACGCCCCAGTTGTCGGTCGTGCCGCCATCCAGGTCGCCCGGCGCCAGCGTGGCCGTGCCGTTCGCCAGCCGCAGCGACACATCGCGCGTGCGCACGGTCGGCGCCTCGACGTCGTTGCTGACGGTCGCTGCGTGCGGGCTCTCGTTGCTCAAGCGGTTCAGCGCCGTCACCGTGTAGTAGTAATACTGGCCCGGACCCACGGTCCGGTCGACGAAGGCGCCGGTTGCGGTATCGGTCACGCCCAGCAGGTTGGCGGACGACTCCAGGTCCATCTCGCGCACCGGCGAGCGGTAGATCGCATACCTGCGGGTCTTCTCGAACTCGTCCGCGCTGTCCGGCGCCGTCGCCCAGGCCAGCTGCACGGCATTGTCGTCGCCGATCGTTGCAGCCAGTCCCGCCGGCGCAGGCGGCGCGGCCGTGCCCTTCCAGGCCATGACCGGCAGCAGGGCCGGCCTTGCATAGGTGCTGTTCTTCAGCGATGTGCGGTAGCCCAGCAGATCGCCCTGCAGGAAGGCGTGGCGGAAGTGGATCTGCCCCGAAATGTTCCCGTGCGCGCGGTTCATCGCGATCTGCCTGTCGATCTGGCCCGGGTCCGTCCAGCCGACCGTGTTCACCTTGTAGTCGGCCAGGCCGATGTACATGTGGCGCTCGTAGGCGTTGTCGTTCCACCACGGCACCAGGAGCTGGTAGTCCGAGCCCGCCTGGCCGATGTACCAGTAGATCTGCGGCGCCAGGTAGTCGACCCAGCCCTGCCGGATCCAGGTGCGGGTGTCGGCGAACATCGAACTGTAGTGCTGCGCCGCCCAGCTCGCGGTCGGCGAGCCCTCGGCCGCATCAAGGCTGCTGCGATAGATGCCCGACGGCGAGACGCCGAACTTCACCCACGGCTTCACGGCGCGGATGCTGTCGTTCACGCGCGCGATCAGGAGGTTGATGTTGTCGCGGCGCCAGTCGGCACGCCCGGCAGCGGTGTCGGGGAAGCCGCGCGGGTCGGCGTGGTAGGCCGCGTCGTCGAGGATGGTGCCGCTCGGGTAGAAGTAGTCGTCGAAGTGGATGCCGTCCACGTCGTAGCGGTTGACGATGTCCATGATGACGTTCACGACGTGGTCGCGCACCGCGGGCAGGCCCGGGTTCAGGATCTTGACGGTGCCGACCGTCAGCATCCACTCGGGATGGGTGCGCGAGACGTGCTCCGGCGCGTACATGGCGGCGTTCCCCTGGTTGGAGGCGGTGGCCACCGCGCGGTAGGGATTGATCCAGGCATGGAATTCCATGCCGCGCTTGCGGGTCTCCTCGATCGCGAACTGCAGCGGATCCCACATCGGCGACGGCGCCCTGCCCTGCTGGTTGGTCAGGTAGTAGGACCAGGGCTCGTAGCTGCTCGGGTACAGGGCGTCGGACTGGCTGCGCACCTGCAGGAAGGCCGCGTTCATGCCGGTGGCCTTGTTATGGTCGAGGATGGCCGCGAGCTTGGCCTGCTGCTGGGCCGGGGTGTCGGTGCGGCTGGGCCAGTCCAGGCTGATATGGGTACTGATCCACACGCCGCGCATTTCGCGCTTGGGCGCCGCGTCTTGCGCCGCGGTCTGGGCATGGGCGAGGGAAATGGAGGCGGCGAGCATCGCGGCTGCCGCTGCAAGCAAACGTTTTTTCATGTTGTGGGTGTTTTGCAGGGTTGTCGTGAACGCCCGCTGGAACCCGGGCGCTGGTGGCGGTCCCCCGCGCCTCTCCACGCGCCAGAGTGTTGCCATCCGTGAAACAGAGTACGACGGGGAAATGTTGACAACCAATGAATTTCACAGCGGCCGGCATAACCCGAATGCATGAGCAGTTATCGCGGCGAATGCCGGAACCGGGAGGCGAAACAGCTTGCTTGTGGGCGCGCGGGTGCCCGGATGACGGCGGCGGCCGGACCGGCCGGGCGGCGCCGGGTGGTCAGCGGCGGATCGACAGCCCGACCGTCAAGGCCAGGTCCGGCGTGCGGCTGTTCAGGCCGCGCGAGAGCATCGCGTCGATCTGGACGTCGCGCGACAGCAGGTAGGCGGCACCGACATCGAAGCTGGCCTGGGTGCCGCCGTGCGCGCTGCGGGCGATGTGCGGCATCGCCACCTCGACCAGGCCGCGCAGGCGCTCGCCGAAGGACTTGGCGACGATGACGCCGAGGATGCCGTAGCGGTAGCGGCCGCCGTGTCCGTCGTCGCGCTCGACCCCGATGCCCGGCATCACGCCGAGCGCGTAACCGTTGGGCAGGTCCCATTCGCCGACCACCCGCAACGAGGGGCGCACGCCCTGGCCGCGAAAGGCGCGCGAGCCGGTGTCCAGGTCGGCAGACAGCAGCACGCCCACCGAAGGCAGGCTCCCGGCAGCGTCCATGGCATGCCAGCTGACACCGAGCGCAGCGTCGCCATAGCCGGCTTGTGTCGCACGCTCGCCGTTCTCGCTGGCGTGGCGGACGACGCGGCCGGCGGTCTCGACCCGCAATTCGACCGTGTCGGCCACGCCGATGCGCAGCAGGGTCGGCGTCGACAGGATGCGCTCGCGTCCGCCCCCGCCGCGGTCGCGCTCCCACACCACGCCGGTCTCCAGCTGCAGCCGGCCCTTTCCCACGACATTGCTCGACTCGACGAAATCGGGCCGGCCGGCATTGATGCTGTCCCTGGCCCCGTCCTGCTCCTGGGCGCGGACGGGGGCCGCGCAGAAAGCGCCGGCGGCAAAGGCGGCAGCGGCGGCGGTAGTGGCAGCAAGCCTTGCGGTGTAGTTCATCGGTGCGCACCAGGATGGACGAGGAGTGTCATGACACGATAACGCAAACGCCGCGCAGCCGCCGCACGCAAAAAAATGCCGCCCAGAGAACTGGACGGCATTTTTTACCAACTGGTCAAACTTTACTGGTTGTGCAGGAAAGTCTTCAGCTTGTCCGAACGCGACGGCTGGCGCAGCTTGCTCATCGCCTTGGCTTCGATCTGGCGGATACGCTCGCGGGTCACGTCGAACTGCTTGCCGACTTCTTCCAGCGTGTGGTCGTTCGACATCTCGACGCCGTAGCGCATGCGCAGCACCTTCGCTTCGCGCGGGGTCAGCGAGTCCAGCACTTCCTTGATCACGTTGCGCATCGAGGCATGCAGCGCGGCGTCCAGCGGAGCCAGGGTGGCGTTGTCCTCGATGAAGTCGCCCAGCTGCGAATCACCGTCCTCGCCCATCGGGGTTTCCATTGAAATCGGCTCTTTCGCGATCTTCATGATCTCGCGAACCTTGTTCTCCGGCATTTCCATCTTGGCGGCCAAGGTCGGCAGGTCCGGCTCGCTGCCGGTTTCCTGCATGATCTGGCGCGAGATGCGGTTCATCTTGTTGATCGTCTCGATCATGTGCACCGGCACGCGGATGGTACGGGCCATGTCCGCGATCGAGCGCGTGATCGCCTGGCGGATCCACCAGGTCGCATAGGTCGAGAACTTGTAGCCGCGACGGTATTCGAACTTGTCCACCGCCTTCAGCAGGCCGATGTTGCCTTCCTGGATCAGGTCGAGGAACTGCAGGCCGCGGTTGATGTATTTTTTTGCGATGGAGATGACCAGGCGCAGGTTGGCCACCGTCATTTCGCGCTTGGCCTGGCGCGCGCGCTTCTCGCCCGCCGCCATCTGCTTGTTGATGCGGCGCAGGTCGGCCAGCGGCAGCGCCACGCGCGCCTGCAGGTCGATCATGCGCTGCTGGAGTTCCTTGATGGCCGGCAGGTTACGGCTCAGTACAGCGCTGTACGGGTAGGCGCAGTCCACTTCGCGGTCGCCCCATTCCAGGTCGGTCTCGTTGCCCGGGAAGACCTTGATGAAGTGGGCGCGCGGCATGCCGCAGCGGTTCACGCAGATATCCAGCACGGCGCGCTCGATCGAACGCACTTCGTCCATCTGGCCGCGCAGCGTGTCGCACAGCTTTTCCACGATCTTGGCGGTGAAGCGGATGCCGAGCAGCTCGTTCGAGATGATGGCCTGCGCCTCTTCGTACGCCGGCGAACCGTAGCCGGTGGTCTTGAAGGCGTGGCCCATGCGGTCGAACTGCTCTTCGATGATGGCGAACTTCTCCAGCGCGCCCTTGCGCAGCTGCGCCAGCTGCTCGGTCGAATAGCCGGCCGCGCCGCCGCCGACGGCGCCTTCTTCTTCCTCTTCCTCGACTTCGACCTCTTCTTCTTCCTCGTCGTCGTCACTGCGCGAAGCGGCGGCCGACGGCGCGGGCGCCGAATCGTTCAGGTCGACGAAACCGTCCACCACGTCGTCGATCTTCATCTCATCGCTGGCGATCTTGTGCGACAGCGCGATGATTTCCGAAATGGTGGTCGGGCAGGCCGAAATCGCCTGCACCATGTCCTTCAGGCCTTCCTCGATGCGCTTGGCGATCTCGATCTCGCCTTCGCGGGTCAGCAGCGACACCGCGCCCATTTCACGCATGTACATGCGGACCGGGTCGGTGGTGCGGCCGAAGTCCGAATCGACGGTCGACAGCGCGGTCGCGGCGGCCGCTTCCACTTCGTCGTCGCTGGTGGCGGTCGGCACGGCGTCCGACAGCAGCATCATTTCCGCTTCCGGGGCGCGCTCGTAGATGGCGATGCCCATGTCGTTGAAGGTCGCGATGATGCCTTCGATCGCTTCCGGGTCGACGATGTTCTCCGGCAGCTGGTCGTTGATCTGGGCGTGGGTCAGGTAGCCGCGCTCCTTGCCCATGTTGATCAGGTTCTTGATCTGCTGGCGGCGCTTTTCCAGTTCCGCTTCCGAGAAACCGCTTTCGCCGCCCAGCATGCCCGCCAGGCCCTTGGCCTTGCGCTCGCGCAGCTTCGATGCCACCTTCATCTCGGCGCGTTCGACCGCGTTCAGCGCCGCGACTTCGTCGTTCTCGGGCACGAATTCGCTCGGCTTGCGGCCGCGGCGGCCCGGGACCTTCACCTGCGGCAGCAGGTAGCCGGAAGTGTCGATCGCGGCCAGGGCGGCGGCATCGGTGGTGGCGCTGACGGCGCCCACGGCGCTGGCCGGCACGGCAGCCGCGCCCGATGCCGATGCGCCGCCGTCGGTGCGGCGGGTACGGGTACGCACGACCTTCGGCGCGGGATCGGCGGCCGGCGCTACGGCAGGCGCAGCCTCGACGGCGGCCGGCGCGCCGGCAGCCGGTGCCGCCGCCGATTCCGCGGCCGGTTCGGCGGCAGCCTTCAGGGCAGCCAGCCTCGAGCTGCGCTTGCGCACGACCACGGCCGCGGACGGCACCGCCGCGGTATAGTCCTCGAACGCTGCCGGCTCGGCCGGCACCTGCGCCGCCGCCTGGGGAACAGATTCAGGCGCCGTTGCGGCAACCGGCTCCGCAATCGCGGCGGGAGCAGGGGCGGGAGCCGCCACGGCTTCGGCCTGCGCCGGCGCAGCAGCTTCGGCTGCCGTATCGACCACGGCGTCGGCCGCCGCTGCCGCCGGCATCGCTTCATTCGCCGCATCGGCTGCCGGCTGACCTGCTTCCTGCGCGGCCTTCAGCGAAGCCAGGCGCGAACGGGTCTTCACCACCGTGACCTTGGCCGCCGCTTCCGTCTCGAGGAAGTAGGAGGTCGCGGTTTTCGGCACTGCCAGCTGTGCCGAAGCCTTGGCAGGTGCTTTCTTGGCGGTCAGTGTCAGTGTCTTGGCGGTGTTTTTCATAGTGAAACTCTCTCCAGTCGAGGCGAACGGCGCGCCTGCGAAGTCAATAATCCAGTGGGTCCCGCGTGCGGGCCGCTCGTCGGGAACAGAAGCGGGGAACAAAAGGCAGGGGCGGAAGTGCCCCTACCTAAGGGCGGACAGGCAGACTTCAAGCACCGGTTTCCCGGAGCCGCCCACGGTCGTCGGGACGCGGCGGCAATCAGGCAGGAAATGGGCAGTGTTTGAAATCACGATGTGCATGTCGGAACGAAAAAAAGCCCGTCGGCTGAAACGGGCTTGCATCTGCTGCTCAGGGAAGAACAGAAGGGAAAGGCGATATTATGCCTTATTGCAAGATTTGGTGATAATTGAAAAATCCCATATGAGGTATCACCGCCTTGAATATGACGCCTGCGTGACACCCTTCACGTGCTTCCGGCCGGTCTGCGACGGCGCAAGCCGTGCGCAAGGCAAGGGGCGGATCATACACGATTTCGCGGCCGCACGCCCATCGGTTGCAGGCCGGTTCTCAAGATTAATAGAACAAGTACAATACGGCCCGCACCGGCGTACGGGTGCCGTGCTATCCTTCGCTTTCCCGTTCTTACCATGAAGTCAATGAATACCATTACCGCCGAGACCGTCGACAACACCGCTCCTGTCACTCCCGAGACGCCCGAGACGCCCCAGGCGTCCGAATCGTCCGCCGACACCGCGCCAGAGGCAGGCGCTGCGGCACCTGCAGCCCAGGCAGCAGCTGCGCCGGCGCTGTCGGCACGCGCACTGCTCAAGCAGCTGCAGCAGGAATTCCCGGCCTTCCGCGACTGCCTGCCGCTGGCGATCGGCATCGACAAGCAGCTGCTGGCGCGCATGCCCGGCCTGGACCGCAAGACGATGCGCGCCGCGCTCGGCATCCACACCGGCTCGATGCGCTACCTGCGCGCGATGGAAAAGGCCAAGGTGCGCTACGACCTCGACGGCACCCCGGGCGCCGAAGTGACCGACACCCACCGCCAGCACGCGAAAGAACAGCTGCAGCAGCGCTTCAAGAAGGAAGCCGAGCGCAAGAAGGCCGAGCGCGAAGCCGCCGCCGCCGAGGAAGCGAACCGCCAGCGCCAGGAAAAGCTGCAGGCACTGGCCAACAAGTTCTCGCGCCAGTGACCGCTGGCAGGCCGATGGACGTCGCGCCGGAAGACCTGCTGCCGCCCTACCCCGGCATCCGCCTGGCGGACGTGCGGATCGTCCGCACCCCGCTGGACGCCGCGGCGGCCCTGGCCGCCCTGTCCAGGGCCGACGTGGTCGGGTTCGACACCGAATCCAAGCCCACCTTCGCCAAGGGCGAGGTGTCGACCGGACCGCACCTGGTGCAGCTGGCGACCGACGAGCTGGCCTACCTGTTCCAGATCGGCAGCGCGGCCAGCGCGCAGGACGCGCTCACTGTCCTGAAGCCGGTGCTCGAATCCGAGAGCATCCTGAAAGTGGGGTTCGGCCTGGGTGACGACCTGAAGCGCCTGCGCAGCAAGCTCGGCATCGAAGCGCGCAACGTGATCGACCTGGCGACGGCCCTGCGCCGGCGCGGCGAGCGCAATACGCTCGGCGCCAAGACCGCCGTGGCGCGCTTCTTCGGCCAGCGCCTGCAAAAGTCGCGCCGCATCACCACCACCAACTGGGCGCTGCCGCAGCTGAGCGAAAAGCAGGTGCTGTACGCGGCCGACGACGCCCACGTGGCGCTGCGCCTGTATCGCCACTGGCGCGCCAATCCGCCGGTCGACGACGGCGTCGTAGCGCCGCGCCGCGCTTCATGAACCACCCATCCTGAGCAAACCGCAGGGAACTCGTCCGCAAGGCAGGCGATCCGCGTTATCATTCCGGCATCGCCATTACCGATCGCCCCATGCGCACCGACCGACCGCCCTTCGCGATGCTTTCCGCCCTCCTCGCGCTGGCCGCCGGCGCCGCCCCGGCTGCTGCGCAGCAGGCCGTGCCCGATACCCTGGCCCAGCGCCTGGTGGCCTGCGCCTCGTGCCACGCCCGCGTGGATGCGCGGGGCAATCCGGTCAACGACAGCTATTTCCCGCGCATTGGCGGCAAGCCGGCCGGCTACCTGTACAACCAGCTGCTGAATTTCCGCGAAGGACGGCGCCAGTACCCGCTCATGACCTACCTGGTCGACCACCTGCCGGACGCCTACCTGCGTGAAATCGCGGAGTACTATGCGGCCCAGCCGCCTGCCGCGCATGCGGCAAGCGCG
Organism: Massilia consociata; assembly: GCF_042432755.1. Classification (NCBI taxonomy): domain Bacteria; kingdom Pseudomonadati; phylum Pseudomonadota; class Betaproteobacteria; order Burkholderiales; family Oxalobacteraceae; genus Massilia; species Massilia consociata. Next base: position 206,393 of record NZ_JBHLWP010000011.1, read on the forward strand.
CCCGCCGCGCCGCCCCAGCTGCTCGCGCGCGGCCGCCAGCTCGTGTTCGAGGGCGACAGCGCGCGCAGGCTGCCTGCCTGCGTCGCCTGCCACGGCGAGAAGCTGACCGGTGTCGAGCCCGCGGTTCCGGGCGTGCTCGGCTTGCCGCGCGACTACCTGAACGCGCAGTTCGGCGCCTGGCGCAACGGCGCGCGCCGCGCCCATGCGCCCGACTGCATGGCGCAGATCACCGCACGCCTGTCGCCCGAGGACGTGACTGCCGTCTCGAGCTGGCTCGCGGCCCAGCCCATGCCCGCCGACCCGCGCCCGCAAGCGGCGCCGGCGCGCCCCCTTCCCCTGCCCTGCGGCAGCGCCCCGGTGCAGCCATGAAGCGCATCGCCCTGCTTGCCGCGGCGGCTGCGGCAGCCGTCGCCGCAGCGGTCGCCATCGCCTGGCCGCGCGAGGACTTCATTCCCTCCGCGTCGCCGGCCGACTGGGCGGCCACGCCCGACAACATCGCGCGCGGCGCCTACCTGGCACGGGCCGGCGACTGCGTGGCCTGCCACACCGCGCGCGGCGGCCCGGAATACGCCGGCGGACGCGCGCTCGACACGCCCTTCGGCCGCCTGTACGGCCCCAACCTGACGCCGGACCCGGAGACCGGCATCGGCAACTGGAGCGCCGACGACTTCTGGAACGCGCTGCACAACGGCAAGTCGCGCGACGGCCGCCTGCTCTACCCGGCCTTCCCGTACACGAATTACACGAAGGTAGCGCGCGCCGACTCGGACGCGCTGTTCGCCTACTTCCGGAGCCTGGCGCCGCAGCATCGGCCCAACCAGCCGCACGAACTGGCTTTCCCGTACAACCAGCAGGCGCTGCTGGCAGGCTGGCGCCTGCTCTACTTCAAGCCGGCCGTGTTCGAGCCGCAGCCGGCGCGCGGCGCGGCCTGGAACCGCGGCGCCTACCTGGTCGAGGGCCTCGGCCACTGCAGCGCCTGCCACAGCACGCGCAACCGGCTCGGCGCCACGGAAGGCGCGCTCTCCGGCGGCCTCATTCCGACCATCGGCTGGTACGCGCCCTCGCTCACCGCGCGCGGCGAAGCGGGGCTCGGCGACTGGGACAAGGAACACATCGTGGCGCTGCTGCAGACGGGCATCTCGCCGCGCGGCAGCGCCACCGGCCCGATGGCCGAAGTGGTGGCGCGCAGCCTGCAGCACCTGACCCGCGAGGACGTGGGCGCGATGGCCGACTACCTCAAATCGCTGCCGGCCACCGACAGAGCGCCGCAGGGTACGGCGCAGGGTACAAACAAACGCGCGGGCGAACGCCCGAGCGAGCAGTTGCTGGCCGAAGGCCGCCGCCTGTATGGCACCTACTGCGTGGACTGCCACGGCGCGGACGGCAAGGGCAAGGCGCCGGCCTATCCGCCGCTGGCCGGCAACCGCGCGGTGACGCTCACGCCGGCGGTGAACGCGATCCGGATCGTGCTCAACGGCGGCTTCCCGCCCGGCACCGCGGGCAATCCGCGGCCCTACGGCATGCCGCCCTACAGCCACGAGCTGAACGATGCGCAGGTGGCGGCGGTGCTCACCTACGTGCGGGCCAGCTGGGGGAATGCGGCGCCGGCGGTATCGACGCCGGAGGTCAACCGGTATCGCAGCGTGCCGCTGGACTAGCCTGTTGGCGTGGTTCGCGCTCCCCCCGAGCAAGCGCCTTACGCCACCAGGGTAGTCCGGACATCCGCCAGCCGCCCGGGCATGCACAAGAATTGCTATGACGATCCAGAAACCAGCGAGAACGGATGAGCGTGATTGGCTCGCTGGCTACTTGACGATCGGGGCGGCTGGTGCGGAACTACAATCTCAAGCCGACTTCCCGGACTTGGCCTGTTGTAAGGTTTGCGCAGCGTGCCCACCTTGTGCATCGCCCTTCAAAGCGCCCTGCTCGCGTTCGGAATGGCTATGCATGCCGTTGTTCGCACTGTCGCGAGCCATCTGCATGCTCTCTTGATACGCGCGTCCGTTGCCCCCCTGTGCATTGCGGTGCTCGAAAGGATCGCGGAAGTTCTTCAACGCTTCTTCTTGCTGGCGCAGAGTACGGTTGGTTTCTTCCGCAGCCGTGCTTGCAACCTGCTCGGCCAGCGCGCGCGCGGTACGGGAGGTTTCCTGCACATGCTGTTCGGCAACCTTGGACAACTCCACCTGCGAGTGCGCGGCGACACGCGAAAGGTGCTGCTGGTATGCGCGGAGCTTTTCGGACGCAGGCTGGGCGCGCGAGGCGGTCACCGAAAACAGGTCGGCGGGCCGATCGGTCGTCAGCAACTGGTGCCCGACGATGGTGCTTTCTTCGAGCAGGGTCTGGCCGAGCTGCATGTTGAGTTGGCACATTTCCTGGAAAGAGCGCGACATCGATTTGGACATATCGTTCAGGAACGCAGCCTGTGCATTCAGGTGTGCACGGACAGCAGGCGTATCGGAATGGGAGAAGAAGAACATGGCATACCTCGCAAAGTGATCATTCGCAAATAGGTTGGCACGTCAGGTACTGGCGAGCGGCATCTGGCGGACCTCGTGGAACGGCAAGCTAACTGCTCAGTTGTGGATCTTCGGACCCCGGCATGGGGCCGAGTCACGGACGGTATGCCTTCTTTATGACGGGCGCGTGACCGAATCGCATCCGGTCGGCTCGGGATTTCCGCAGCGTGCCGCCGTACTGGCGGCGGGGGCCATGCATGTGGCGTAATTTCGACAACGCCGCGCCACGCCCGCCATTGCCCCGTACAATCGCTCCCATTTCGATGACTGGTCAGACACATGCGTAACGCCGGATCCCGCTTCGCCCGCCGCCTCGGGTTCACCCTTCTTGCCCTGTCGCCCCTGGCGGCATCGGCCCAGCCGCTGCCTGCAGGCTGCGAACCGCGGGAGCTGTCGACGCTGCCGCTCACTTTCAGGGATGATGCGGTGCCGGTCACGGAAGTTCGCATCGACGGCAAGCCCGTTCCCGCGCTGATCGACACCGGCGCCCAGCAGGCCACGTCGCTGGACCGGAAAACGCTCGAAGAGTTCGGCATCAAGGTGAACCTATCGGACAGCAACTACGTCGGCGTGCAGGTGGCCAATGCGCGCATCGACCACATCGCCCTGGGTCCTATCGAGTACAAGAAAGCCTGGTTCGTCGTCGACGACCTGCAGAAGGACGGCGTGGGCGCCAAGATCGGCGCCAACTACCTGTTCCGTACCGACGTCGAGCTCGCACTGGCGCAGGGCTATCTGAAATTCTTCAAGCCCACCGGCTGCCTGCGCGCCTCGCTCGCCTACTGGGACCGGAGCACGCCTTCGGCGCCCTTCCAGGTCCACCCGCTGAGGAAGGACCTGCGCCCCTGGTTCAAGGTGCGCATCAACGGCCAGGACATCAATGCCGTCATCTCGACCGTCACCACGCACTCCTACATGGACCTGTTCACCGCGAAGCGCATGGGCTTGACTCCCGAATCGCCGGGCGCGACGCGCGAGGGTTCCGTGAAAAGCTGGTACGACCGCGAGCAAGCGGTCTGGAAGGTGCCGGTGCCCCGCATGTCGATCGGCGAACTCGACATCACGAACTTCGACCTGCGCCTGATGAACATGGACATCTCGGGCGAAATGCTGGTGCTCGGCACCGACTTCCTCAGGCGCCACCGCGTGTATGTCGCGATGAGCCAGAACCGGATCTATTTCTCGCCGGTGAACCCGGCGCCGGCAGCGCAAGTCGCGCCGGCGGCGGCGGGCGCGGATGCGTCGCAAGCGCGCACCCCCATGTCATCGCCCTGAGCGCAGGCGGCGCGCCGCGCCCGCGGGTCAGACGAACAGGTGCTGGTACTGCGCCTGGTAGTACCATTCGACAATATGTTCCGGGCGGACCGGTTTGCTGATGAAGTAGCCTTGTCCGAGGTCGCACCCGATGTCCGCCAGCAATTTGATGCCGGACTGCGATTCGATGCCTTCGGCGATGACCGTCATGCCCAGCTTCTTGCCGAGCGCGATGACGGTTTCGGCGATCGCCAGGGAGCGCGCGTCGGTATCGATGTTCAGGATGAACGATTTGTCGATCTTCAGTTTATTGATCGGGAACTGGGACAGGTAGCTCAGGCTGGAATACCCGGTGCCGAAGTCGTCGAGCGCGATGCTGATGCCGTCCTGCTTGAGGCGTTCGAGCATCTTCGCCGCCTCTTCGACATCGCTCATCACGGCGCTCTCGGTCACCTCGAGCTCGATACACGCGGGATTGATGCCGCTTTGCCGGATGATCCGCGCCGCCCGCTCGCTGAAGGTCTTTTCCCGAAACTGCACGGCTGAGACATTGACCGCCATGCGCAGCGGCGGCAGCCCGAGATTGCGCCACTTCTCGTGCTGCATGCACGCCTGCTGCAGCACCCAGTCGCCCAATACGTTGATCAGGCCGATACGCTCGGCGGCGGCGATGAAGCGGTCCTGCGCAACCGGCGACGCGCCGGCGCTGCGCCAGCGCAGCAGCGCTTCGACGCCGATGAACTTCCTGCTGCGCAGGTCGATGAAGGGCTGGTACACCACCTCGAAATCGCTGTCGGCGATGCTGTGGCGCAGGCGCTGCTCGAGGTCGAAGGTCTGCTTGGCATGCAGGTAGATCTCGTGGGTGAAGAACTGGCAGCGGTTGCGTCCTGCGTTCTTCGCATGGTACATGGCCGCGTCCGCATGCTGGATCAGGGCGTCGAGGTCCTCGCCGTCGTCGGGATACAGGCTGATGCCGATGCTCGGCGAGGTCTTGAGCTCGAGCGTGCCGATCCGGTAGGGCTCGCTCAGGGTCTGGAGCAGCTGGCTGGCCATGTGCAGCACCGCATCGTCCTCATGCACGTCGCACAGTATCGCCACGAACTCGTCGCCGCCGAGCCGGCCGACCAGGTCATTGGCGCGCAGGCCGGATTTCAGGCGGTTCGCCACCTGCTGCAGCATGCCGTCGCCGATCGCATGGCCATAGGTGTCGTTGATGGGCTTGAAGCGGTCGAGGTCGAAAAACAGGATGGCGATCCTGTCCCGGTGCCGCCTGGCCGCGGCCAGCAGGTGCGTGCCCAGTTCGTAGACGAGCGCCCGGTTCGGCAGGCCGGTCAACGGATCATGGCGCGCCGCATGCAGGATTTTCCGCTCCGCTTCGCGCCGCTCGCTGATATCCGCGATGTAGCTGATGACCAGGCGGCCGGTCGGGACGTCGGCCATGGCCAGGCTGGCCTCGGCGGGGAACACGCTGCCGTCCTTCCTCCTGCACTGCAGCTCCTGCAGTTCGCCGACCGGACCCGGCGCATTGGCGTGGAACAGGTTGTTCAGGCCCTCGCCCCGGAGCTGCCGCAGGCCGTTGACGACGAGTACCTCGAAGGACTGGCCGATGATTTCCTCGGGCTCGTAATGGAACAGCGTGGAAACGGACTCGCTCGCGATCCCGATCCTGCCGTCGCTGCCGATGCCGATGACCGCGTGGGACGAGGCGCCCAGCAGTGCGCGCAAGGTCTGCTCCCTGCTCTCCAGGCTCAACAGGAAAGCCTGCGCCTTGTTCTCGGCCCGTTCGAGTATCCAGGCCATGATGCAGGTGAACAGGCACACCGCGGCCATGACCATGAGGGCGCCCGCATCTTCGGCCCGCTCGATGCGCAGGCTGAACGCAGGCGCCACCAGCAGGGGCGACAGCAGCAGCCCTAGCACGGAGGCCAGCACCGACTGGCGCCAGCCGGCGAAGATGGCGCTTGCCATGACCGGGATGTACAGCAGGCCGAGCGGCGCGCGCTGGCCGATGTGGTAACGCGCCTTGTACTGGACGAAGGCGCACAGCGCGACGAGAAGCAGCGTCAGCGCATAGGAATGGCGTATCTTGACGCCGCGGCGTTGCGCCTGGCCCAGCTCGACTGCAAGCATCACGATCCTCCCGTAACAAGACAGGCCGGGCCCGCCGCACGGTAACGCGGCCCTTGCGAGGAGATCATCTTACGCTTGCCGGCAGAAGTATGCCCGCACGGCTTCGGCTCGCGCCCGGGATAGGTTCTTACACCATGTCCGCGAAGCCCACCCGGTCCGTGGTGGCATTCCTCGCATCCTCCACCCGCACCTTGTACGCCGCCAGCAACTGCTCGAGCGAGGCGTTCATGGTGTGGCAGCCCGGGTCGCGCCCCGCGTTCATATGGGCGCGGATGCCGCCGACGTCGCCGCTTTCGAGCATGCGCATCACGGTGCTGCTCGGGGTCAGGCATTCGGTGGCGAGGTGGTAGCGGTTGCCCTCCACCGAGGGCAGCAGGGCCTGGCACAGCACGCCGCGCAGGGCGTGCGCCAGGGCCTGGGCCTGGGCTTCGGAATTGCCCAGCAGGCGCAGCATCTTCTGCAGGCCGAGTTCGGTGGAACGCGCATGCAGCGAGGCCAGCACCAGCGGGCCGGATTCGGCCAGCGCCAGGGCTTCCTGCGCGGTTTCGGCGTCGCGGATCTCGCCGATCACGATCACGTCGGGGCGCTCGCGCAGCGCGTCGAGTGCGCCCAGGTAGTAGCTGGCGACGTCGGCGTCCTCGCCCACCTCGCGCTGGGTGATGATGCACTTACGCTGCGGAATCAGGGTCTCGACCGGGTCTTCGATGGTGATGATGTGGCCCGAGCGCTGCTTGTTGATCTCGTCGATCATCGAGGCGATCGTGGTCGACTTGCCCTGGCAGGTATCGCCGATGATCAGGACCAGGCCGCTGGTCAGGCGCGCGAATTCCTGCTCGTCCGGCCACAGGCCGAGTTCCGACAGCGCCAGCGGCTCCTTCGGAAAGCGGCGGATCACGCAGCCCAGGCGCTTCTTGCCCTGGAAGCTGAAGCAGTTGGCGCGGATGCGCGCCGTGTGCAGGTCGATCGAGCGGTCAAAGGCGCGCACCGCGATGCGCTCGGCCCAGTTCGGCTCGATCACGTCGAAGAATTCTTCCAGCTCTTCCTTCGTGATCGGCGAATCGGTCACCGCCACCAGGCCTTTCGGCTGGCGCAGCATCAGCGGGCTGTTCTGGTGAATGATGATGTCCGAGAACACCAGGCGCGAATTCAGCAGGTGCAGGATCTGCTCGACCAGGGTCCCGAATACCGGGTGGTCTTCGTTCTCGATGTACGACAGGGTGGGGATCTGCGAGGACTGGTGGTATTCCATCTGGCCGGCACGTGTAAAAAGGATAAACGGTGCCGGACATTATAGAACCATGCCTCGCCAAAAGATTGCAAAACTGAAAGAATAATTTCAGCTTGCCATCTCACCGTCCCATGCTCGCAACGATGCGGTCGCCGAACAGCGTGATCGCCACGCCGAGCGCCACGACGCAAGCCCCGAGCATCTTGACGCTCGAAACCTTCCTCACTGCCATGTTGATCAGGCCAAAGTGGTCGATCGCCATCGACGTGAGCAGCTGGCCGGCGATCACCAGCACGATCAGGCTCAGCAGGCCGATGCGCGGCGCCAGGAAAACCGTGCCGAACACGAAGGCTGCGCCGAGGAAGCCGCCGGCGAACTTCCATGGCGGCTGGGCCGCCAGTGCGGCGAACACGCCGCCGAGGCCGCCGCGCGAGACGGCCACGCCCAGCAGCACGATCGTGCCGCAGGCAAAGGACACCAGGGCCGCGACCACCGAATTGGCGCCGATCGACGCGGCCAGCTGGGTGTTCACCGCCGCCTGGATCGACATGGCCATGCCGACGCAAAAGGCCATCAATAAGAGAATGAGGTTCATGTTGTGTTCCCCCGTCCGGGACGGGACGCAAGCGCGGGGCAAAAAGCGCACGATTCTAGTGCAATCCGGGCGTTCCGGATACCCTGCCCGTCCCGCGAGCGTGCATTCTGCTCCGTAAAGCCTGCCGTTCGTCGCACGGCCCATGCGGCGGGCTGTGCGTTTGCCTACGATGGCACCATTGCAATCCACCATCAAGGAGACAACCATGAACAAGACCTCCCGCCGGGCAGCCGTACTGCGCGGACTCGCCCTGTCCACCGCCCTGGCCGCAGCCTTCGCCTGCGTCGCCGTCCCCGCCGTGGCCGGCAGCTGGTCCTGGGGCGGCGAACAGGTGCAGGGCAGCGGCAACATCAAGCGCGAGGTGCGCCAGGTATCGCACTTCAGCGGCCTGGCCTTCGAGGTGCCGGGCAAGCTGGAACTACGCCAGGGCGATGCCGAAGGCCTCACCATCGAGGCCGACGACAACGTGCTGGCGCTGGTGGAGACCGTGGTGGAAAACGGCACCCTGAAGATCCGCCCGTCCAAGCGCAACACGAACCTGCGCACCAGGAACCTGAAGGTCGTGGTACAGGCGCGCCAGATCGAGCGCCTGGCGCTGGGCGGCTCGGGCACGGTGGAGGCGGACCGGCTGCGCGCGCCGAAGCTGAACATCGACCTGGGCGGCTCGGGCCGGATCGACGTGCGCGACCTGGACACCGAATCGGTGGCGGTGAGCGTGGGCGGCAGCGGCGCCTTCAAGGCCGGCGGGGGCACGGCGCGCAAGCTGTCGGTGTCGATCGGCGGCTCCGGCAGCGTGGACATGGGCCGGGTCCAGTCCGACAGCGCCAGCATCAGCGTGGCCGGTTCCGGCGAGGCGACGGTGTGGGCACGCAACGAGCTGAGCATGACCATCGCCGGCTCGGGCGACGTCAATTATTACGGCGACCCGCGTGTGAGCAAGTCGATCGTCGGCTCGGGCGATGTGCGCCGGATTGCAGCCGCACCACGCTGAGCGACGGTTTGCGTAGGATCGGCGGCGCCGGTACTGCCCGCCGATCCAACTCCCGGGGGGGAGCCGCCCCGCCCTACGAGCCAGTACGCAATAGTCGAATCAGTGGCCCGTGTGCGCGCTGTAGGTCAGCGGCCGCACCGGCGCGCTCACCTTCACGTCCTGCCGCTTGCCCGCGGCATCCTGCACCGTCAGGGTCAGGTCGACGCTCTCCCCGTCCTTCACCTGGCGCTTCAGGTCGAACAGCATCACGTGGTAGCCGCCGCTGACGAGGTTGACCGGCTTCCCGGCCGGCAGCTCGATCGTTTCCACCCGGCGCATGCGCATCGTCTGGCCATCCAACGCCATCTCGTGCAGCTCGGCGCGGCCGGCGACGTCCGCCTGCACGCCGACCAGGCGCGCAGGCGCCGCCGACTGCACGCGCATGAAGGCGCCGGTGGCCTTCTGCGCCGGGACGGTGGCCCGCACCCAGGGTTCGGAAACGGTGACTTGCGCGAGGGCGGAAGCGCTGAGCAGGCCGCCGGCAAGCAGGGCGAGGAGAGGACGTTTCATGGCACGCACGGTGTAAAAGGATAACCGGGAGATTATAGCCTCATGCCGCGCCGCGCAGGTATTCGCGCTCGACCAGCACGGTATCGACGCCGTCGGTAAGCCACACCTGCCCGTCCTGGATGGTGCACTGGAGCTGCATCGAGCGCTTGGCCATCCGTTCCAGCTGGGCGCTGGTCTCGTGCGGGATGTTGACGACGCTGACGTGCTTCGCCCGGTCGATCTTGCCTGCGATGCCCTTGAACCAGATGTCGCTGGTCGCGCTGTAGCTGTAGACCACCACCTTCTCCGCGCGGCCGGCCGCCTTCAGCAGGCGCTTGTCGTCGGGTTGGCCGACTTCGATCCACAGGTCGATCGCGCCGGTGAGATCCTTCTGCCACATGGCCGGTTCGTCGACGTCGAACAGGTCCTTGGTGAAGGCGAGCGCCGGATCGGCATGCAGCGCGAACGCCAGCACCCGGATCATCACGCGCTCGTCGGTTTCGGACGGATGGCGCGCGATCGTGAGGCTGTGCTCCTGGTAGTAGTTGCGGTCCATGTCCGCGATCGACAGGTCGGCCTTGTAGATGGTTGCTTTGAGAGCCATGAATAAGTGATTGTGGAGAGGCGAAACCCGCAATTGTCGCATGCGCCGCCCCTCGGCGGGGCAAAAACGGTATAGTGCCGTTGCCAAAACATTCAGGAGACCGTGATGACCAATGCATTCCCGCCAAACCAGCAGTTCCGCCTTGCCGCCCGCCCGGTCGGCCTGCCGCGCCGCGAAGACTGGCTGTTCCACGAAGAAGCCGTGGCCGAGCCGGCGGAGGGCGGCATCGTCGTGAAAGTGCTGTACCTGTCGCTCGACCCGGCCATGCGCGGCTGGATGAACGAAGGGAAGTCGTATATCCGCCCGGTGGCGATCGGCGAAGTCATGCGCGCCGGCGGCCTGGGAATCGTGATCGCCTCGAAGTCGCCGCGCTTCAAGGTGGGCGACTACGTGGCAGGCGGCACCGGCGTGCAGCGCTACTGGGCCGGCAGCGCCGACGACAAGGCGGCCGCGTTCACGAAGATCGATCCCTCGCTGGCGCCGCCCACCGCCTGGCTGAACACGCTCGGCATGCCCGGCATGACGGCCTTCTTCGGCCTGCGCGAGGTGGGGCAGCCCAAGCCCGGCGAGACGGTGGTGGTCTCGGGCGCGGCCGGCGCGGTCGGCATGACGGTCGGCCAGGTGGCCAGGCAGATGGGCTGCCGCGTCGTGGGCATCGCCGGCGGCGAGGACAAGTGCCGCTTCGTGGTCGGGCAGCTCGGCTTCGACGCCTGCATCGACTACAAGGCAGGCCCCGTGCATGCGGCCCTGAAGGAGCACTGCCCGCAGGGCGTCGACGTCTACTTCGACAATGTCGGCGGCGAGATCCTCGACGCTGTCCTCACCCGCATCAACATGAAGGCGCGCATCGTCATCTGCGGCGCGATCTCGCAGTACAACACGACCAGCCAGGTGAAGGGACCGGCCAACTACCTGTCGCTGCTGGTGAACCGCGCGCGCATGGAAGGCATGGTCGTGTTCGACTACGCGCCGCGCTACCCGGAAGGCGTGGCGATGCTGGCCGGGTGGATGCGGGAAGGCAGCGTCAAGAGCGTCGAACACGTCACCGAAGGCTTCGAGCGCTTCCCCGAGGCGCTCCTGATGCTGTTCGAAGGCAGGAACCTGGGCAAACTGGTGCTGAAGGTGGCGGACGCCTGAACGCCTGCGCTTGATCCACGCCACAGGCACCTTCTATATAGTGAACTTGTTCCCTCGCGGCGCGTCTATGTCTCTCTGGCGCGCATGCGCCCCACGCCTGCGAGGAGAACATGGTCCCATTTCCAAACCTGCCAGCCAGCCTGGCGGACAACACTGCCCTGCGGTCCCAGCTCGAAGCCCAGGTCGGACTGCTGGGTGAACTGTCGCTGCGCACCTGCGACGCCATGCAGCGCCTGAGCGAACTGCACATGCAGCTCGCGCGCCAGCTGGTCGAAGACGCGATCGCCACCGGACGCCAGGTGCTGGCCTGCGAAGACCCGCTCCAGATGACCACGACCGCGATGCGCCAGCTGCAGCCGTCGGGCGAGCACCTGCGCCACTACCAGCAAGGCCTGTTCGGGGTGCTCGCCGGGGTGCAGACCGACCTGCAGGGGGCCCTGCCCCCCGCCATGGCCGAGGCGGAGCGCGCCGCCACCCATGCCGCCCAGTACGCACGAGGGTAGCGCCGTGCATCCGTCGCGCACACCCGAGCCGCCCGAGCCCCCGGGCGGCATCCTCGCCCAGCTGCGTGCGGACCATGCACGCATCCACGCGATGTTCCACGCGTTCGCCATGCTCGACGACGAGGACGACGCCGGCCGCGAGGCCCTGGTCGACGACCTGTGCGACGAGCTGGCCCTGCACGCCATGCTCGAGGAAGAACTGTTCTACCCGGCCCTGCGCGGGGTGGTCGAGGACAGCCTCCTCGACGACGCCGCGCTGGAGCACGACAGCGCGCACGAGCTCATTGTCCAGCTCGAGACCCTCTTCCCCGGCGACGACTTCTTCAACGCCACCGTCGCGGTGCTGGCCGAGGAAGTGGCGCACCACCTCGCACGGGAAGAGAACCTGCTGTTCCCGGCACTGGCGCGCACCGGCGCCGACCAGGTGGCGCTCGGCCTGCGCCTGCGCGAGCGGCGCGCGCAACTGGTAGCGGACCTGGCCTCGCCGCCACCGGTCATCGACGGCGCCGAGCCGCGCGGACTGCTGCGCGGGCAACCCGGCGGCCCGCGCGAACGGCGCTCGCGTCCGCGCTGAACAGCGCACGCGCCGATACGGCAGGACATCGGTGCGTCGCGGGGGAGTAGCGCACGCGGCGGAACTAACGCCATCCCCTTCCCTCTAAACGCACGAGCGCGGCATACCGCGCTCGCAGGTTCCCACTTCCCCAATACCACCAGGGCACACTAGGAGAACGACATGGCGACAAGCAAAGACAGTGGCAAAGGCGCGGGCAGCGCCCAGAAGAGCGGTGCAGGCAGCGGCACCCCGGCCAAGCGCGGCTTCGCAGCAATGGACCAGAACCAGCAGCGTGAAATCGCCAGCAAGGGCGGACAGGCTGCGCACCAGAAAGGCACTGCCCACGAGTTCGATTCCGAAGAGGCGCGCCGCGCCGGCCAGAAAGGCGGCGAGGCGGTCAGCCGCAACCGCGCCCACATGGCCGACATCGGCCGCAAGGGCGGCGAAAGCCGGCAGTCCGCACAGCGCGCCGCGGCAGCGGCCAAGAATGCGGGTAGCCGCCAGGGAGACAAGGAGGCGTGACAACCCTCGGGGCCCGCCAGGCTTCGGGCTGACGGGCAAGCCGGCCAGCCGACCGACCAACCCACGGCGCCAGCCGGCGCCGTATCCCACAGGGCCGCGATGCGATGTGCGGCGTGCAGCGCGCTGTGCTACATTGCAGCCCCTATGGCCAAACTTCCGCATCGACCTTCGCATCACCTTCCGCAGCGCCATCCCGACCAGCTCCCTTACCTCAGCGCCTATCCGGATACGCTGCGCACCCAGGTCGCCAGCTTGATCGAGGCCGGCAAGCTGGGCGAGGTGCTCGTGCAGCGCTATCCCGACGCGCACGGCATCCGCACCGACAAGGCCCTCTACGCCTACGTGCAGGACCTGAAGGCCGACTGCCTGCGCCAGGCGGACCCGGTGTCCAAGGTCGCCTACGACAGTAAGATCCACGTGGTGCGGCACGCGCTCGGGCTGCATACGGCGATCTCGCGCGTGCAGGGCAATCGCCTCAAGGCCAAGCACGAGATCCGTATCGCCAGCGTGTTTCGCGACACCCCCCTTCCCTTCCTGCGGATGATCGCGGTACATGAACTGGCGCACCTGAAGGAGAAGGAACACGACAAGGCCTTCTACAAGCTGTGCTGCTGGATGGAGCCGCATTATCATCAGCTCGAATTCGACCTGCGGCTCTACCTGACCTGGCTGGACCTGGGCGGAAAACGGCTGTGGGCAGGCCCGGAAGAGTTCGTTGCCGTCTAACAACAAACCTTGTCACATTGCTTCGTTGCCACAAGTAAATTTCTCGACTTTCATTGTGCCGTTCGGTAAAGTCAGAGCCCTCATGCACTCCGCATGCATATCCGCTCAATGCTCATTGGCCTCGCGCCGCGATTCGACACGATGACGTACCAGATCTCCCCCCTTGGCACCTGGCTGGCTGCCGTCCTGCGCAGCAGCGTTCTCGCCTGCGGCATTGCGGCGGCGTCAGGGGCATATGCCGCCACCGATCCCTTCTCCTGGAAATTCTCCGGTTTCGGCACCCTCGGGGCCGTGCATGCCAGCACCCGTAGCGCCGACTTCACCTCGACCGTCCTGCGCGCCAACGGCGCCGGCGCCACCGAGCGCTGGAGCCCGGACGTCGACAGTCGCCTGGGCGCCCAGCTCGACGTGTCGCGAGGCCCATGGTCGACCGTGCTGCAGGTGGTCAGCGAGCAGGACCTCGAAGGCAGCTACCGCCCGAACGTGGAGTGGGCCAATGTCAAATACCAGGTGACGCCGGACCTGGCCGTGCGGCTGGGACGCATTGCCCTGCCCGTGTTCCTGGCCGCCGACTATCGCAAGATCGGCTATGTCCTGCCGTGGGTGCGCACGCCGGTCGAAGTCTACGGATCGCTGCCGCTGTCGAGCAGCGACGGCGTCGACGCTACCTGGCGCTGGAGCGCGGGTTCGCTGCGCAATGCCACCCAGGTCTTCTACGGCCGCACCGACACCCGGCTGTACGAGGAGCGCCGCCTGAAGGCGCGCGGCATCGCAGGCCTGTCGCACAGCATCGAGCAGGGTGCCCTGAGCGCCCGCATGTCGGCCCTCACCGGCGTCGTGAGCATGGACATCGGCAATGAGCTCTTCACTGCCATGCGCGCCTTCGGCCCGCAGGGCGTCGCACTGGCCGAGCATTACGCCATCGAGAGCAAGCGCGTGGTCATGCTCACCGGCGGCTTCACCTACGACCCGGGCCAGTGGTTCGTGAGCGCGGAGATCGGGCGCGCGCGTACCCGTTCGTTGCTCGGCAGGACAACCTCCATGTATGCCGGTGGCGGTTACCGCTTCGGTGACCTGACGCCTTATCTCGGCTACGCCAAGGTGCGCGCCGACAGCGCCACCACCGACCAGGGCCTGAACCTGGCCGGCCTCCCGCCACGCATGGGGGCGATCGGCGCCATGCTCAACGCGGGCCTGAACGTGTACCTGTCGGCCACGCCGATCCAGTCCAGCGTCAGCACCGGCGTGCGCTGGGACGTGATGGACAACGTCGCGCTCAAGGCCCAGTACGACCGTTTGCGCCCGACCGACGGCTCGCGAGGCACCCTGATCAACCAACGAGCAGACTTCCGATCGGGCCAGACGGTCCATGTGGCGAGTTTTGCGCTCGACTTCGTCTTCTAAGGGGGGAGCATGGCATTTCGCATCCATACCCTCGTCGCGGCCGCTGCGCTGTCCTGCGCCCTGTCCGCCAGCGCATCGGCCGAGCTGGTCGTCATCGTCTCGGCGCGCAGCCCGGCGCCGGCGCTGTCGGGCGACCAGGTCGCTTCCATCTTCCTCGGCCAGGCCGGCCGCCTGCCGGATGGCGTGGAAGTCATGCCGGTCGACCAGCGCATCGGCTCGCATGAGCGCAACCAGTTCTACCAGCAGGTCACCGGCAAGACCCCGGCTCTCCTGAAGGCCCACTGGTCGAAAATGGTGTTTACGGGCCGCGGCCAGCCGCCGCGTGAAGTCCCCGACAGCGCCACCGTGCGCCGCATGGTGGCCGACAACCCGTCGATGATCGGCTATATCGACCGCTCCGCCCTGGACGAAAGCGTGCGTCCGGTGCTCGTCCTGCGTTGACCTGATGGACACGCTGGTCGAGCAAGGATCGCCACGCCCGGCGCGCAAGCAGCCACGCCGCTCGCCGCTGGCGCGCTGGCTCGGCCGCGCGCTGGACACCCACATCTCGCTGCCGTTGTTCGCGCTGCTGCTGGTAGCGGGCCTGTGGATCGCCACCTTCCACATGATCGATGCGGACGAGCGTTCCGCACGCAAATCGGCGCACGACGCCACCCGCGAGCTGCTCGACACCTACGAAGCCCAGATGGCGCGCAGCCTGAGCGGCATCGACCAAACCCTGCGCATGCTGAAGTACGCGGTCGAAGTGCACGGTCCCAACGAAGCCCTGCCGGCGCTCGCCGCAAAGGGCCTGATGCCGCCCGGCCTGGTGTTCCAGGTGGCGATCACCGACGACACGGGTCGCGTCGTCGCCAGCAATCCGGGTAGCGGCACCGGGAACGTGGTGCGCGCGGCCTGGTTCGCCTTCCACCGCGACCGCGACGGCGACACGCCGTTCGTCAGCACGACCTATGGCGGGGACGAGCCGCACGTCGTTTTCTCGCGCCGCATCAACGACGCCGACGGCCGCTTCGCCGGCGTGACCACCGTGGCCGTGGACCCGGCCTACTTCACCAGCTCCTATGAGCAGTCGCGCCAGGGCAAGCACGGCCTGCTGGGCGTAGCGGGGATGGACACACTGGTACGCGCCGCGCGCGTGGGCGAGCATGTTTCCTGGGGGCAGCGCGTCGCCATCGACCGCCACGACGTCATCACGCTCGCCACCCATCTCGACGGCGAGTTGCGCTACACCAGCGCCCGCCCGCTCAACGGTTTCCCGCTGGTAGCGCTGGTCGGGCTATCGGAGCCGGAACAGATGGCCGACTACCGCCAGCAGCGCCGCAACTGGCTGCTGGGCGCCAGCGTTGGCACCGCCCTGCTGGTCATGGTCGTCACCCTGGTGAGCGCCTGGTCGTGGCAACTGGCCAAGGCACGCCGCCGCGAACGGCTGGCGCAGGAAACCTATGCCGCCGCGTCCGAGGCCAGCCTCGACGCCTTCTTCGTCTTGCGCACCGTGCCCGGCCCGGACGGCGGCGTGAGCGACTTCGTCATCGAGACCATCAACACCCGCGCCGAGCAACTCACCGGCCTGCCCAAGGCCCGCATGGAGGGCAAGCCCATGTCGGTGATGCTGCCGACCTACCTCGGCACCGGCATCTTCGACGACCTGTCGGCGGTCGCCACCGACGGCAAGGCGCGCGAGGCCGAGTGGCTGGCCCACCTGCCACCCGGTCCGGACCGCTGGCTGCACCGCCAGGTGGTGCCGGTCGAGGGCGGCGTGGTGGCGATCGTGCGCGACATCACCGAGCGCAAGCTCACCGAACAGCGCATCCGCCACCTGGCGCACCACGACGACCTGACCGGCCTGCCGAACCGCAGCCTGTTGCGCGACCGCCTCGGCCAGGCGATACGCGATGCCGAGCGCAAGGGCGGCAGCGTGGGCCTGGCTTTCATCGACCTGGACGGCTTCAAGCTGGTCAACGACGGCCTCGGCCACAACGCCGGCGACGAGCTGTTGAAGGTCGTGGGCGAGCGCATGGGCCGCTGCCTGCGCCGCAACGACACGCTGGCACGCTTCGGCGGCGACGAATTCGTGATCCTGCTGCCCGACCTGACGGGCGATCCGATGGCGATCACCCCGCTGCTGGAGAAGGTGCGCACCGCCGTCACCGAGCCGGTCGAGGTCGAAGGACAGGAGGTGCAGGTCAGCTGCAGCATGGGCGTGGTGCTGTACCCGCGCGACGGCGAGGACGCCAACACCCTCATGATGAACGCCGACGCGGCAATGTACCGCGCCAAGGAAAACAAGAACAGTTTCCAGTTCTACGCCAGCGAGATGAACGCCAGCGTCGAGGAGAAACTGGTGCTGCTCGAAGGCCTGCGCAGCGCCCTCGACGCCTGCCTCGAACCCGGCTGCCGGGGCGGGGACTGCCAGTTCAGCCTGCTGTACCAGCCGAAGGTCGACCTGCGCACCGGCCGCCTGTTCGGCGTCGAGGCGCTGATCCGCTGGAACCATCCGGAACACGGCATGATCTCGCCGCTGCGCTTCATCGGCCTGGCCGAAGAGAGCGGCCTGATCGTGCCGATCGGCGAATGGGTGGTGCGCACCGCCTGCGCCCAGGCCCAGGCCTGGCGCGCTGCCGGCCTGCCGCCCCTGACCGTATCGGTCAACGTCTCGGCCCGCCAGTTCGAGGAAAAGCGCCTGGTCGAACGCATCGCCGATGCCCTGCGCGACACCGGCCTGCCGCCGGAAGCGCTGGAAGTCGAAGTCACCGAAAGCTCGATCATGCGCGACCTGGCGCGCTCGGTGGACAAGATGCGCGAGCTGGAAGCCATGGGCGTGTCGCTGTCGATCGACGATTTCGGCACCGGCTATTCGAGCCTGTCCGCCCTCAAGTCCTTCCCGATCAGCCGCCTGAAGATCGACAAGAGTTTTGTCAGCGACCTGGCCCACAGCGCGGACGACCAGGCCATCGCGATGGCCGTGATCTCGCTCGGCCACAAGCTGAATCTGCGCGTGATCGCCGAGGGCGTCGAGACCGAACAGCAGCGCGACTTCCTGCGCGCCAACGACTGCGACGAGATGCAGGGCTACCTGTTCAGCCGTCCGGTGCCGGCCGCGCGGATCGCGGAGATGCTGGCCACCACGCTTGCCTCGGAGCCGGCATGAGCCCCCTGCGCCGGCTCGCAGTGCTGCTCTACAGCGCCGATCCCGGCCTGGGCCGGATGCTCCAGTACTGGGCCGCCACCTGCGTGCTGTACGTCGTCTGCATCGTCCAGATGCTGGTGCAGGTCGAGCAGGGGATTAGCGACGGCCAGGCGGCGACCGCCGTGATCGCCTTCGCCGCCGTCGGCGCGCTGTCGTTCTACCTCATGATCCGCTTCGGCGCACGTATCGGCCTCAAGCCTGACCAGCTGGCGGTATCGCAGGCGGTGTTCTCGCTGGTATGCGGCGGCTGGGCCTATGCGATATCCGGGCCGCTGCGCGCCGCCGTCCTGCTCATGACCGTGGTGATCATCGTCTTCTGCATGTTCGCCGCGCGCCCGCGCCAGACGCTGATGCTGTCGGTGGGCACGATCGCTGGCATGGGCGCGACGATGTGGTGGCTGCAGGCGCACGACCCGGCAGGTTTCCCCCCAATGACCGAGCTGCTGACCTTCGGCTACCTGGCCGGCGCCCTGCTCGCCACCGCGGTGCTGAGCGGCGAGATGCACAAGCTGCGTTCGCGCCTGAAGCGCCAGCGCCGCGAGCTGACCGAGGCGTTGGAGACCATCCGCGTGCTGGCCACGGTGGACGAACTGACCTCCCTGGTCAACCGCCGCCGCATGCATGAGGTGCTCGAAGAACAGGAGCGGCGCCAGCCTTCCGGCGGCCAGCATGGAAAAGGCTGCTGCGTCGCCCTGCTCGACATCGACTTCTTCAAGCAGGTCAACGACCGTTACGGCCACGCGACCGGCGACGCCGTGCTGCGCTGCTTCTCGCAGGCCGCGCGCGCCTCGCTGCGCGCCGAGGATGTGCTGGCGCGCTGGGGCGGGGAGGAATTCCTGCTGCTGCTGCCGGACGCCAGCCCGGAAGATGCGCGCACGGTGCTCGAGCGGATGGCCGAACGCGTGCACACGATGCCGGTGCCGGGCCTGGACGACCGGTGCATCAGCTTCTCGGCCGGACTGGCCACGCGCCACGCCGGCGAACCCTTCGCCGAGGCCATCGGCCGCGCCGACAAGGCGCTGTACCGGGCCAAGGAGGCGGGGCGCGACCGGATCGTGCTGGCCTAGCGGCCGTCAGCCCTGGGCGGCCCGCAGGCGCCGGATCAGCGCGCCGGGATCGGCATCGACCTGCATCAGTCCGAGATGTTCTTGCCGCACGAAGCCTTCCTGACACTGGTGGCGAACGAAGGCGACCAGGCCGTCCCAGAAGCCGTTCGGGTTGTACAGGCCGATCGGCTTGGCGTGGATGCCGAGCTGGGCCCAGGTCACCATTTCGAACAATTCTTCCAATGTGCCCATCCCGCCGGGCATGGCGATGAAGCCTTCCGACAGCTCGGCCATCATGGCCTTGCGCTCGTGCATGTCCTTCACCACGAACAGGCGGGTCAGGCCGGCATGGCCGACTTCGCGCTCCATCAGCGCCTTGGGGATCACGCCGGTGGCCTCGCCGCCCAGGCGCAGCACCTCGTCGGCGATCACCCCCATCAGGCCGACCTTGCCCCCGCCGTAGACCAGGCCGATGTTGTGTTCGACCAGGGCGGCGGCGAGCAGGCGCGCGGCGTCGGTATAAAGAGGGTTGGCGCCGTGCGAGGCGCCGCAGTAGACGGCCAGGGTTTTCATGGAGCGTGAAAGAATCGTTACAGGAATTCGGCGCCGGGGCGGGCCTCGGCGGACAGCTTCTTGAGGTATTCCTCGGACAGCTTCTCGAACAGCAGGTGGGTGTCGCCGCGCAGGTAGGGGCCGACCATCGACAGCACCTGGTAGCAGCCGCGCGCGAGGGCATCGGCGATCGCCTGCTGCTCGCTGTACTTGCGCGGGTTGCGCACGTACTCGTACGACAGCCAGTAGGTCGCCACCACCACCATGTTGGTGGCCATCGCGCCGATCTGCTGGTCGGATGCCTCGAGCGAGCCTTCGCTGCGCAGATCTTCGCACAGCTGGCGCGCGACCTTGATCTTGTGGGCCAGGATGGCCTTGAAGTGCAGTTCGAGCTTGCGGTTGCGCGACAACAAGTCGTTCAGGTCGCGGTAGAAGAAGCGGTAGCGCCAGATCAGTTCGAACATCAGGTGCAGGTAGAGCCAGACGTCCTCCATGTTCGAGCGGCGCCCGGCCGGCACGGTGAGGATGCGCTCGATCTCCGCCTCGAACTGGTTGAAGATCGAATTGACGATGTCGTCCTTGTTCCGGAAGTGATAGTACAGGTTGCCGGGCGAGATGTTCATCTCCTCGGCAATGACCGTCGTCGTGATGTTCGGCTCGCCGAACTCGTTGAACAGCCTGAGCGAGAGCTCGAGGATGCGTTCGCGGGTCCGGCGCGGAGCTTTTTGTTGCATGAAGGGCGAAGTTGATGCGCAGTTTGTGCGCAGTTTGTGGTCCAAGCCGCGAGAATAACACCAAATGGTGTCATTGCAACAGGATCACGGCCTGCCGTTCAGCCGCCTTCGCCATCTTTCTGAACGCTCGTTCCTTTTACGCTACGGCGGGTGCGCGGTGTCGCCTGCGCCGGGGCGACTCGCGCGGCCAGTTCGGCCAGCATCCTTTCGAGCTCGTCGACGCGGCGGCGCAGCGCCTCGACTTCGCTGGCCGCGGGCACGCCGATGGTCGCCAGCGCACGCGCCACGCGCTCCTCGAACACCTGTTCCAGCTTGCCCCAGGAGCCGCCGGCGCGCCGGGTCGAACGCTCGGCGGCGCGCGCCACGGTGTCGGTGGCTTCCTCGACTTCGCGGGAGCGCTTCTGCAAGGCGCTGCCGTCGCGCACGAGGCGCGTGAACGAGCGCCCGCCCTCCTCCTGCGCCTTGGCGAAGGCGCCGAGGCCGGCCTGCCAGATCTGCTGTGCCGATGCGCGCACGGCGCGGGCGAGCGCCTCGTCGTCGTCCGGCGCGGGGAGTTTCTTGCTCATGGTTCTTCCTGCTCGATACGGGTGCAGTCCATTGTAGGCACGCACGATAGAACGGAGATTCTAAAGCAGGCCTCAAGCCGCCGCACGGCTGCGTTGCAAGGCCGTGGCCTCGCGCATGCGCTCGCGCAGGCTCGCCGCGCTCACCGGCTTGGCGTAATGCGCATCGGCCACGCCCGCGCGCAGCGCGGCCTCGATCTCGGCCAGGTCCTGCTGGCCGGTCAGCATCAGGCGTACCGTGTGCGGGTGGCGCTGTGCGGCCTGCGCCAGCACCTCGGTGCCGCTCAGGCCCGGCATCGACTGGTCGCACAGGATCACCGCGACCGGCTCGCGTTCGAGCAGCGCCAGCGCCTGCTCGCCGGAGCCGGCGCTGAGCACGCGGTAGGGTTCGCCCTCGAGCATGTCGCCCAGCACCGCGAGCATGAAGGGATCGTCGTCGACCAGCAGGATGGTCGCCTGTCCACCCGGGACGGACATGGGGGCGCCGGGAGCGGCCGGCGCCAGGAAGGCCTCCAGTTCGGCGACGAAGCTGTCGGGCTCGATCGGCTTGCTGATGTAGCCGTCGAAGCCCGCGCGCAGCACCTTCTCGCGGTCGCCCGCCATCGCCAGCGCGGTCACGGCGAGCACCGGCACCGCGGCAAGCGCCGGTTCGGCCCTCATGCGGGCCAGCACGTCGAACCCGCTCATGCCCGGCAGGTGCACGTCGCAGGCGACGAGGTCGGGCCGCTCGGCGCGGGCGGCGGCCACGCCCTGTTCGCCGTCAGGCGCGGTCAACGCCGTGTGCCCGTACGCCGTGAGCAGGAACGCCATGAGTTCGGCGTTCGCGGGATTGTCTTCGATGATCAGGATGCGGGCCACTGCGGCGCTCCGGTTGCGGCGTTGTGGTCACTTTACCATGTTGTCCGCTGTATTTACAGGACCCTGCTCGCCGCGGCGTGCGCTGTCGATCTCCCGCATCACGGCGGCCAGCACGCGCCGGTTGCGGCCCAGCGCCACATGGCCCACCCCGCCGAAGGCGATATTGCGCGCGCCCGGCAGCACGCTCGAAGTCTGCGGCGAGATGATGTTGTCGTGGTGGGTGTAGATCGAGGTGACCAGGGCCCGCGCGGCCGCATCCTCGCTGGCCGCGAGGGCGCGCAGCCAGTCGCATTCGGGCAGCTCCGCCTGGCCGCGTCCTTTCAGGCGGCGCATCTGGGCGGCGTTCAGTCCGATCCCGAAGGCCGCCAGGCAGGTGCCGTGGTGCGGCGTGCCGAGCGTGATCACGCGTGCCGCGCGCGGCGCTTTTCCCTGCTGCCTGCAGGCGCGCATCCAGGCCCGCGCCACCAGCCCGCCCATGCTGTGCGCGACGATGACCACCTTCTCGGATCCGCTCGCCGCGCACAGTTCGTCCACCGCGCGCTCGACCAGCGGGGCATAGGCGTCGATGTCGGCGGTCAGCGGTTCGAGGTCCACCGCCGCGTGGCTGATGCGCGCCGCGTCGAGCAGCGGCATCAGGTGCGACCAGTAGCCGCTGTTGCAGCCGTAGCCGTGCAGCAGCAGCACCGGCGGCACATCCGCCCCGGGATGGAGGCGGCGGCAGGCGCGCGCGCGCGGCATCGTCCACGAGGACTGCAGCATGCTTGCCGCGAACTCCTCGGCGAACAGGCGCAGGCACGCGCCCGGGCCGAGCCGGTATTCCGGCGGCGTCGGGCTGGCGAAACGCGCGCTCATGAAGAAGTTGTTGGCGTTGATGAGCATGCGCACCAGCACCACGCTGCCCAGCGCCAGCGCCGCCGCCTCCCAGCGGCCGGCGCCGAAGATCTCGATGGCCGCCACGCCGATGCCGAGCGCGGCCAACGCCTGCACGACGAGGATCAGCCGGAGCAGCTGGCGCGCGCTCATGCCGGGGTAAGGGGCGCCTCAGGGCACCCGGTCAAGGCCGCGAACAGCGAGCCGCCGTACACCGGCAAGTCCGGCAGGCCGTGGTGGTGGCCGCGGCCGTCGCCTGCTGTCAGGAAGATCCTTCGTAATGTCCCCATGTGCTGCCCTTCGTTTTTCCTAGTGTACGTCAACGGGAAACCGCCCGGGGCGGGCAACGAAAGAGGTGAGTCCCGGCGGCGTTCGGGGCGGTCCTGCAAAGGATATTTGCATTCCGGGCCCTGCAGGCAAATATTCCATGCACGCCTATTTCTTCGGCGCGTGCTGGATGATCTCGCGCGCGATGCCGCGCAGGATGTTGACCTCTTCGGTCTCGAGTTGCGTACGGGCGAACAGGCGCTTCAGGCGCGGCATCAGCTTCTTCGGATTGTTCGCGTTCAGGAAGCCGATCGCCACCAGCGCTTCTTCCAGGTGCGCATACATGCCCTCGATCTGCGCCATGCTGGCGGCGTCGCCCTGGAAGCCCACGCCGCGGCCCTCGATGGCGTCCCCCGGCTTGTTGTCCAACTCCGCGAGGCGGCATTCGTAGGCCAGCACCTGGGCCGCCTGCGACAGGTTCAGCGACGAGTAATCGGGATTGGCGGGGATGTTGATCAGCACGTTGCAGCCTTCGACAATCTCGTTCGGCAGGCCGACGCGCTCGTTGCCGAGGACCAGGGCCGGCCGCAGCTCGCCCTGCCCCGCCACGTGCGCGGAGAACGCGCGCGGCGTCCACACCGGCGGCGAGAATTCGCGCAGGCGCGCCGATACGGCGGCCGCGAAATTGCAGCCCTCCAGCGCTTCGCCGATGGTGGAAACGATGCGCGCCCCCTGCAGCACGTCGCCCGCGCCGCTGGCGAAAGCCACCGCTTCCGGGTCGTTCAGCGGATCGGTACAGCGCGGGGCCACCAGCACCAGGTCGCCGAACCCCATCGTCTTCATGGCGCGTGCCACCGAGCCGACATTGCCGGCGCGGCTGGTCTCGACCAGCACGAAACGGAGCCGTTTGAAAAGAGAAGTGTTGATTTCGGTCGGGTTCATTTAAAATAGCGCTATCGCGCGGTGCGGACGGTTGGGATTTGTGGACAGCAAGTCACGGATTTTAACGGGTTCAGCACCGCTTTGCTCTTTGTCATTCTCTACCAGCTGACCGTTCACCGGCGCCTCGATGCGTGGTGGGCGTTCGCGTTTTTCACGGAAAGCCTTCATGCACCCAATGCTCAACACGGCCGTCAAGGCCGCTCGCCGCGCCGCCACCGTCATCAACCGCGCGTCCTTCGACCTCGATCGCATCACCATCTCGGAAAAAAACCACAACGATTTCGTCACCGACGTCGACCAGGCGGCCGAGCAGGCAATCGTGGAAACGCTGCTGAAGGCCTATCCCGACCACGCCATCCTGGCGGAAGAAACCGGCGCGTCCAGCAACCTGAATGACGAGAGCGAATTCGTGTGGATCATCGACCCGATCGACGGCACCACGAACTTCCTGCACGGCTATCCCAATTACTGCGTCTCGATCGCCCTGCAACAGCGCGGCGTGATCACCAACGCCCTGGTCTATGACCCGGTGCGCAACGACCTGTTCACCGCCACCAAGGGCGCCGGCGCCTACCTCAACGACAAGCGCATCCGCGTGCGCAACCACGACCGCATCGGCAAGGCCCTGCTGTCGGCCGGCCACGGTCCTGACCCGCGCGCGCTGGCCGAATACCTGCGCATGTACGAAGTCGTCGCCTCGCGCTGCCACGGCGTGCGCAGCGGCGGCTCGGCCGCGCTGGAACTGGCGAACGTGGCCGCCGGCCGCATCGACGGCTTCTTCGAAAAGGGCCTGAAAGTGTGGGACATCGCGGCGGGCGCCCTCCTGGTGACCGAAGCGGGCGGCATCGTCGGCGAGTTCAACGGCGAGTCGGAATACCTGCACAAGGGCGACGTGATCGCCGCCGGCCCGAAGGTTTTCGGCGCCATGATCCCGCTGCTGTCGCCTTTCGCGTAAAATACCCCTGTGCTTCCGGAGTGTCCGCAGACACTCCGCGTCACCGGCTGGAAAGTCCCGGTCATAAACTTTCCGTAGAGAAACCTTTCCTCTATAATCCGGCTGTCCTGCTTGCGCCCTGCTGATGCTCTGGCGCAGGGGCAGCGTCCGGGCGGCAGCCTACCAAGCCACCCGCCTCCGCATGACTAACCCGATTTCCTGGACTGGCGCCATGTGGCGACGGGCCGCCCTTTATTGAGAGTTTATGTCTTTTTCCACACTTGGTTTGTCCGACGCGATCGTTCGCGCGGTGACTGAACAGGGTTACACCTCCCCGACGCCGATCCAGGCACAGGCGATTCCCGCCGTGCTGAACGGCGGCGACCTGCTGGCCGGCGCCCAGACCGGCACCGGCAAGACCGCCGGCTTCACGCTGCCGATCCTGCAGCGCCTGGCAAGCGACAAGATCGGCGCGTCGCTGAAAAACAAGACCGCCCCGCGCGCCATCCGCGCCCTGGTGCTGACCCCGACCCGCGAACTCGCGGCCCAGGTCGAAGAAAGCGTGCGCGTGTACGGCAAGTACACCAACCTGAATTCGGCCGTGATCTTTGGCGGCGTCGGCATCAACCCGCAGATCAAGCTGCTCAAGCAGGGCGTCGACATCCTGGTCGCCACCCCGGGCCGCCTGCTCGACCACGCCGGCCAGGGTACCGTCGACCTCTCGAAGATCGAGATCCTGATCCTGGACGAAGCCGACCGCATGCTCGACATGGGCTTTATCCACGACATCAAAAAAGTGCTGGCCCTGCTGCCGCCGAAGCGCCAGAACCTGCTGTTCTCGGCCACCTTCTCGGACGACATCAAGGCGCTGGCCGACCGCCTGCTGAACAACCCGCAGTCGATCGAAGTAGCGCGCCGCAATTCGACCGTGGAAGTGATCGCGCAAAAGATCCACCCGGTGGACCGCGACAAGAAGCACCCGATGCTGGCGCACCTGATCAAGGAAAATGACTGGCACCAGGTGCTGGTGTTCACCCGCACCAAGCACGGCGCCAACAAGCTGGTGGAACAACTGGGCAAGGACGGCATCGGCGCGATGGCGATCCACGGCAACAAGAGCCAGTCGGCGCGCACCAAGGCGCTGTCCGAGTTCAAGGACGGTAGCCTGCAGGTGCTGGTGGCGACCGACATCGCGGCGCGCGGCATCGACATCGACCAGCTGCCGCACGTGGTGAACTACGACCTGCCGAACGTGCCGGAAGACTACGTACACCGGATCGGCCGTACCGGCCGTGCCGGCGCGACCGGCGAAGCCGTGTCGCTGGTGTGCGTGGACGAGCACCAGATGCTGAAGGACATCGAAAAACTGATCAAGCAAACCCTGCCGCGTCACGTGATCCCGGGCTTCGAGCCGGACCTGAATGCCAAGCCGCAGCCGATCCAGCTGCGCAGCGGCGCACCGGGCCACCCGAACCGCGGCCGTCCGGGCGGCGGCCGTGGTGCCCAGGGCCAGCCGCGCAGCGCCGCCGCGGGCGGCGGCAACCGTCCGGCCAATGCCGGCAACGGTGCGCGTCCTGCCAACGGCAACCGCGGCGGCGCGACTGCCGGCCGCGGTCCGCGTCCTGCTTCGGCGCCACGCCAGGGCGGCCGCGACCGCTGAACCTGCGCCACGGGCAGCCCTGCTCCCCTGCCGGCACCTGATGAGGGCCAGCCTCGACTCGTTCGGAACGCTCAGGCGTTTCCTGCGATGCGAGGCTGGCCCTCATTGTTTTGCCGACAAGCTTTTGCAATGATCCGACGCAGCCATTCCTCGCATGGTCGTACCCCGCCAAGATACTTGATCACTCAAACACTTGTGAACTACCGAAAGTCGGCATATACTTGATTACTCAATCAGTCATCCATCAAGGAGCCTTCCATGACCGACTTCGACAGCCCTGCCGGCGCAGACCTCCTGGCCGACAGCCCCACCTCCGAGTTCTGCCTGCGCATGGCGCGCGCCTGGGCAACGCTGTCGCGGCGCCTGGACAGTTCCCTCGGCAGCCTGCACGGCATCAGCTTCGGCGACTTCCAGTTGCTGCTCAACCTGCAGCGCGCCCCGGGGGGACGCCTGCGGCGTGTCGACCTGGCCGACAAGCTGGGACTGACCGCGTCCGGCGTCACCCGCTCGCTGCTGCCGCTGGAAAAGATCGGCCTGGTCGGTCGCCAGAGCGACCCGCGCGACGCCCGCGTCGGCTACGCCATCATCACGCCGGCCGGCAGCGAGCTGGTGATGAATGCGAGCCTGGTCGTGCACAACGTCAGCCGCAACGTGCTGGGCGCCCCGTCGCGTGCGCAGATCGAGGCGACATCGAGCCTGCTGGCGCAACTGGCCGGCACCGCCAGCCGGTAGCCCGGCACCCGCCCGGCGTGCGCAGCAGGCGGCATGGCGCCGCAAGGAATCGGCTACGATAACCGCTTCGCCACCGGGAACAGCCACATGCCGAAATTCGCCGCCAACCTGAGCCTGATGTTCAACGAAGCCGGCTTCCTCGACCGCTTCGCCGCCGCCCACGCCGCCGGCTTCAGGGCGGTCGAGTTCATGTTCCCGTATGCATTCGATCCCCGGCAGGTCGCCGCCCGCCTCCAGCGCTACGATCTCGCGCTGGTGCTGCACAACCTGCCCGCGGGCGACTGGGCCGCGGGCGAGCGCGGCCTGGCTTGCGATCCGCGCCGCACCAGGGAATTCCGGGACAGCGTCAGCCTTGGCATCGAGTACGCCACCGAACTCGGCGCGCCCCGCCTGCACTGCCTGGCCGGCAGATTGCCGCCGAACGTCACGCACGAACGCGCCCACGCCACCTATGTCGACAACCTGCGCTTCGCCGCATCCCGCTGCCGCGAGCACGGCATCGCCCTGCTGATCGAGCCCATCAACACCCGCGACGTGCCCGGCTATTTCCTCACCGGTACGCGCCAGGCCGCGGCCATCATTGCCGAGACCGGC
Source organism: Massilia consociata (assembly GCF_042432755.1). Lineage (NCBI taxonomy): Bacteria > Pseudomonadati > Pseudomonadota > Betaproteobacteria > Burkholderiales > Oxalobacteraceae > Massilia > Massilia consociata. The sequence continues at coordinate 234,026 of NZ_JBHLWP010000011.1, forward strand.
GCCGACAACCTGTTCCTGCAATACGACATCTACCACATGCAGCGCATGGAAGGCGAACTGGCCGGCACCCTGCGCCAGTACCTGCCCCTGATCCGCCACGTGCAGCTGGCGGACGTGCCCGGGCGCCACCAGCCGGGCACCGGCGAAATCCACTTCCCTTACCTGTTCCGCCTGCTCGACGAGCTCGGCTACGACGGCTGGCTCGGCTGCGAATACGTCCCGCAGGGCGATACGCTGGCCTCGCTCGCGTGGCTGGAGCAAGTGGGATCGCCGGGCTGCTGGACATGATGTGAGCAATCGGGCAACATCGTTGCTTTCCACCCCACCGAGGAGCGACGATGATCCAGGGATTACGCACTGTCATTTACCCCGTCACGAAACTGGCCGACGCAAGCGCGTGGTATGCGCAAGTGCTCGAGCGCCAGCCTTACTTCAGCGAAGCCTTCTACGTCGGCTTCGAGGTAGGAGGATTCGAGCTGGGACTGATCCCGGACGGCCAGCCCGGCAGCACGGGCGGCACCGCCTACTGGGGCACCCAGGATATCGAAGCCGAAGTCGCCCGCCTCGTCAAGCTGGGCGCGGAGATCGTCGAACGGGTGAGCGACGTGGGCGGCGGGATTCGGGTCGCCACGGTGCGCGATCCATATGGAAACCTGTTCGGCGTGATCCAGAACCCACATTTCGACCGCGCCAAAGTGGCATAACGGGTTAAACAATTGAGTACCAGCAAGACTGCGCTAGACGGAGTTTGAAACAATGGGGACTTTCCGGCCGCCTCCCCTCGCCAGAAAGGACTCCCATGCTGCACATTGCCTGCACCCGCCTGCTCCCGCTCTGGTCCCTCCTTTGCGCCTTGCTCCTGGGCGGCTGCGGAACGACGACAGGCGGGCCGGTCAGCCTGCAGGAGGTGCGCGAATTCGCCGATGCCTCGGCGCGCCTGGGCGGTTATGCCGAACTGGCGCGCCGCTACCGCGACACCTATGTGCGCGAACAGCCCTACCTGTCGCCCGCAGCCGACAAGCTGGCGCGCGAGAACGACGCCAAGCGCAAGGCCGTGTACGAGGACTTCATGGGCATCCAGAAGACCATGGTGCTCTACATGCAGACCCTGAGCCTGCTTGCGGGCGACACGCGCTACGACCTTTCCTCCCGGATCGACGACCTTGGGAACGGGCTGAAAGCCAATGCCGAATCGGGTCTGCAGCAGCGCCATATCGTCGCCTACACGGGCCTGACCCGCCTGTTGACCCGGGTGATCGCCTCGGGCTACCAGAACCGCAGCGTGGAAACCATGGTGCGCGACGGCGACGCCGACGTGCAGGTGCTGCTCGACGCCATGATCCAACTCACCCGGCTCTACTACAAGACCAACGAGAATGAAAAGAAGACGATCCTCGGCATCTTCGACGTCGAGATCCCGTTCGCCACGCGCAGCTCGGACCGCATGCTGGTGACGCTTGCCAAGATCCACTACATGAACAAGGCCAGCGAATACAAGCTCATCGACCGCCGCTACGAACTGGCCCTGCAGGGCCTGACCAAGGTGGCGCTCGGGCACCAGAAGATGCGAGAAAACCTCGGCAAGCTGTCGAACGATGAAGTCCGGCGCCTGCTGACCAACTACGGCCGCGACCTGCGCACCATCCGCGACGGGCTCACCGCCGAATGACAGGAGAGCACATGGCAAGCACCCCGACCCGTTCCCGCGGCTCCGAAGCGACGAAATCACCGGCCCGAGCGGCCGCCACGGCCGCGCCCGCGCCTTCCGCTTCCGGCGCCGGCGAGGAGCTTCCCGACGACGTCCTCGCCGCAGCGCCGGCCGATTCCCTGCCGGAGGCCGCGACGGCCGGAGGTGGCGCACAGGCCGCTCCGCAGGCCGCTGCACCGGCCCTTCCCCAGGGCGGGCTGGCCACGCCCGACCAGGTCGTCGAACTGGCCGACCAGCTCTCGGCCTGCGCCGACCAGATCCACGAGCGCGTCATGCGCGAACTGCGCACCTACAGCGGCAAACCCGTTCCGGACAAGGTGCAGGATGCGGCGCGCGCCCTGCTCGAGGACGAAATCCTGCTGCGCCAGCGTGCCAACGGCCTGTATGCCGATGCCGCCACCTTTATCGTCAAGGGACTCGGCAAACCGCAGGCCCACCTCGTCAAGCTCACCACCGAAGCGGCCGAGAAGATCCGCAAGATCGGCGTGATCGGCGAAACGGTGGGCCTGGTCGGGGGCTTGCTGGCACTGGCCGGCGCGGCCGCCTCCGGCCAGGCCATCCCGGTCCTGCTCGCCCTGGACAAAGTCGAGAAGCAAATCAAGGCGATCGAGGCGCTGGCGCCGAAGCCGCCGGCCGCCAAGGCGTAGCCCGGCGCCTGTTCAGCACATGTGCTGGCCGCCGTTGACCGCCAGGTTGGCGCCGGTGACGAAACCGGCGACATCCGAGACCAGCCACGCCACCATGCCTGCCACCTCTTCCGGGCGTCCAAGCCGGCCGACCGGGATGTGCGGCAGGATGCATTCGTGCAGCACATGCGGCGGCACGTCATGCAGCAGGCCGGTATCGATGTAGCCCGGCGATACCGTGTTCACCGTCACTCCCTGGCGCGCCAGTTCCAGCGCCAGCGCCCGGGTCAAGCCATGCATGCCGGCCTTGGCGGCCGCGACATTGGCCTGGCCGACGGCGCCCAGCTGGCCGCTGCTCGATGCGATGTTGACGATGCGTCCCCACTGCTGCGCGACCATCGGTTCGATCACGTGCCGGACCATGTTGAAGGCGCCGTCGAGGTTGACGCCCATGACGGCATGCCAGTCGTCCAGTCCCATCCTGCGCATGTCGCGGTCGCGGGTGATGCCGGCATTGTTGACGAGCACATCGATGCGTCCCGCCTGTTCGAGCAGGCGCCCCACGGCGCGCCCGCAGGCCTCGAAGTCGGCCACGTCGGCCTCGAGTGCGATGCATGCCATGCCGTCGCGGCGCTGCTTCGCGAGCCAGGCTTCGTGGCGGTGGTTCGATGGCGAAAACGTGGTGGCGACGGTGAAACCGTCGAGATGCAGGCGCCGGCACAGGGCCGTGCCGAGTCCGCCCATGCCCCCGGTAACGAGGGCGACGCGATTGGTCATGAAGTGTCCCCTGAACATGGTTGTCTGCTGCCGCTGCGGCTGCCCGTGCGGAAGCGAAACACCGAGTGTAGGGAACGGACCGCCGGGCCTCTTGACTATTATCAAGGGCCCGCGCGGGCTCAGGCGATGAGCTGGGGGCGGCTATCCGGGTCGAAGTCGGCCCAGTCGCCGTCCACGATATTGCCCTCGGCGCGTTCGATGTGGCGCGCGCCCAGCTGGCGCAGCACGTCGACCGCCCGGTCGACCATCCCGTCATCGTCGAAAGCGACCGCCACCAGCATGCCGGCCTCGCGCGGCGGGATGCGGTTCTCGCTGCTGCCCTCTTCGGGTTCGCCCCGGTCCTTCATCTTGGAAAAGCTGAACAGCGAGCCGACATCGCCGCCGACCAGGCCGCCGACGACCGGACCCAGCGGTCCGCTGAAGGGAATGGTTGCCGCGCCGACCGCCGCGCCGACGGCCCCGCCGGTGGCAACGCCCTGCACGACGCCCTCGGGGGTTTCCTTCGCCCCCGGGGACTGGATATGGTCGCCGCCGATGGGAGTCTGGTCGTGCTGGCCCGGCTGGCTCAGGTAAAAACCGCTGACCCGGCTGGTGTCGAAGCCCGCGTCGGCGAGCGCCTGGCGGGCACGGTCGACCTCATCCTGAAGCTGGAAACGCCCTGCAATAATGGTGGACATATCGATTCCTCCTGGATCGTGGTAGCTCGACTATGCGCCTGCCCTGCCGTCCGCTCTGTACGCAGACGCACGCAGCCTACCTCCACTGGCCATAGACCACCTGCCAGCCGGCCGGTTCGTCCACGGGCGGCGCCGGTTCCGGCATCCAGGCCCGCGGGTCGAGCCGGTAATACTTGAGGAATTCCTCGTACAGGTCCGGATGGCGCGCGGCCAGCGCATGCGGCTGCTCGAAAAAGCTTTCGGTCGCGACGGCAAAGAACTCGGCCGGGTTGCTGGCGCCATAATGATCGAGCACGCCATACTGCCCCCACATGGCGTCGCGGCGCAGCTCCGCATAATTACGCGAGAGCACTTCCGACCAGCTGCGATAACGCTCGCTACTGCCCAGGTAGGGCGCGCCATTGGTTTCGCCCGATTCGCTGTCGAGCTGGTGCGCGAATTCGTGCAGCACGACATTGTGGTGCGGCTCGTCGTGCGCATCGTGGGCCGCGGATGCGGCGCTGCCGCCGCGCCGCACGTGGTCCCACGACAGGATCACGCGGCCGTCGCCCCAGGACTCGCCCAGCAGGTCCTGGCGCTGTTCGGTGACGACGCCTGCGGCATCGATTTCCTTGCGCGGCACCAGGAAGGCGCCCGGGTACACCAGCACCGCATGCAGCCCCGGATAGACGCTTGCCGGGACGGCGTCGCCGGCCCGGCCCAGCACCAGCAGGCAGGCCTGCCCGGCGATGGTGACGCGCATCTCGTCCGTGATCTCGAGCCCGGCGCAGCCGACGAAGGCCTTTTCGTGCAGGAACTGCTGGACCAGGCCTTGCAGGCGCAGGCGCGCGGCCGCTTCCATCCCCGCATACTGGGCCACGTTGCGCTCGAGGATGGCGACCAGGTCCGGCGCCAGCGGACGCGCGATCGCGCGGCGCAGGCGCCACTTCGGCAGCAGCCAGGCCGCCAGTATCCCGGCCGCGAGCAGGCCGGCAATGATCCCTTCCATCTAGCGTCCCTGTCTCGAGTTGGCAAACGCGACGACGTCGTCGGCGCCGCCGACCAGCCTGCCGCCGACGAACACCTGCGGCCAGGTGAGCTTGCCGGTGAGGCCGCGCAGCACGTTGGTCGTGATTCTCTGGTCTTCCGAAATATCGGTGAAGGCGATGCCATTTTCGCGCAGCGCCGCCTTGGCGCGCGCACAATGCGGGCAGCCGGGACGCGAAAACATGATGACCGGCTCGGGAATCTCCGCGTCCGGGTTGATATGCCTCAGCATCGTATCGGCATCCGACACCTCGAACGGGTCCCCTTCCCGTTCGGGCTCGATGAAGATTTTGTCGATCATGCCGTCCTTGACCAGCATCGCATAACGCCAGGAACGCTTGCCGAAACCGAGGTCGCGCTTATCGACCAGCATGCCCATGCCTTCCGTGAAATCGCCATTGCCGTCCGGGATGAAGGTGATGTGGGCCGCATCCTGGCCGGCTTTCCAATGGTTCATGACGAAGGCGTCGTTGACGGAGATGCACAGGATCTCGTCGACGCCGTTTTGCCGGAGCACGGGCGCCAGCTCGTTGTAGCGCGGCAGGTGGCTCGACGAACAGGTGGGCGTGAAGGCCCCCGGAAGCGCGAACACGACCACGGTCTTCCCCTTGAACAGCTCGTCGGTATGGAGGTCCTGCCACTGGTCACCAGGTCGTGCCTTGAAGGTCACGCGCGGCACCGGTTTGCCCTCAAGGGCCTCGGCGGTGGGTAACATCGGTCTTCCTTTCCTCGTGAGCGGCAGCCCCGGCCGCGTTGGGAGGGAGGTAAGGCTTATTGACCGGATTTCAACGCGTCCGGGTCAAATAATTGTTGGAGTGAAAGATCAAGCCTGGAAGGCCGGAAAGCGCCCGACAAAGCAACGCGGCGCTGAGCGCGCCCCAAAAAACAAAGCCGCGCTCAAAGCGCGGCGTGAATGACGACAGCGATCGTCTTGCCGGCACCACCGCGGGTCTCTGCCGCGGCGGGCCGGGGGCGCTATCAAGCGCGTTCCTTGGCGGTCTGGCTCGGGGCCGGGCCGAACAGTGCAGCAACCAGCGGGTCGCGGGTGACCGGGCTGCGGTTCACGCGAATCGCATAGTGGGTGTCGTCCGCCAGGATATGGAAGTGGCGGCCGCTGCCGGCCATGTTCTGCTCGCGCAGGCCCGGGCGTTCCTTGCGTGGGGCGGCGCCTTCGCGCTTCGGCTGGCAGATTGCGGCCAGGAAAGCCTTTACGCGCTCCTGGTCAGGGCAGATCTGGTACACGGCCTTGCCCAGGTAGGTGGCGGTGCCCTCGATGTAGCGGGCCAGTTCGATGACGCCGGCTTCGCGCAGGTCGCGGATGTACTTGCGCGCGCCCGACGGCGAAAACTTCAGGAACCAGGCGATTTCGTCTGCCAGCATTTCGTGGGTCGACAGCTCGTTGATCAGTTTCTGCATGTTCTCGATCCGGCGCTGCGTGGCCGAGGTCGAACGGACACGTTCGATCGGCGCCAGCGAAATCGGCGCACGTTCGGTCGGCTGCGGCGGGACGCGTTCGATCAGCGCGGAGTTGCTGGAAGTGTGCACTGCGCCAATGTCGCCGCCTTGCACCGCGTTTTGATGGGTCGTTGCATGCATGTGGTGAGCTCCGTGTATTAGAGTGAGACTGTGTGGTCCGGGTCGCTGTGTGTCGTATGACACCCTGACAACACCTCGGGTTCCGCTTAACTGGCCACAAGATTGCCTGCGTCAGCCCCCTCGGTCTGTGCGCCATCCAACATTCGTCAACATTCCTGCAAGCATTTTTGACAAGAACGCTTGCCATTTCCCGACTACAGGCTTTCCCCGAAATAACGCACCATTCTGGTGCGCACTGTTGAGCTGTGTGTCGTTTTTACCACTGTTGTAAAATTGCACATGACAGGCCGCGTGAGTGCGCTAACGCACCGAGACCGCGGAACTTGCACTGTTATTCTTTATCCAACATCTGTGTCAAGGCATGCGATGTCAACAACCCTTCACCTTATGGGAGTTACCTGTGAATAATACGAAGAAGATCGCCCTGGCCGTTGCCGCTCTGTGCGCGGCTGGCACCACCATGGCCCAAGAAATCAATCCATCGTGGTACATTCAGCCGAATGTCATCCACGCCAAACCGGATGCCCGCTTTGGTGTCGATGACCGCGACTGGGGCGGCGGCCTGAAGTTCGGCAAGGCCGTAGCGCCGATGTGGGACATCCAGTTTGGCGGCAGCCAGGTGCGTTTCGAAGACGGCCCTGCACGTTATCGCCAGACCCTGCTGGGCGCCGACGCCCTGCTGATGTTCTCGCGTGAGCGCTTCCGTCCGTTCGTGCTGTTCGGCCTGGGCGTCCAGCGTGACAAGGTGGAGAACCCGCTGCGCAACGTCGCCTCGAATTCTCCGTTCCTGACCGCCGGCCTCGGCTTCCAGGCATCCCTGACCCCGCAGTGGTCGCTGCAGGCCGACCTGCGCGCAGTGCGCGGCTACCTGCGCCACGACCAGAGCTTCGGCTTCAAGCACAACAACAACAAGTACCTGACCGTCGGCCTGAACTACGCCTTCAACCCGCCGCCGGCACCGGTCGCGCCGGCCCCGGCCCCGGCACCGGCAGTCGAAGCGCCGCCGCCGGCACCGGCACCGGCACCGGTCGCTCCGCCGCCGCCACGCTTCGAGAAAGTGACCCTGGAAGCAACCAAGCTGTTCAACTTCGACAAGGCCGACATCATCATGCCGTCGCCGAAACTGGACGAAATCGCTGCTGCCCTGCAGGCCGACACCAGCGTCACCAACGTCGAGATCGTCGGCTACACCGACCGCCTGGGTTCGGAAAGCTACAACCTGAAGCTGTCGGAGCGCCGCGCCAACGCCGTGCGCGACTACCTGGTCAGCAAGGGCGTCGACGGCAACCGCCTGAAGGCCTACGGCAAGGGCGAAGCCAACCCGCTGGTCCAGTGCAACGAGAAGAACCGCGCAGCGCTGATCGCCTGCCTGGAACCGAACCGCCGCGTCGAAGTCGAGCAGATCACCATCGAAAAGCGCGTCGACTAAGAGCGGCTGGCAATCACCCCTTGGGGGATTGTCAGGCACTCCAAGGCGTTCCCGGCCATGCCCGGCATGCCCGCGCCACTCGGCCGGGCTGCTCCGCGGCATGACCGCCGCCATATATCGAGGGGGCTCCGGCCCCCTTTTCATTTGGAGAAAAGCTTATGGCTGTCAAAAACTGGCTTCCGTATTCACGCATGCTGGTACAGGTCATGCGCTGCGCAGTCATGGAATGGCTGGACCATCGCGCTTCCAGCAAGGGCGCCGCACTGGCCTTCTACACCCTGTTCTCGCTGGCGCCGGTGCTGGTGCTGGTGATCGCCGTCGCGGGCTTTTTCTACGGCGCCGAAGCCGCACAGGGACAATTGCTCGAACAGCTGCGCGACCTGATCGGCGCACAGGGCGCCCAAACCGTCCAGGCGATCCTGGCCGGCGCGCAAAACAAGGAAACCGGCCGCTTCGCCACGATCATCGCCTCGGTGCTGCTGGTCATCGGCGCCACCACCGTGTTCGCCGAGCTGAAGGACAGCCTGGACGAGATCTGGAACGTGCCGGCGCCGAAGGAAGCCGGGTTCTGGAATGTCGTGCGCACCCGCCTGCTCTCCTTCGGGCTGATCCTGGTACTCGGCTTCCTGCTCATGGTGTCGCTGGTCGTGAGCGCCGCGCTCGCCGTGGTCGAATCCTATATCGGCGGCATGTGGAAAGAGTCCGCCGTCGTGATGCGCTGGGTCGCCTCGGGGGTGAGTTTCCTGGTCATCGCCACGCTGTTCGGCGTCATCTACAAGCTGCTGCCGCGCATCCACCTGTCCTGGCACGACGTCACGATCGGCGCGCTGGGTACGGCTGCAATGTTTACCTTGGGGAAGTTCGGCATCGGCCTGTATATCGGCAACAGCGGCGCGACCGACAGCTTCGGCGCCGCCGGCTCCCTGATCGCACTGCTGCTCTGGGTGTATTACTCCGCACAAATCTTCTTCCTCGGCGCCGAGTTCGCGCGCCAGTACGCGCTGAAGATGGGCAGCCTGAAGCACAAGCCGAAAGAAGAAACGGGCGATAAGCGTCCGCTGAACACGAACTAGGGTCTACGGGCCGGTCCAGGCTTGGTACGGTGACCGGTGTAGCGTGCACGGCTTTGCCGTGCACGCGTTCGACTTGGGGGATGCGGTTCGATCACGCAGCAAGGGCCTGGACGCGCGGCCCTTGGCAGCCCCCGGCAGAGCCGGCCACCTGCGGGCCACGAACACCTGATGTATTGGCGGACCTGCCCCCGCTACCAGCGCATCGCACGCGTGTGTCCACAGTTCGCCGTGATGCTCCCCGGCTCCCCGGCTCGCCGGCTATTCGCCGAGCAGCTCTGCGACGACTTCCATCCCCTCGACCCGCTCGGCCACGACCTTCAGGACCATGACGACCGGGACGCCGAGCAGCAGACCCCACATTCCCCACAGCCAGCCCCAGAACAGCAGGCTGACGAACACGGCCGCCGGGTTCATCCGCGCGATCTTGCCGGTCATCCAGGTGGCGACGACCATCCCGATCAGGGTGGCGATGCCCAGCGACGCGCCGGCGACCAGGATCACCATGCGCAGCGATTCGAACTGGAAGAAGGCCACCGTGCCGGTCGCCAGGGTGATCAGGAGCGGGCCGAAATAGGGAATGACGTGGGCCACCCCGGCGAACGCCGCCCAGGCACCCGCGTTTTCGAGGCCGATGGCCCGCAGCGCCGCCCAGGTCAGCAGTGCGAGCAGGACGTTGGTCACCAGCAGCATGAACATATAGTTCTGGATCGCGTTGTTCATGTCGTCCAGGATATGCACCGTGACTTTCTTGCGCGTCAGCGAGGGGCCGGTCAGCTTGACCAGCTTGCGCTTGAAGGTGTCGCCCGCCAGCAGCAGGAAGAACACCAGGAACACCACCATCGTCGCCTGCGTCAGGAAGGTGGCCAGGCCGACCGAACCGGCCAGCACCCAGTCCATCACGCGGATGCTCGACCCGCCGGAAGTGGGCACCGCCACCGGCGGAACGTTCTGGGTGCGCTTCTGGATGGCGCGGCGCTCGTCGCCGCCGCTGGCGCTGGAGGCGGCCCGCTCGATCTCGGCCGCTGCCGCCTGCACCTGCTGGATGGTCGAACGTTCCCCGGATGCACTGGTCAGTATCTTCGTGACCCGTTGCGTCAAGCTGGGCAGTTCGTCGATGATGTTGAAGAATTCGCCCTGCAGCCGGTACAGGGTGCCGCCCATCGCTCCCAGGATCAGCACGGTGACGAGGGTCGCGCCGACGACGCGCCTGACGTGCCAGCGTTCGAGCCAGCGCACGACGGGGTTGAGGGTATAGGCGATGAAGATGCCGAGCAGGAGCGGCACGAAGAATTTCTGCGCCCACTGGAGCGCGAACACACAGGCGAGCGTGGCGAGGATGCCGAGCGCGAGCCCGCGTGCATGGACATGGATCGGCAACCGCAGGCCGCCCGCGTTCAACGCGAGCTCGTCGCCTGCAGGGCCTGGCTCGGCACGGGCTGTCGGCCCGTCCGGGGCGGCATCGTCAGGCGCTTTCACAGGTTGGGCCGGTTCTGGTGATGCAAGCTGCATGGTAGTGCCTTGACAATGGAGCCGGGCCGCCCCGGCGCGAGGAGATTACTTGACGCGGATGTCGTTCTTCACCGAGCTTACACCTTGTACGCCGCGTGCGATTTCAACTGCGCGCTGCGCATCGCGCGGATCGGCCACGAAGCCCGACAGCTGGACGTCGCCCTTGTAGGTTTCGACGTTGACTTCGGTCACCTTGACGTTCGGGTCGGCAGCGAAGGCGGCCTTCACCTTGGTGGTGATGACGGCGTCGTCGACGTATTCGCCGGCGGTTTTCGAAGTCGGGCTCGACGAGCAACCGACTGCGGTGATGGCGACGACGGCGGTGAAGGCGGCGGTGACGAGGCGTTGTGCGATTTTCATGATAGCTCCTTGATTAAAGACTGCGTAGAACTGCGGTTGGTCAGACTTGAAAAAGCATGCCCGCTACGAACATGTAGGGGCAGGTCGGGCGGTGCCGGGGGCCGGTCCGCACCTTATCTGCCGAACGCCGTCTTGGCAGCGCTGACGCACTGGTCCTTGACAGCGCCGGCGTAGGCGTCGCACTTCTGGAGCGCGACACGGTATTCGGCGGCAAGCTTGTCTTCACGCGCATCCTGGCGCGCCTCGATGGCCTTGCGGTCGGCCTTGGCATCGGCCTGGGCGGCGATCAGGGTCGCCTTGGCCTGCTCCATGCAGACGTCGCGGTCGTTGCCGGTCAGGGAGGCGCAGCGCACCTTGTCGCGGTCGTAGTTGGCCGAGGCGATGCGCATGCGCGCCTGCGTGTAGGCCGACAAGGTGTTCTTGTAGGCAGCTTCGGCTTCTTCTTCGATGCGGACACGCGCCGCGCGCGCTTCGGCCATGCACAGGTCATGCGGGTTGCCGGCGATCAGGTCGCAGCGCGCGCGGGCCGCCTTGAAGTTCGCCTCGGCCGTGGCGCGCGCCTGTTCATAGACGGCCTTGGCATCGGGCGCGGGCTGCTGCGCACGGGCCGATCCGCCCCAGGCGAGCGCGGCGCCGATGAGCAGGAATGCATGGGATGTTTTCATTTTTTATTCTCCATTTGTCAACACGCTAATGACGTTTTACACGTCGCGTGCCGCTGCTTCTGTTCGGTGCCGAACAGAGCAACATGCGTGCAACAACTCAGCCATATCTAGCGCAAAAAATGCTTACAAATACCGGGAGCAAGGACGGTTAGGCAACGCACAGACCCCAACGGGCAGGGTGACTAAGCTGGAGTCACACTTTTGTCAGGAGAACAACATGAAAGCAACCCGTACTCTTGCTGCTGCCGTGCTGGCCACCACTGCGCTCCTCACTGGCTGCGCCAGCACCACCTCGCAGCCGTACAACGGCGGCTACAACAGCGGCTACAACAACGCGTCGATGGGCTATGGCACGATCGAATCGATCCAGGTCACGCAAGGCGGCAATCGCACCAGCGGCGCGGGCGCGATCCTGGGTGGCGTGGTTGGCGCACTGGCCGGTAACCAAGTGGGCAGCGGCAGCGGCCGCACGGCGGCCACCGTTGCGGGCGGCGTGGCCGGCGCGGCGATCGGCAACAACGTCGAGCGCAACCGTGCCGATGGCGGCGGCCACGAGCTGTACCAGATCAACGTGCGCATGGATAACGGCGAATACCGCACCGTGACCCAGGACAGCGTGTACGACCTGCGCGTGGGCAACCGCGTGCGCATCGTCGACGGTCGCGTCTACCGCTATTGATCGTGCCGGCCGTACCGGGATCGGCAGGTGGGCGCTCCGGCGCCCCTGCTGCCCGGCCCCTGCTTTCGGCCATAACCCACCACCCGGTTCGTCCGGGTTACCGGCATGCCCGTGCCGGTGCCGGCCGTGCGGCCACTGACCAGCCGGTCACGGCATGGCACCGGCAAGCGTCGGCTTTGCCAAGCTCACCGTTGGAGGCAACCATGCGACACCTCGGCACCGTGTTGCGCGCGGCATGCATCTGCCTGTTTGGCGCCACCCTGCCCGCCCATGCCCAGACGAACGGCGACGCCATCGTCGACCCCGCCGTCGCACGCCAGCAAGTGCGCGAAATTGCCCAGGGCGACCCGACGCGCTGGCAGCGCGAAGACGCCACCCCCGAGGCCCGCCTGCGCACCCAGCGCAAGGAAATCGGCGCGGCGCTGCAAGAGGCCCGCAACGCGTGCAGGAAGGCCCCGGCGGCCGAACGCAGCACATGTTTGAAGGAAGCGCGCGCCATCTATCAACGCGATATGCAGCAAGCCTGGGAGCAGGCCCGGCACCCGGCCCAGGCCCAGCCCGTAGCGCAACCAGAAGCACAGGGCCGGACGCCCTCCTGAGCAGTTGTCAAGGCCGCCGGGCCGGCCGTTGCGCCCGCCGGCGATTGCCTCGATTCCCACCACTCCCTCTCCGCTAGCGGCTCCGATCCGGGTCGCACGTCACTGCAGCGTCACGTCACTGACTGAGCTGCGGACAGGAGCGCCGGTGCCGCCGGTTCCGGCCCCTGGTACGGTGAAGCACCCCAGGTGCGAGGCGGATAAAAAAAACGGCGTGCAATCAATGATTGCGACGCCGCTCAAGCCCCACCATATTCTGTCTTTGCGCGTCTGTCGTGCGCTGCTTGCGTCATTCCGCGGGGTGCGTTCCTTGCGCCACCGCGCGCCGCTTGTTCATGTAGTAGCCGATCGCGCCCAGCACCAGCGCTGCTCCGGCTGCCGGCTTGCCGAGACGGCGCTGGCGCAGGAAGTTGAACAAGGCCAGGCCATAGGGCATCAGCACCGAGACGCTGGTGCCGGTCGGCTTCAGCATGGCATCGGCCCGCGCGCGCAACGCCCAGGTGGCCTGGTCGATCACGCCGTGCAGCATCACCTCGGGGCGTGCACTGTGGCGGATCTGCGCCCGCGCATGGGCCACGCTGGTGCGGAAAAACTCGCCCTCGCGCAGCAGTTCCTGCTTGCGGACCACCGGGTCCGTGCTGTGCTTGTGGCCGGCCAATCCGGTCGTTCCATCATGATTGTGCATGTTTCCCCTCCTTCGTGTCGCCGCTCAGAGCAGCATGTCGCGGTCGTTCTTCAGTTCCTTCATCGTCGCCGGGAAGCCGAGCTTGTCCTGCTTGATGAGTGCCAGGCCCTTGGCCACCAGCACGCCCGTGATGATGAGGAAAACGACGAACAGGATCAGCAGGATCTTCCAGCCCATGTCGTCCCAGGCCAGCGCCACGATGGTCGCGGTGCCGTAGGCGATGGCGAACCAGGTCGCGAGCAAGGCTGCGCCGAAGGTGGCAACCAGCGTGATGACATGGTTGCGCACTTCGGCCAGTTCGAGCGCGGCCAGTTCGACGCGCGAGACGGCCAGGCCGAAAACGCTCTTGAACAGGCTGGAGATCCCGCCCATGAGGCCGGGGTTATGCACGACGGTATCGTTTTTTTCCATGGCAGTCCCCGGCAACGGTTATTGTTTGCGGCTCAGCAGGATGCCGAGCGCAATGCCGATGCCGGCGGCGACGACGAGGGTACGGTAGGGATTGTCCCTCACATAGACATCGGCCTCGTGTGCCAGTTCCTTGCTGCGCTCGAGCGCCTGGTCCTGGTAGCGGCCGGCCTTGCCCAGCGCACGGTCGAGCATTTCCATGCCGCGGTTGCGCAGCTCGTCGGCCTTCTCGCCCGTCAGTGCGGCGGCCGCGGTCAGCATCGACTGGGCGTCGCGCACCAGAGCCTTGACATCCGACTGGGCATCCGACGCATGGCTGTCGTATTCATAGGCGTGGTACTTGGCTTTGGCGTTGCTGCGGGTGGTGTCTAGCATGGTCTCTACTCCGGTAGTGTGGTGTAAAAAAATGGCCCTGGTGTCCAGGTCGACATTCAGGCCAGCAGGTCGCGCATGTCGTCGGCATGCTCCTCCTCGACGGACATGATGTCGACGAGCATGCTGCGCGTGGTGGGATCCTTGTCGCCAATCGCCGCGATCATCTGGCGGTAGGATTCGATGGCGACGCGTTCGGCGATCAGGTTGGCGCGGATCATTGCCTGCACGTCTTCCGAGTCGTCGTATTCGGCATGGCTGCGCGCCGTCAGCGTGGCCGGGTTGAAGTTCGGCGAACCGTTGAGCTGCACGATGCGCTCGGCGATGCGGTCGGCATGGTCCTGCTCCTGCTGGGCATGCTCGAGGAACTCGGCCTTGATGTGGCCGGTGTTGGGACCGCTCACCGTGTAGTAATGGCGCTTGTAGCGCAGCACGCACAGCAATTCGGTGGCGAGCGCGTCGTTGAGCATGGCGATGACCGCTTCGCGGTCGGCCTGGTAGCCCTCGGTGACGGCGCCGTCGTCGAGGTTGGCCGCAGCGCGGCGGATCGCCGCGATGTCGAAGCCGTGCGCCAGGTGCGTCTTTTCTTCCATGATGTTTCCTCGTATTCCTAACAATGCCGGCTCAGCGCCCCGCCGAACGTGGCGGAATCTGCGCGCCCTCGTTGGACAGCACGATCTCGACACGGCGGTTGAGCTGGCGGTTTGCCGCCGTGTCGTTTGGCGCCACCGGGAAGGCCTGGCCGTAGGCGCGCATGGCGATGCGCTCGCGCGGCACGCCCAGCCCTGCCAGCGCCGAGGCCACCGCTTCGGCGCGGCGCTGCGACAGTTCCTGGTTGTACTGCGCGCTGCCGGTGCTGTCCGTAAACCCTTCGACCAGCACGGTGCGGTTCGGGTTCTGTGCCATGACCTCGGCGAGCTTGCGCAAGCTCGACATTCCGTTCGGTGTCAGGTTTGCCTGGTTGGTGGCGAACAACACATCGCCGATCGTCACCACGTAGCCGCGCTCGGTCTTGACCGCCTGCATCTCGACCAGCAGCGCCTCCAGCGCGGCCGCGCGCTGAGCCAGCGCCGCGTTCTGCTGCTGGGCAGCCGCTGCCTGTTGCTGTGCGGCCTCGGCCTGCATGCGGGCCTGGGCGGCCTGGGCCTGGGCGGCTTCGGCCTCGCGCCGGGCGCGCTCGGCTTCCGCGGTACGGGCTTCGAGGCGGACCTGGTCGCGCTGCTGCGCCGCGTTGGCGATATCGGCTTCCGCCGCCTTGGCCTTGGCCACTTCGATGGCGGTGGCGATGCGCTGCTTGGCCACATAGGCCAGGCGGTCGATGTCGTTCAGGCTTTCGCGGCGCGCGGCGGCGGCATTGGCCTGGTCGAGGGAATCGCTGGCCTGCTTGAATTCGAGCGGCGCATACTGCGAGACCTGCGGATTGTTGTTCGCGGCAACGAAATCGGCGCGCGCCGCATCCAGCGTCGGGGTGCTGATCGGCGCGGTGGCGCAGGCTGCGGCGAGCACGGCGGCGGCCAGCAGCGAGATCGTGGAACGGGTTTTCATGGGCTTGTCCTCTTCTTGTTGAGGCCGCGCGGCGCGGCGGATCGTGGCAGGAGCGGTGTGCGTTACTGCTGGGTGGCCGGCTGCTGCGAATTGGCGCGCTCGACTTCCTCGCGCAGCACGCGCAGGTCTTCGTTCAGTGCGTTCGACGCGGCGGTTGCCTTGGCCGAATTGGCCTTGCTCTGCGCCAGCTTGGCGTCGGCCTGGGCCTGGATCGCCAGTTCGCGCGCCAGCTTGTAGTCCCTGGCGGCCAGCGCCTGGTTAGCGCGCATCATCTTGGCGCGGGCAGCGTTGATTTCTTCCGGCGCCAGTTCGGCGGCGCCTGCCGAAACCGCGTTCTCTACGGCATTGCGCGAAACCGCCACGTCGGCGGTGGCGGGCGCCTTCTGCGGGCTGGCGCAGCCAGCCAGTACCACGACGGCAGCGGCAACAAGGCCACGCGCCAGCTGGGTCATCGCTCGTTGTTGGTCCATGCTTGTTCTCCTGGGTCCGGGTTCACTTCTTATTGTTGAGGAAATGTCCTAAGCAACGTTATAAACCTGTTATGCCTTTCTTTCGGTTCGCTGGCGCACATTGCCCGTCCGACCCCGTTCTGCTCAATGGCAGAGCGTTAGGCAGCGCACATTGACGGCGGCGGGCTTTGCGCTAAGCTGGGTCGCAGGATCAAGCTTCTGCACGCACCTGCACGCACCACCAGGCAGCACCAGCACTACAGCACCACCAACACCATCGGACAACATCAGACAACGGAGGCACCGCCATGGCCGAGACCCAGACGCCGGCGGCGAAGGGCCGGTCGCCCGCCCGACGCACATCGCGCAAGAAAATAGTGCTCAGCATCCTGGGGATCGTCATCGCGATCCCCGTGCTCGCCATCATCTTCATCCTCACCTTCGACTGGAACCGCGCCCGCCCCTGGATCAATGCAAAAGTGAGCGAGGCAATCGAGCGCCCGTTCGCGATCCGCGGCAACCTCGAGGTGGAGTGGGAACGCCCGGCCAAGCGGATGGCGCCGGAGCAGCGCTCCTGGCGCGACCACATTCCCTGGCCCTACCTGATTGCCAACGACACCCACATCGGCAACCCGGCCGGACTGCCGGCCCAGGACATGGGCAGCGCGCGCCAGTTCTCGTTCTCGCTCAATCCTTTCGCGCTGCTCTCGCGCACCATCCACATCCCGCTGCTGCGCTTCGACGGCCCGCGCGTCGACCTGCTGCGCCTTGACGAGAAACGCAACAACTGGACCTTCAAGCGCAACGAGGAAAAGTCGCGCTGGACCCTCGACCTCGACCGCATCGTCCTGACCGACGGCGTGGTGCACGTCAAGGACGCGGTGACCAAGGCCGACGTCACGGCCCTGGTCCACACCCTCGAGAACGACGCGCGCTACGGGGTCGGCTGGAAGCTCGACGGCACCTACAACGGCGCCAAGGTGACCGGCGGCGGCAAGGTCGGCGCGGTGCTGTCGCTCAAGCAGCACACCACGCCCTACCCGGTGCAGGCAGAACTGCGTTCGGGCCGGACCCGGATCGCGGTCGAAGGCACCGTGACGCGGCCGTCGAAGCTGGCTGCCCTCGACCTCAAGCTCGAACTGGCGGGCAACAGCATGGGCGAGCTGTTCAACTTCACCGGCATCCTGCTGCCGACCACCGGGCCGTTTTCCACTTCGGGCCGGCTGACCGGCACCCTGGGCGAGGAGAAGGACGGCAAGCGCTCGGACCGCTGGGTCTACGACGGCTTCAAGGGCAAGGTCGGATCGAGCGACATCGGCGGCCGGCTGGAATTCGTCACCGGCGCAGCGCGACCCAGGCTGTCGGGCAACGTACGTTCGCAGCAGCTGGTGTTCACCGACCTGGCGCCGCTGATCGGCGCCGATTCGAACGAGGCCAAGCGCCAGCGCAACGCCGATGCGGTGCAGCCGGCGGGCAAGGTGCTGCCGGTCGAGGAATTCAAGACCGAGCGCTGGGACCGGCTCGACGCCGACGTGCGCTTCTCCGCCGACCGCATCGTGCGCGACACCGCTTTCCCGATCAGCAAGCTGTCGACCCACCTGAAGATGGAGAATGCCGTGCTGACGCTCGAACCGATCGAGTTCGCGATGGCGGGCGGCACCGTGCGTTCCAATATCCGCCTGGACGGCCGCGCCGGCGACGGCCCGAAGGCGATCAAGGCCCAGGCCAAGGTCACGGCGCGCAAGATCGAGATCAAGAAGCTGTTTCCGAAGATCGAGCAGCTGCAGGCAACGGTCGGCAGCATCAACGGCGACGCCAACCTCACCGCTACCGGCAATTCGGTGGCCACCCTGCTGGCCGGTTCCAACGGCGAGCTGAAGACCCTGATCAACCAGGGCGTGGTGAGCAAGATGCTGCTCGAGATGATGGGCCTGAACGTGGGCAACATCATCATCACCAAGCTGTTCGGCGACAAGCAGGTGCAGCTCAATTGCATGGCCACCGATTTCGCCGTCACCAACGGCGTTGCGCGCACGCGCAGCTTCGTGATCGACACCCGGGAAGCACTCATCACCATCAACGGGACGATCAACCTGGCCAACGAGCAGATGGACTTGCGGATCAATCCGGAGACCAAGGAGCTGCGCCTGTTCTCGCTGCGCTCGCCCTTCTACGTGCGCGGACCGTTCAGCGAACCCGACGTGTCGGTCGACAAGGGCGTGCTGGCGATGAAGGCGGGGGGGCGCCATCGCACTGGGCGCCGTGGCGCCGCTGGCGGCGCTGATTCCCCTGATCAACACCGGTCCGGGCGAAGACAGCGATTGCGCGCGCCTGCTGGCCCAGGCCCGCGAGAAGCCGAGCGCGCCGCCGCCGGGCAAGACCCAGCGTCGCTAAACAATAAGAAATTGTTGCAGCACTGTTAGTTGTCGAACACATCACTTCTCGACGAAGCAGTATGCTGTGTCCATGGAATCGACAAAGGCACCGAGGAACACCGCAACATGAGCCGATTGCGCATCACCACTGCCCTGCTGGCCGCGCTGGTCCTGGGCAACATGAGCGGATGTGCGATGTCGGGCGGCGGCGGACCCATACGGCAATTCGTCGATGACGCCACCATCACGGCGGGCGTCAAGGCGGCAATCGTGCGGGACCCGACGCTGAAGCTGTCGGAGATCGATGTCGAGACCGAGCAAGGCGTAGTACAGCTGAGTGGTTTTGTCAGCTCGGCGGACAGCGTGGCGACCGCTGCATCGGTTGCCCGCACCGTCAAAGGCGTGCGATCGGTCAGGAATGACCTGCGCCTGAAATAACCCACCATAAAGGAGATTCACCATGAAAACCATCAAACAACTGGTTGTGACCGCAACGCTGGCTACCGCTGCCCTGGGCCTGACCGGCTGCGCCGGCATGTCCCAGCAGGACAGGAACACCGCGATCGGCGCCGGCGCCGGCGCCGTGATCGGTGGCGCCCTGACCGGCGGCAGCGCCGTGGGCACCGTCGGTGGCGCAGCCGTCGGCGGCGTGGTCGGCAACCAGGTCGGCAAGACCAACTGATTTTCAACCCCAGCTTCGGCGAAGCGACGCGCCAGGGCCCGGCTCATGCCGGGCCTTTTTTCGTTGGTGCTGCAGCGTCTCCGAAAGCGGCGGAACAAGCGCTAGGCGAACGGGCGCAAGGGGATGCGCACGATGAATTCGCTGCCTTTGTCCACGCCTTCGCTGCGCGCTTCCACGGTTCCGCCGTGCAGCGCGATGATTTCCTTGACCACGGCCAGGCCGATGCCCAGGCCCGCCCCGCGTTCGGCGTGGGTACCCTCGGCCTGCGTGAACACCTCGAAGATGCGCGGCTGCAGGTCCGGCGCGATGCCGCGCCCGTTGTCCTTCAGGTAGCAGATGAAGTGCGTGCGGTCGACGGTGGCCGTCAGCCAGACGTCCCCGCCCGGATGGTTGTACTTGACCGCATTGTTGATCAGGTTGACGAACACCTGGTGGATGCGGCGGTCGTCCACCTCGATCCGGATCGATACCGCCGGGAAGGACAGGTGGAAGGCCACCCCTTTCGCCTGCGCGGCCGAACGGCAGCTGTCGACCGCCTCGTGCAGCAGCGCCTGCAGCTCGGTCTTGGTGTAGGCGATGCTCATCTTGCCCGACTTGACGCGGGTCAGGTCCACCAGGTCTTCGACCAGGCGTTCGAGGAAGCCGAGCTGGCGGTCGATCACCTTCAGCGGGTTCTGGCTGCGCTCGACGTCGCCGGCGAACAGTTGCAGCACCTGGTGCGCCGACTTCAGCGGCGACAGCGGATTGCGCATCTCGTGGGCGATGGTGCCGATGAAGGTACTCCTTTCCGCCTCGCGTGCCTGGTTTTCCTTGAGCTCGTTCTCCAGGTAGCGGGTACGGGCCCGCAGGTGGGTCGCGTCGCGGAAGACTTTCACGAACCCGGTCACCGTGCCGGCGGCGTCGCGGTGCAGGGGCAGGCTCATGCCGCTCGACCAGAACTGCGAACCGTCCTTGCGCATGTGCCAGCGCTCGTCCTCGGCCACGCCGACGATTTCGGCGGTGCGCGCCTCGTGTTCGTCGAGCCTGCGCTCGCGGTCGCCAGGCGTGAACAGGAGCGCGGTCGGCTGGCCCATGACGTCCTGTGCCGTCCAGCCGGTGATGAAGGCCGCCGCTTCGTTCCACCCGGTGACGCGCAGGGCGGCGTCATAGAAGATGACGCCGTATTGCCGGGTCTTCGCGAGCATGAGCTCGGTGAAGGCCTCGGCATCGCGTGCCTGCCAATGGGTATGGGCATGTGTCGGTTCAGCAGCCATCGGTCACCATCCTGACATTAACAAATTGATTATAGGATGGGAGTCCCGGCGGCTCGCGCACGCCTGCCGGGCTCAGACGAAGGCGCCATGCACCGGCAGCGCACCGGCCTCGCGTACGATCTCGTAGCAGGTGCAGGAGGCGGCCGCCAGGCCTTCCGGGTCGAGGATCTCGATGTTGCCGCGGCTGTAGTTGATCAGGCCCTGCTGCTGCAGCGCGCTGGCGGCCTTGGTCACGCCGACCCGGCGCACGCCGAGCGCATGGGCCAGGAATTCGTGGGTGAGGTGGAAGCGGTCCGAGCGCAGGCGGTCGCGGGTGACCAGGAGCGAGCGCGCCAGCCGCGCTTCCAGCACGTGGAAGCGGCTGCAGACGGCGATCTGGATCGCCTGCGCCAGCAGGGTGTCGGTGTAGCGGTACAGGACCCGCTGCAGCGTGGTGTTGCGCGCCACCTCGGCGCGGAAGCGCACGCTGTCCATCCGGCTGGCGCTGCCGGAACGCTGCACGATGGCGCGCACCTGGGCGGTGTCGTGCCCGAGCGCGACGGTGGCGCCGACCATGCCCTCGCGCCCGACCAGCCCGACCTCGAGCGTCATGCGCCCGCCCGCCACGCCCATCAGCGAGATCAGGCAGTCATGGGGAAAGTAGATGGTGCGCAGCGGATCCCCGGCTTCGCACAGCACATCGCCCGCCTCGACCTTGACCGGGTCGAGCAAGGGCAGGATCCGGGCAAGCTCCTGCGGGGGCAGCGCGGCCAGCAGCAGGTTACTGTTGTGCTCGGCGATCGGCGGCGGTGCGGCGTGGTTCATCGGATTCTCGCGGTTGGATTGCATGGCGCAAACCAGCTGGCTTCTGGTCAATTTATTTGCCCTGGTGGACCGGATACATTTGCAAACAATTTCGGCCAGCGTAACCGTGCCCACGCGAGCGAGTATGTACGGTGACGCACGGAACCGGGTGTTGTTCCTGTGGACAATCTGTCAATGAACAGGCCGCCCGGAACCGTAGTGCCGGGCCCGACAAGACTCCCTCCGAAAGGACGCACCATGAACACCTCCCCTACTCCCGCCACCCGGGGCCGGATGCATCCCCTGATGATCCTGGCCGCGCTCGCGGTCCTGCTGTTCTGCCTGGTAGGCACGGCGGCGATCCTCGGCTGGATCCCGAATTCCGTCGGCGGCAATGCCGAGCGCCAGCTGAGCGAAGCCGAGCGCCAGGCGCTGGCCTCGACCCTGCCTCCGGCGGCGCCGCAAGCCGTCCCGGGCGCGGTCCCCGGCACCATGGCCGCCCTGCCCGCGCAACAAATGGCGCCGGGCTATGCGCAGGCGCCGGCCGGTAGCGTACCGGCCTATCCGGTGCAGCCGGGCATGCAGGGCCAGGCTTACGCCGCCCAGCAGCCCGCCCCGGCCTACCCGGCGCAGCAAATGGCAGCCGCCCCTGCCACCGTCCATGAGGAACCGGCGCCGGCGGCCAAGCCGGCCAGGAAGAAGCCGGTGGAGGTTGCCGCTGCCGATACCGGCCGCAACTGGTGCTCGAACTGCGGCAATGTGGAATCGGTTCGCACCATCACGCAGCGCGCCGAAGGCAGCGGGCTCGGTGCGGCAGGCGGCGCCGTGATCGGCGGCCTGCTGGGCAACCAGGTCGGCGGCGGCAGCGGCCGCACCATCGCCACTGCTGCCGGCGCCATCGGCGGCGCCGTGGTCGGCAACCAGGTCGAAGGCAACATGAAGGCCACGACCAGCTACGAAATCCGGGTGCGCCTCGACGACGGCACCTTGCGCACCTTCCGCCAGAGCAGCCCGCCGGCATGGCGCAACGGCGACCGTGTCCGCATCGTCAACGGCCGCCTGCGTTCGGTCGCCTGATCGTTCGCTTCCCAAGCACAAGGCCGGGACACCGCAAGGGTCCTGGCCTTGTTTCATTTGATTAATTTTCTAATGCGCAATGTGCGGTGGCGCACGGATCAATGGATGAGCTAGCCCGACAATGGAACCACGCTACAAAGCGGCGTGCGGTGCAGACAATAAGCATTCAAGGGGAGCATCATGAACAGCATGGCGTGGATCGGCATCATCATCTGGGGTCTGGTCGTGGCGAGCTTCGGCTTGCTGTCGGCCCATCCTCCGAGCGAAGACCCGGCGGGCGGGCTGCAGCCGCACGACGTGGTGTTCCTGGTTGCGGGCGGCATCGTCACCTGCCTGATCGGGGTGACCGGCCTGATGGGTTTCATGGGATGGATCCCGGGCCTGCGCAAGGAGAAAAGCTGCGCCTGACTGGCAAGTGTTCGTCATCGTACAGAGGCCAGCAATAGACAGCAGGATACTGGAATCACGACGCCGAAGTGCGTGATTCCAGGGAGGTTTATCATGTTGTATACAATTGCTGTCATCCTGATCGTGCTGTGGCTGCTGGGCCTGGTGACTTCGTACACCATCGGCGGCTTCATCCATATCCTGCTGGTCGTCGCCGTGATCATGGTCCTGGTGCGCCTCATCAGCGGACGCGGACGGGGCATATAATACGCACTTAATGTTTGTACCACCCCGATCCGTTTCGCAGTCGCGCCCTGACGGGTGCGATTCCGAAACGGATTTTTGATTTAAGGAGAACCACCATGTACACCAAACTGACCAAATCGGCTGTTGCAGCCACCCTCGTCGCCTTGACCGCCACCGGTTGCGCCGACATGAGCCCGACCCAGCGCGGCACCGCGCAGGGCGCGGGCATCGGCGCCGGCCTGGGCGCGATCATCGGCGCCACCACCAGCGGCGGCGGCGGCAGCCGCGCTGCCAAGGGCGCGGCGATCGGCGGCGCCCTCGGCGCCGTCGCCGGCAACGTCTGGTCGCAGCGCATGGAAGCACAGAAGCAGGCCATGGAACAGGCTACCCGCGGCACCGGCGTGCAGGTCAGCCAGACTGCCGACAACCGCCTGAAGCTCGATATCCCGAGCGACGTCTCGTTCGACACCGGCCGTGCCGACATCAAGCCGAACTTCCAGCCGGTGCTGCAACGCTTCGCCAGCACGCTGCAGGAAAATCCGGCCACCACCGTGGTGATCATCGGCCACACCGACAACACCGGTACCGATGCCATCAACCAGCCGCTGTCGGTGGACCGCGCGGCGCGCACCCGCGACTACCTGGCAAGCCGCGGCGTCAACCCGAACCGCATCACCATCGAAGGCCGCGGTTCGCGCGAACCGATCGCGTCGAACAGCGATGCAACGAGCCGTGCACGCAACCGCCGCGTCGAGATCTACGTCGCCGAACGCGCTCCGGGCTGATCGTCACCCAGGCTTGCACCACCCGGCGGGTGTGAGATTCTCACACCCGTCTAGACAAGAGGCCGGCTTTGCCGGCCTTTTTCTTGCCCCATGCATAAGAATTTCTTATGCATTCGCTTCTCATCCATAACGCATGTGGGTATTGACCATGAATAATGCTCATGGGTGTTGTAATTGACAAACAATTTACCAAACAGATTTGACTTTTGTTTGCCCGAAATGCTCTGATGTTGCCCTCCGGTGAATATTCACACTTCGCTGGAGATGTGATCAACAAACAATCTAACGCCGCCTCCTACTAAGGGCGGCCGTGGTTCAGAAGTTTCGGAGATATTTTGTCTAAGCAGCAGCAACTCGTAGTAAAGCGCAGCGTCATCGCTGTCGCCGTGGCACTGGCAGGCTCCAACGCCGCTTTTGCCCAGCAAGCCGCGCAACAAGTGCCGACCGCCGCACCGGTCCAGAAGGTCTATGTGACCGGTTCGAACATCAAGCGCGCCGACAAGGAAGGTTCCTCGCCGGTCGCCACCCTGAATGCCAAGCAGATCGCCGCCACCGGCGCCAACACCGTCTCGGAACTGCTGCATTCCATCCCGGCCTTCGGCTCGGGTACCTCGAACGACATCATGGACGGCAGCTTCTCGAAAGGCGCCTCGACCGCCTCGCTGCGCGGTCTCGGCTCGTCCTCGACCCTGGTCCTGCTCAACGGCCGCCGCATCACCGCCTCGGCCTACGCCGACCCGAACCAGGGCAAGTCGGCCGTGTATGACCTGAACACCATCCCGGTGTCGGCCATCGAGCGCGTCGAGATCTTCAAGGACGGCGCATCGGCCGTGTACGGCTCCGACGCGATCGCCGGCGTGATCAACTTCATCACCAAGAGCAACTACCAGGGCAAGGAGCTGACCGCCTCGGCCAGCGCCAACGACAACCTGGAATTCGCCCGCCGCAACGTGTCGGGCGTGCTCGGTTTCGGCGACCTCGACGAAGACCGCTACAACGCGTTCTTCAGCTTCGACATCGCCTCGCGCGACCGCACCGCGATCCGCGACGCCCGCGACGTCAAGCAGCACATGTACGCCGACATCAACGCCCGCCTGAACGAATACGGCAGCTACGTCTCGGATCAGCCGTTCTTCTTCCGCGAGCGCACCCCGGGCGCGCGTAACTTCTCGACCACCCTGGCCAACAGCGCCGGCATCGTCAACCGCCTGGGCTGCGATCCGGCCAACCAGGTCACCGGCAACCGCGACAAGCACAACCTGTCGGCCACCTCGATCCTGAACGGCCGCACCTTCTGCAACTACGACGTGTGGAACAACTACGAGTCGCAGAGCAAGGGCAACGACGCCAACCTGCTGGGCAAGCTGACCTTCCAGCTGACGCCGGACATCACCGCGTTCACCGAACTCGGCTACACCCGCACCGAGCGCGAATACACCGGCAACTCGTCGACCATCCTGTCGACCTCGCCGACCACCGTGTTCCGCACCAACGGCCTGCCGAGCGACTACCAGCTGATCCTGCCGGCCGGCCATCCGGACAACCCGTGGACCGATGCGCGCGCAGCCGTGGGCTACCGCTTCAGCGGCATCAACGGCGGCTCGAAGAACGTGAACCAGTCGGGCCGCTTCCTGGCCGGCCTGAAGGGCACCACCGGCCAGTTTGACTGGGAAACCGCCGTGCTGCTGAACCGCAGCGAGCGTACCGAGACCATGAAGGGCATGCTGTACCGCCCGACCATCGACCGCATCCTGCTTGAAAACCGCACCCTGGCCCAGACCGCCGCCGACCCGACCGTGGCACGCGACGTGGTCAACAAGGGCTACGCCCAGGTTGCCCAGCTCGACGCCAAGGCATCGACCACGATCGGCCAGCTCGCCGGCGGCGACATCGGCCTGGCCTTCGGCGGCGAAATCCGCCAGGAAAAGCTGTCGATGACCCCGGACTACCAGACCCAGACCGGCAACATCCTCGGCCTGGCGAACTCGCTGGTGGACGGCAGCCGCATGGTCAAGTCGGCCTTCGTCGAGGTGCGTACCCCGTTCACGAAGAACTTCGAAATGGATTTCGCCGGCCGCTACGACAAGTACCCGACCGAAAACTCCTTCGTGCCGAAAGTGGGCGCCAAGTTCATCGTCAACGACAAGCTGACCTTCCGTTCGTCGTACGCCGAAGGCTTCCGCGCCCCGGCCCTGTCGCAGATCGCCGAAGGCGGCGTCCAGTCGTTCTCGACCGTCACCGACACCGTGCGCTGCCCTGACGGCAAGAACCCGCTGCCAGGCGGCGACACCTCGGACTGCTCGCGCCGCATCTCGTCGATGTCGAAGGCCAACCCGGACCTGAAGCCGGAAACCTCGAAGAGCTTCTCGTTCGGCGCGATCATCGCCCCGACCAAGAACCTGGACATCCTGGTCGACTACTACAAGATCCGCAAGGAAGACGAAACCGCCCTGCTGTCGGCCGGCTACGTGATCGACCACCCGGACCTGTACCCGAACCTGGCCGTGCGTGACACCAACCCGGCCAACTTCCTGGTCGACGCCAACGGCCGTCCGATCCCGGGCACCGGCCCGGTCAACGCGGTCAACCGCTACTACGTGAACCAGGGCGCAACCGAGACCTCGGGCCTGGACTTCGAAGTGGCGCACCGCCTGAACCTGGGCGACAACGGCCGCCTGACCACCAAGCTGGATTGGTCCTACGCGCTGACCTTCAAGCGCTCGGAGCGTCCGGGCGAACGTGAAGCCAACGTGGTCGGCACCTCCGGCGGCTATTCGGACTGGGCGATCACGGTGGGCGACATCCCGCGCCACCGCGCCAGCCTGTCGACCAACTGGACCCGCGCCGCGCACTCGGTCACCGGTTCGGTGGACTTCGTCTCGCCGGTCTCGCTGCTGCGCCGCACCGACAACTACGTCACCTACCCGGTGCCGTACTGCCACTACGGCAAGGGCCAGCCGGCCGGCGCCTACAGCCTGGGCGGCCTGGAAAAGTTCAGCAACTGGGTGAGCGATTGCTCGGTGCCGGAGTGGACCACGTTCAACGTCGCGTACGCGTACACCGGCTTCAAGAACTGGACCCTGTCGGCCAACATCAAGAACCTGTTCGACACCGCGGCGCCGTACGATCCGCGTTACTCGACCGAAGGTTTCAACACCCAGCTGCACAACGCAATGGGCCGTTACTTCCGCGTGAGCGCAAGCTACAAGTTCTGATTGCTTGAACCGGTAGTTTGAAGGGAAGCCGCCTGGCGAGAGCCTGGCGGCTTTTTTTGTTTCCCGGTTCCTCGTTTGCACGCGTGGTGCACGACGAACGTCGCGCCGGCGAAGGCCGGGACCTCGTGTTGCGAGACCTTCGGCGCGCGCCGCGTTCCCCGCCACCGGTATCATCCCTCCATCCCAAGGAGGCCCCATGCAAGACGACCCCATCCGTATCGTCAAGGAACAAACGCTCTCCGACGACTACGCCCCGCTGAAAAAGATCACCTTCGACCAGCGCCGCCGCGACGGCAACTGGCAGCAGGAGACCCGCGAGGTCTACAACAACGCCGGCGGCACGGCGGTCCTGTTATACAACAGCAGCCGGCGCACGGTCCTGCTGACGCGCCAGTTCCGCATCGGCGCCCACCTCGCCGGCCATGACGGCTTCACGATCGAAGTCCCCGCCGGCATGCTTGACGATGCCGATCCCGACCGGCGCGCACGCGCGGAGTTGTGCGAGGAGACCGGCTTTCGCGCCCGCGGCCTGCGCAAGGTGATCGAGTTCTTTCCGAATCCCTCGTCGCTGACGGAAACGGTGCACTGCTTCCTTGGCGAATACGAGGAGCGCGACCGCAAGGACGAAGGCGGCGGCAAGCAGGAGGAAGGCGAGGACATCGAGGTCCTGGAAATGGACGTCGACGAGGCGTTCAGGCAGGTGAAGGAAGGCAGCATCCGGGACGCCAAGACGGTGATCCTGCTGCAGTTCCTGCGCGAGGAACTCGGGCAATCGAACGGATCGCCGTCGTAGGGTGTCCGGCCATGCCGTCCACCCTACGGCCCACCCGAAGGGTCAGGTGGTTTCGGTGAAGGCCAGGTACAGCTCGCGCGCGCGGCGCGCCACCGGGCCGGCGTCGAGCGTACGGTCCTCGAAGCGGGTGCACGGGGTTACCTTGCCGTAGTTGCCGGTGCTGAAGATCTCGCTTGCCGTGTGCAGTTCTTCCGGCGCCACGCTGCGCTCTTGCACCTGCACGCCTTCCGCTGCCAGCAGTGCGATCACGCGCGCACGGGTAATGCCTGCAAGGAAGGTGCCGTTCAGCTTGGGCGTGACCACTGCGCCATCTGCGGCCACGATGAACAGGTTCGAAGACGCGAACTCGGCGACGTTGCCGTCGGCGTCGAGCATGATCGCCTGGTCGAAGCCGCGCGTCTTGGCTTCGCGCATCGCGCGGGTCGAGTTGGCGTACAGGGCCGAGGCCTTGGCGTCGGTCGGCGCCATGTCCGGCTGCGGGCGGCGCAGCGTCGACAGGCAGGCGGAAAAACCGGCGAACGGCGGCAGCGGCGCATCGAACAGCGTCAGCGCGAACTGGCTGGCCTCGGCCACCGGGATCAGGAAGCCCTCGGTGCCGAACACCAGCGGGCGGATGTAGAGCTCGGCGTCGGCCGGAAACTTCGCCACGCCTTCACGCACCAGCGCTTCCATCTCGGCCACGCTCAAGGGGCAACGCAGGCCCAGTTTCTCGCTCGACGCGATCACGCGCTCCAGGTGCGGACGCAGGTCCGGCAGCTTGCCGCGCATCGCGCGGGCGCCGTCGAACACGGACGAGCCCAGCCACAGGCTGTGGTCCATCGCGCCGTAGAGCGGCACATTGCCTTCAGTCCATTGGCCATTGTAGTAAGTCAGGTACATGCATCCTCTTTTAATTCGTATGACAGAGCATGCCAGTGTACCGCGAACCGCCGCTGCCAGTCTGCGCAGGCCATTGTTCGGTGGCTAACCATGTTTCCTCCGCGCCTCGCGTACACTACGGCTTTACAAGCTCACCATTACTTATGCTCGCCATTCTCGAACGGATCGATCCCACTAGCGACCGTATCGACCTCCTGGTCGACCTGGTCGAATGCCTGCGCCCACGCAATCGCTGGGTCTGGCAAAAACCGGACGACCCGGGCGAAGCCGTGCGTACCCTCACTCAGCTGCTCAAGGGCAACCCGGAGCAGGCATGGTCCTTGCGCGCCTACATCACGCGAATCCTCGAGACCCGCCGCCACACCAGCCTGTACAGCGACATCGGCATCCTGTCGAACGATGGCTTCGTTACCGAGCTCAAGCGCCGCATTACCTACCGCTTCCTGCCGCCGGCCCTCAACGACCTGTACCTGTCGGACGCCCTCAACCAGGTGTTGTACGCCGAGAACGATTACGAATGGATCCGCCTGGTGCCGAACGCCGACTGGATGG
Organism: Massilia consociata; assembly: GCF_042432755.1. Lineage (NCBI taxonomy): Bacteria > Pseudomonadati > Pseudomonadota > Betaproteobacteria > Burkholderiales > Oxalobacteraceae > Massilia > Massilia consociata. The sequence goes on from NZ_JBHLWP010000011.1 coordinate 263,233, forward strand.
ACCTGTTCGACGTCATCGCCAACGCCCCGCCGCCGCAGGACGCGACGCCCGACAGGGCGCGCTACGTCACCCTGATGGGCCTGCTCGATGCGATCCGCACCCTGTCCTGCCGCATCTGCGCGCTGGGCCTGGAGCCGCGCCTCGTGCACAGCTACAGCGACATCGAGAATTTCGATTCGCCCTTCCTGATGCAGAACATCGAGGCCAACCGCTACCTCGACGAATACGCCCGCTACCTCGACGGCCAGCTCGAGCAACCGGAACCGGCCCGCCACCTGCTGGTGATGCTCGACCAGTGCGCCGGCGTCGTCGCCAGGATCCGCCGCGGCTCCCTCAGCTCCGGCACCAGCGTGGCCCTCACCTACCTGCTGGTGGCGCTGCAGCAGAGCATCAACCGCCTGCACAAACTGCTCTACCTGGTCGATGTCAGCGGCGAGCTGCCGTCGGCCCCGACCGTCGACCTGGAAGCGCTGGCCAATCGCGCCGCCAGCGCCGCCAGTGCCACCAGCCCGGCGCGGCCGGTGGCAAGCGACCGCCGCCTGGCCGCGATCGCGCTGGCCGAGGAGCTGATCGAGGCGCACAACACCAAATACAAGATTCGCGGCCTGCTGCAGGACAATGCCGACCTGCTCGCACGCAATGTCACCGAAAACGCCAGCCGCACCGGCGAGCACTACATTGCCGAGACCCGGCGCGCCCTGCGCCACATGTTCGTCTCGGCCGCCGGCGCCGGCTTCATCGTCGGCTTCATGGCGATGTTCAAGATCATGCTGGGCTACCTGCACATCGCACCGCTGGTGGAAGCCTTCCTGTTCAGCCTGAACTACTCGCTGGGCTTCATCCTGATCTATGTGCTGCACTTTACGGTCGCGACCAAGCAGCCCGCCATGACGGCCCAGCACATCGCCGCCTCCTTGCAGCGGGCCGAGAACGGGCGCGGGCTCGACGTCGACAGCCTGGCCGAGCTGGTCAACAAGGTGTTCCGGACCCAGATCGTGGCCGTGCTCGGCAACGTCGTGCTGGCCTTCCCAGTCGCCTGGGCGATCGCGGTCGGCTACAAGGCCATCAATGGCAGCCACATGGTGGACCCGGCCAAGGCGCACCACTTGCTGGCCGACATCGATCCCCTGCACGGCCCCGCCTTGTTCTATGCGGCGATCGCCGGCGTCTGGCTGTTCGTGGCGGGCCTGGTCTCGGGCTACTACGACAACAAGGCGCTCTACACCCGCATGGGCCAGCGCGTGCGCCAGTTGCGCGCACTGCGCCGCCTGCTGGGAGAGGCGCGCCTCGGACGCTTCGCCAACTATGTCGAGGACAACCTCGGCGGCCTGATGGGCAACTTCTTCTTCGGCTTCATGCTCGGCATGACGGGCTTCGTCGGCTTCCTGCTGGGCCTGCCGCTCGACATTCGCCACGTGACCTTCTCGACCGCCAATTTCGCCACCGCCCTGGTGGGCCTCGAACACCGGCTGCCGCTCGAGGCCATCCTCAACGCCGCGGCCGGCGTGTTCCTCATCGGCGCGGTGAACCTGATCGTCAGCTTCAGCCTGGCGCTGTGGGTGGCGCTACGCGCCCGCAAGATCCGCTTCAAGCGCGGCATCCTCCTGATCCGGGCCATGGGCCGCCGCCTGCTGGCTTCGCCGATCAATTTCTTCCTCGGGCCAAAAGACCAGCCTTTCAGTAGTACCGAACTCATCGTGAGGGATACGAAATGAAGAACAAGCGCCTGACCACCATCCTTGCGTTCCTTGCCTTCCTGTGCGTGGTTGCCTCGTGCAAGAGCCTGCCCGACGCCGGCAAGTTGCCCGACAGCGCGCACAAGGCAACGCCGACGGTGGCCATGCCGCGTGGCATGCTGGAGCCGCAAAAAGCCGCGCAGCTGCTGCGCAAGCGCTGGGCCAGCGCCACCGCCGACCTGAAACAGCTGGCGCTGCTCGAGGAGCAGGCGACCGGCGCGCCCCTGATCCCGGGCAACCAGGTCACGCTGCTGTTCGACGGTCCGGCCACCATGCGCGAGATGATGGCGGCGGCGCGCGATGCCAGGAGCTCGATCAACCTCGAAACCTACATCTTCGACCAGGACCCGATCGGCCTGCAGTTCGCCGAACTGCTGATGGAAAAGCGGCGCCAGGGCGTGGTGGTCAACATCATCGCCGACGGCGTCGGCACGCTGACGACGCCGCCCGCCTTCTTCCAGCGCCTGCGCGAGGCGGGCGTCAACGTGCTGATCTTCAATCCGGTCAATCCGGTCGAGCGCCGCGGCTACTGGCGGCTGAACAACCGCGACCACCGCAAGATCATGGTGGTGGACGGCAAGATCGGCTTCACCGGCGGCATCAACATCAGCGAGTCGTACGCCAACAGCTCACTGTTCCGCTCGCGCAAGAAGCCCGACACCGTCAAGGAAGAGGAAGTCGGCTGGCGCGACACCCACATCCGCATCGAGGGCCCGGCCGTGGCTGCCCTGCAATATGCCTTCATCGACAACTGGGTGCGCCAGGATGCGGGCGAGCTGCCGCAGGCCGAGTATTTCCCGCGCCTGGCCCCGGTCGGCGAGAAAGTGATGCGCGTGCTGGCGACGACCCCGGACCGCGACTCGGAAATCTACAAGGCGCTGATGGTGGCGATGAACGAAGCGAAGCGTTCGATCCACATCACCTCGGCCTACTTCGTGCCGGACCAGCAGATCGTCGACGCGCTGGTGGCGGCCGCCAGGCGCGGGGTGGACGTCAAGCTGGTGCTGCCGGGGGTGTCGGACCACGATTTCATCAAGCACGCCGGCCAGGCCTTCTTCGAGCAGCTGCTGTCGGGCGGCGTGAAGATCTACCAGCTGCAGGTGGCGGTGCTGCATGCCAAGACGGCGGTGATCGACGGCGTGTGGTCGACCATCGGCTCGGCCAACATCGACCGCCGCAGCTTCATCCACAATTACGAGCTGAACGTGGTCGTGCTCGACCCGATCTTCGGCCGCGACATGGAAGCCGCGTTCAACGAAGACCTGCGCAGTTCGAAGGAGGTCACGCTCGAACAGTGGCGCAACCGGCCGTGGAAGGACCGCATCCGCGAGTTCCTCGGGCGCCTGGCCGAGTACTGGATCTAATGCGTAGGCAGGCAGGTTTTCGTGCCCGCCCTGCGATTCTCGCTGCGCTTACAGCCCGGCCGCCATCAGGCCGTCGATATGCGGCGTCCACACGGCGCCGGCACGCATGAACTTCTCGGTGGCCACGAGCTCGAAATGGCTGTGCACCACGTCCCAGCCGTAGCGGTCGATCTCGACCTTGAGCGGCTCGATCCGCACCACGTTGAACGAGTTCACCTCGCCGCGCCCGCGGGTCGAGGTGGCCGTGCCGGCCTGCACCACCAGTGCGGCATACTCGCTGATCTCGTAGCGCGCCGCCGTGCTGCCGGCATGGCTGGCGTGCATATGGCCCCCCATCAGGATGTCCACGCCCGATTCCGCGAACGCCTTCATCGCCAGCGGCGCCCGGTTGACCAGGTCGCGCTCCTCGAAATGCCCGGGCAGGTCGAAGGGATGGTGGGCCACGACGATGCGCGTGACGTCCGGCGGCAGGCCGGCCAGCTGCCGGCGGACCGCGGCGATCTGCTCGTGGCTCACGCGGCCGTCCTTGATGGTCAGCGAGCGCGCCGTGTTCACGCCGATGACGGCGATCTCGTCGTCGAGGTAGAACGGCGCGAGGTCCTCGGTGATGTAGCGCTTGTAGCGCGCCAAAGGCTTCACGAAGCGGCGGAACACGTTGTACAGCGAAATATCATGGTTGCCCGGCACGATGATCTGCGGGCCCGGCAAGGTGTCGAGCCAGGCGCGCGCCTCCTCGAACTGTTCCGCCTTCGCGCGCTGGGTCAGGTCGCCCGACACCACCAGCACGTCCGGCCCGATGCGCTCGATGAGCGTGCGCAGCGGGTCCAGCAGCGCGTGGTCGACGCGTCCGAAATGCAGGTCCGACAGGTGTACGAGCGTGCGCATCCGTTTTCCTCGATCAGCAACCCGGGGGTTGGTTCAGTCTTCAGATTTCCTGGTGCCCGGCCGGCCTGCCGGCGCGCCGCTCGCGCGCCCGCCGCCGCCGGTTCAGCGTGGCCGCCCCCGCGATGCAGATCGCCAGCCAGGCGCAGCCCTCGGCCGCACCCGCAAGCACGTCGGACAGGTAGTGAACTCCAAGATACATCCTCGAGAACGCGACCGTCGCCACCATCGCAATCGCCAGCACGAAGGCCAGCACCCTGCCCGCCCACGAGCGTGCATGGCGCGCCGCATAGCAGGCCAGGAAGCCGTACACCACCGTCGCGCCCAGCGCGTGCCCGCTCGGGAAGCTGTAGGTCGTGAGCTCCAGCAGCGGCTCGGCGAAATGCGGCCGCGCACGCGCGAAGGTGTGCTTGAGCAGCACGTTCAGAACCAGTCCCCCCGGCACCGCGCTGGCCAGCGCCATTAGCCAGTAGCGGTGCCCCTTGCGGTACAGCCAGATGCCGGCCGCGAGCGCCAGGCCCAGGATGCCCGGCGTGCTGTGGATGTGCGTGATTACCAGGAGAGATTGCCGCAATGCGTCGTTGGCACGGGCGTGCTGGTGCAGCCAGCTGGCCAGCTCCGCGTCGAGTTGGGTGAGCGGCGCCCCGGCCACGACTGCGCCGGCCAGGTGGGCGAAGACGGCGGTGGCAATGAGGAGCATCGCCACGCCGGCAGTCAGGTGCAGGCCGTATGCGCCCTCGGGCGAAAAGCGGGCCGCAGCGAAGCGGTGGAAGCGATTGTGTTGGGAAGGAATGTTGTTCTGCATGCGCCTTGATGTGCGGTCAATTAGCGAAAAAACCACACAGATAAAAAATTACTGTATATCCACACAGTACCTGTAGATTTATACAGTAGTTGTGTTATTCTTTACTCACTCCAACGATTTTAATAAAAGGAAACCACCATGACCACTCTGAACAGCTCCTTCGGCCTGGAATATGCACCCGTCCCTTTTATGCTGCGCATCGGCCGCCGCGAACTCCGGGTCACCCGTGATTTCCGCAAGCGCTTCTACGCAGTGAACCCGGTCATCGAGTGCGACACCGGTGTCGATGCCGGCCACGTCGAAATCCTGCTGCTGCGTCGCTGGCTGCTGATCCTGTCGAAGGCGCGCTGAGGCGAATGCCTGTACAAGCGCAGGTGCGGCGCAGGCGCAGGTGCAGGCTTGGCGCCGCTACGCTAAAAAGCGCATATTGTTAAGCGAATAAATTCGTTCCTTTCAGGGGAACCGGACCGTACGCTACAGGTTCCAAACTCCCCCTGAGAGAACGAAAAATGCTGCGTAAAACCTTCCTGACTTCGCTGGCTGCCATCACGCTGCTGGCAAACACCGCCCCCGCCTTCGCGGCAAACATCACCCTGCTCAACGTGTCCTATGACCCGACCCGTGAGCTCTACAAGGAAGTCGATGCCGCCTTTGCCCGCCAATGGAAAGCCAAGACCGGCGACACCGTCACGGTCAAGCAGTCGCACGGCGGCTCCGGCAAGCAGGCGCGCGCCGTCATCGACGGCTTGTCGGCCGATGTCGTCACGCTGGCACTGGCCTATGACATCGATGCTATCAGCGAAAAAGGCCTGATCGCGCACGGCTGGCAGCAGCGCCTGGCACACCGCAGCTCGCCCTACACCTCGACCATCGTCTTCCTGGTGCGCAAGGGCAATCCGAAGCAGATCCGCGACTGGGGCGACCTGGTCAAGCCGGGGGTAGCCGTGATCACTCCCAACCCGAAGACCTCGGGCGGCGCGCGCTGGAACCATCTGGCCGCCTACGGCTATGCGCTGCGCCAGCCTGGCGGCTCGCCGGCGACGGCCAAGGATTACCTGGCGAAGCTGTACAAGAACGTGCCGGTGCTCGATTCGGGCGCGCGCGGCGCCACCACCACCTTCGTCGAACGCGGCATCGGCGACGTGCTGCTTGCCTGGGAGAACGAAGCCCTGCTCGCCCTGCGCGAACTGGGCCCGGACAAGTTCGAGATCGTCGCGCCCTCGATCAGCATCCTGGCCGAACCGCCGGTCGCCGTGGTGGACAAGATCGTGGACAAGCGCGGCACCCGCAAGGTGGCGCAGGCCTACCTCGAGTTCCTGTACAGCGACGAAGGCCAGGAAATCGTCGCCAAGAACTACTACCGCCCGGTGGTCGAGCGCCACGCGAAGAAGTACGCGTCGCAGTTCCCTAACATCAAGCTGTTCCCGATCACCGAGCTGGGCGGCTGGACGCAGGCGCAGAAGGCGCACTTTGCGGATGGCGGCCTGTTCGACCAGATCTACCTCCGGAAATAAGTTGTGTACGGCGGCCCGGCACCTCGAACGCCCCTGGCGCGCGGCGCCGCCTCGCTCCACCCCAACCGAAATCCCCGATTTCCCCAGCCGGGCTAGGATAGCGATCGTTCATCATCCTGGCCTGCCGTCCCGGCTGGACGCCGCCGGCAGTCCTCTTCACCCACCTTGAAAAGGATCACACTATGGCAATCAGACTCCGGAAACTCCACGACCAGGTCATGGTCATCACCGGCGCCACGAGCGGCATCGGCCTGACCACGGCCCGCATGGCGGCTGCGCGCGGCGCGCGCCTGGTGCTGGCGGCGCGCAGCAAGGAAGCGCTCGACGAGCTGGCGGACGAGCTGCGCAGCAAGGGCGTCATGGTCGAGACCGTTGCCGCCGATGTCGGCGACATCGACGACGTCGCGAAGATCGGCGACAAGGCCATCGCGCGCTTCGGCCGCATCGATACCTGGGTCAACAATGCCGGCATCTCGATCTTCGGCCGTCTCGAGGAAGTCAAGCCGGAGGACCACCACCGCCTGTTCCAGACCAACTTCTGGGGCACGGTCAATGGCTCGCTGGAAGCCGTGCGGCGCATGAAGCACCGCGGCGGCGGCGCCATCATCAACATCGGCAGCGAAGTGTCGGAGCGCGCGGTCCCGCTGCAAGGCATGTACGCCTCGTCCAAGCATGCGGTGAAAGGCTTCACCGATGCGCTGCGCATGGAGATGGAAAAGGAAGGCGCGCCGGTCCAGGTCACGCTGGTGAAACCCGCCGCGATCGACACGATGTTCGCGGTGCACGCCAGGAACTACATGGAGATGGAACCGGCCCTGCCGCCGCCGATCTACGCGCCGGAAGTCGTGGCCGAAGCCATCCTGTACTGCGCCGAGCATCCGAAGCGCGACATCTTCGCGGGCGGCGCCTCGAAGATGATCTCGGCCGGTTCGAAAGCGATGCCGCGCCTGACCGACTACTTCATGAGGGCCGCCATGTTCAAGCAGCAGAAGTCGGATCGCCCGTCCGCGCCGAACCGCCGCGACGCACTGTACAAGCCCGATCCCTCGACCGAGCTGCGCCAGCGCGAGGGCATGCAGCGCACCGTGCACGAGCGCAGCCTGTACACCCAGGCCAGCCTGCGCACGTCGCCCTGGACCACCGCCCTGGTGGGCGGCGGCGCGCTGCTAGCGGCCTTCTCCCTGTCCCGGAGGTTTGCTCGATAAGAAGTCGGTGTCCTCCTCGGTCAGCGGAAGATCGGGGATGGACACGACCTGGTCGGTGTCGATGTCGGCACCGTCCTTGGCCACCGTGTCGCGCCCGGCAGCGGCGCGCTCGCCGGTGCCGCCCATGTCGCTGTCGCCCGAGAAATTGGCATCGCCAACGTCGGGGCCGGCCGTACCGTCGGCGTGGCTGGCTTCCAGGTCCGACGTGGTGCCTTCGTCGAAGTCGAGCGTCTGGTCGGGGTCGAGCGCTTCGGCAAAGCCGGGGCCGCCCATCACGTCGCTGCCGGTGTCGGAAATGTCGCTCGGGCCGAGGGCGTCGATGCCGTGGCCTTTGCCCAGACTGCGGTCCGGGCGTTCCGGGAAGTTGTCCGGATCAAGTGTGCTTGCGCCTGTCATATTGCCTCCAAAAACATGTTTGAGCGATGGAGACAGGCTAACGTTTTTTGCCGTTTCGCGTCGCCGCGCACGGGCTCGCGCAGCGAGGCGCCCGCGCCTCAGAACGCGCGCCGCATGCCGACGTTGACGGCGCCGCCACCGCCGCCCCCCGGCCGCACGACGCCGTTTGCCAGGCCGCCGGTATGGCGGATATGCGAGTAGGCGGCATAGAAGTCGAGCCGGCGCGACACCGCATAGGTGGCCCCCACCGCCACCTGCTGCGCGTCGCGGTTGGCCGGGTCGCGGTCGTTCTTGCGGATGTAGGAAGCCAGCAGCGTGGTGGCGTGCCCGAGCGGCACCGCCACGCCGGCCAGCACGTCGCGGCTGTCGGTCGACGGCGTGGTGGTGATGCCCGCGCCATAGGGATTGTCGGGGTTGAACAGCGGCGAACTGCCCCAGCCGCGGCTGGCGCTGTAGGCGGCGTAGGCCGTGCCCCAGCCGAGCTGCAGGTTGGCCGCGATGATGGAATTCTTGGCGGCCATGCTGATGCCGACCTGGTCGTAGCGGGTGATCTTGGCCACGTTGCGGTTCTGGTGGGCGGCGCGCAGCGTGAAGGGGCCGGCGCTGAAACCCACCGTCATGCCCCAGGCGCGTCCCGAGGGCGAGCCATCGATGTCGCCCTTGCCCCAGGACGAGCCGGCCGTGAAGCCCTTGAACTGGCCCTGGTAGGTGACGCTGTCCTCGGTGCGGCGCCCCCCGGCGGCGGGGCTTGCGCTGCCGGCCAGGCCGCCATGGAAAGGGTCGCCCACATCGGCCAGCGCCAGGAATTCCAGGCTGTACTGGCGGCCGACCGTCAGGCCTTGCGCCTGCGCTTCGGCCGCGCGGCGCGCCTGCGCTTCCTGCGCCGTCTCGAGCGTGAAGATCGCCGGGGCATCGTCCGGCTTGCCGGCCCCGGCACGCTCTTCCTGCACCTCCCTGGCAACCCCGGCTTGTGCCCAGCTGGCAGGCACAACAATGTCCTTGGCCGAGGCGCAAGCCGCGCCCGCTCCGAGCACGGCACATGCGACGATTGACATTCTCATGGCGTCTTTCCCTCTTTGAAGCTACGTTATCCGCTTCATGGCGACCTGATCTGTCTAGTACCGCACATAAGATCACGTCGGATGCCAATAATTGAGGCAGCTCTGTCGGCTGAGCCAAACTTTCCGGCTTGGGTTAAGTTCTACACCGGAGAATGAGTGGGCACAAAAGGGTTTGACAGAATATGGGGATCGACAGGGATAGTGCAGCCAAGCATGGGCCGGGCTTCAAGCTGGGTTGCGGCCTGCGCATCGACCGTACCGGATACCGCTCCGCCTACCGCCGCAACCCGGCAAACGCCGCCGGCTCCCACTCGCGCAGCGCCAGCAGCAAGCCGGTGCCGCGCCGCTGCGGCAGCGGGGCGGCCAGGCTTTCCTCGTGCAGTTGCGCGAACCGTTCGCGCAGTTGCCGCAACTCGGCCTGCAGCTTGGCGCGGGCGCTCTCGGTCAGCATCCCGTGCACGAAGTCGAGCACGTCGCCCGGCGCGCTGAAACCGGAGTCGACGAATTCGGGCATGCCCTGCTCGCGGAAATAACGGCGGATCGGCCCGTCCGGCAGCCAGTCGAAGTCGCGCGCCACGTTCAGGCGGATGCGGTTGCCCGGCAGGAGCGTGATGAGGGCCAGCCGGTCCAGGCGCAGCAGCAACTGCACGCATTCGGCCTCGGTGAGGCGGTAGGCGCCCAGCATCTCGGCCATCGTCCAGTGGTTCAGCGCGCAGACCGCCACCAGCAGCAGCCGGGCATCCGACACCAGCTCGCCTTCCTGCGCCGCGGTGAGCGTGCGGATGCGCTGGCTGCCCTGCCCGGCTTCATGGGCCAGCTCCGCCAGGGTCAGGCCCAGCAGGCCGCATACCTCGACCAGGCGCTCGAGCGTGAACTGCCCGCTGGCGAACAGGCGCTTGACGCTCGGTTCGGACAAGCCGAGCGCGACGCCGACGTCGCGGTAGGTCTTGCCCTGCCGTTTGAGCTCGCGCTTGAGCGTGGTGACGAGCCGGGTGACCTCGGACATGCGGCCCTCAGAGCGCGGCCGCGAGGGCGACGCTGTTCTTGCCGGTGCGCTTGACCGCGTACATCGCGTGGTCGGCCCGCGCCAGCCAGCCATCGACATCCGGCACGTCGCCCGGCCGGTGCAGCGCGATACCGATGCTGGCGCCGATCCTGACCGTGGTGGTGCGCAGCACGTACGGCGCCGTCACCCGTTCGAGCAGCTTGTGCGCGAACTCCTCGGCGTCCGCGCCGTCGGCCAGCATTTCCAGCACCACGACGAACTCGTCGCCGGCCAGGCGCGCCACCATGTCGGTCTTGCGCACGCCCTGGGCCAGGCGCTGGCCGAACTGGCGCAGCAGCTCGTCGCCCTCTTCGTGGCCATGGCCGTCGTTGACGGCCTTGAACCCGTCCATGTCGAGGAACAGCAGCGCGCACGGCCGCTCGACGCGGCGCGCGCGGCTCATCGCCTCGGGCAGCGACTCGAGCAGCGCGCGCCGGTTCGGCAGGCCGGTCAGCACGTCGCGCAGGAGCAGCGCCTGCAGCTCCGCCGTGCGCTCCGCGACCGCCGCCTCGAGGCGCCCGTTGAGCGCCAGCAGCGCGCGGCGGTGCGTCTCCTCGCTCTGCACCAGGTCGCGCATCCTGCTCGACAGGATTCTTGCTTCGAGGAAGCCGCTGATCCGGGGAATCGGCGGCGCTTCCTTGCCGGCATTGGTGGCCTCGGTTGCGCGCTCGATGGCCTCGCGCAGGGTCGCCATCGGGCGCGTCAGCCGCCGTGCCAGCAACACGGCCGCGCCAGCCAGCGCCAGGGCCAGCAAGGCGCTCCAGCCGAGCATGCGCAGCTTCAGCTCGACGGCGCCGGCCAGGGCTCTCTCCTCGGTCTGGCGCACCAGCACGCTCCAGCGCAGCGAGCCGGCATCGAGCATGTCGCCGGTCTGGCTGTAGCCGGTGAGGTAGGCGCGCCCGTCCGGCCATACCTCGCGCAGCGCCCCGGTCATGCCCTGTTGCGCCAGGCGCAGGCTGGTGCTGTCGACCTTGCGCTCGACCATCGACTGCGGCCCCAGCATGACGGTGCCGTCGTCGCGGATCACGAGGATCTCGGCGCCGTACTCGCGCAGGGCCGGCGTGAGCAGCTTGCGCGCATGGCGGCGTGCCCATTCCCAGCTCAGGTGCAGTCCCAGCACCCCGGTGGGCCTGCCTTGCGCGTCCAGCACCGGGCCCGATACGTCCACGAAGCGCCAGGGGTCCTGCTGGCGCGGCAGCATCTTTTCCAGCAACACCGCCGGGTGATAATCGGAAGCATGAACGCCGCGCAAGCCCGTCGTGAACCAGGGCCGCTTGCTGACGTTGGCGCCCTCCAGCATCCGGCCGGTGGACGCCGAGACCTTGCCGTCGAGGTCGGTAATGCCGATCCATGCGTAATCGGGAAAGGTGCGCTGCAGGCTTTCCAGTACCCGGCGCGATTCGTCCGCGTCCCTGGCGTACCTGACCTGGGGCAGCTCGGTGAGCAACTTGGCGTCGCCCACTGCCTTCTCGATGACCCGGTTGAGCGAATCGCGCATCTGCCACGACAGCTGCTGCAGGCGCAGCTGTGCTTCGTTGCTGGCCTGGCGGCCCGCGAAATGGTTCACCAGGATGAGTTGCAAGGCGACAGTCAGGGCAACAGTTGCGCAGACGGCGAGCGTCATCAGACTGGACAGGCGCAATCTGCCGAAGAAGCTGTTCATGAACTAAAGGAAATAAGGAAATACCGATCGTCGCACATTGTAACGAGATTCCTATGCAGAAATAAATACAAGCAGCCAGCAATTGTTGCTAATAATTTATTTCCGCACAGGATTACAACGCATTCCATGCGTGTCCGGCCATTCATTTGCCCGAAGCAAATGAATAAATGACACCGACCGCCCGCGCCACCAGCACAGGCGGCCGCGCGTGCGGCAGCTGCGGTTCAGGCCAAAGAAAGGTATTTGCGCAGTCTGGGGCGCCGCAGGCGGCGCAAGCCGGTGACGACCGTTGGCGGTCAGTTGCCGCTCAGTTGCCGAAATACCGGCCAGGACGATGCCAGGCCATGACCATGCTGCTTATGGCGATCGCACTCAGCGAGGACCAGCCCACCAGTTCCGGCGCAACCACCGACAGGGCCGCCAGCAGGATGACACCGTCGATGAGCACCTGGGTGCGGCCGGCGTTGATGGCGTACTTCTTCTGCAGCCACAAGGTGACGATACCGGTGCCGCCGACACCGGCGCCATGGCGTGCCAGCGCCAGGATGCCCATGCCGCAGAAAGTGCCGCCGCCCAGCGCGGCGACCATCGGGTGCACGTGGCCGATTACCAATCCGCTCGGCATGAGCTTGAGCATGGCCATGATCAGCATGCTGCCGATGAGGGACTTGATGGTGAAGCGCGCGCCCATGAACAGGTAGCCGAACAGGAAGAAAGGCAGGTTGATCAGCATGAACAGCATGCCGACCGATTGCCCCGTCAGGTAGGACGCCAAGAGCGAGATTCCGGCCACGCCGCCGGTGATCAGGCCGGCCGCCTGCAACAGCAGCACGCCCATGGCGACGAACAGCACGCCCACGGTGATGCCGTAGACGTCGTCGAACAGCGAGTGCGGCTTCACCACCACAGGACGGCTCGCTTGCGGCGCCGCTTGTGCCGCATGCTGTGCAGGCTGCGGATGCAGGGCACCCTGCATCATCGCACCACCACCATGCGGACGGCACCAGACGAATGCCCGGCGCACACAGTGCGCCGGAGAGAAATCGAGCCGAGCAGGAGACGGTGCTTCATTTTCCTCACAATTATGATGACCAAGCTGAATGGCGAACGCGCCGCCAGCCCTGTTCGCAATGGTATTGCGACAACAAAATACGGGAACGCGAATGATACTGCTGTGTACAGCCCTCCATTATTACCTATGCTGCACCGCAATGTAAGGCCGTTTCCCGTATTTCAGTCATTCGATATGTGAATAATGGTATGCAAAGCCCCGGCCCTTGCCTCACTTGTACAGCACTTCCGGCAGCCACAAGCCGATCGCCGGGAAGGTGTACAGCAGGACGATCCCCAGGACCTGGATGCCCATGAACGGCAGCATCCCCATGAAGATCTGGTTCAGGGTGACGTGCGGCGGCGAGACTCCCTTCAGGTAGAAGGCCGACATCGCGACCGGCGGCGACAGGAAGGCGGTCTGCAGGTTCATCGCCACCAGCAGGCCGAAGAACAGCGGGTCGATGTTGAAGTGGTCCAGCAGCGGCACGAAGATCGGCATGAAGATGACGATGATCTCGGTCCACTCGAGCGGCCAGCCGAGCAGGAAGATCACCACCTGCGCCAGGATCATGAACTCCACCGGCGTCAGGTTCATCCCCAGCACCCAGGCATTGATGATCTCCTGCCCGCCCAGCAGCGCGAACGCCGCCGAGAAGATGCTGGAACCTACGAACAGCCAGCACACCATCGCCGTGGTCTTGGTGGTGAGGTGGGCCGACTCGCGCAGCAGCTTGAAGTTGAACCTGCGGTAGGCAATGGCCAGGACCAGCCCCCCGATGGCGCCCATCGCCGCAGCTTCCGTCGGCGTGGCCAGCCCGAATACGATGCTGCCCAGGACGGCCAGGATCAGGAGCGCCAGCGGGAACAGGGAGCCGAGCAGCATCTTGAAGATCTCGAGCCGCGCAAAGCTGAAGAAAACATAGAAGACGAGCAGCGCGGCGGCGCCCAGCGCCAGCGTGATCCAGAAGGCCTTGGGCACTGGCCTGGCGCCGTCCGTTGCCGCGGCCCCGGGATCGGCTTTCAACTCGGCGGGAGCCGGCGTGGCGGCGGCCGGCGCCATCGGTTCGGCGACGTCGCCCTCCACCGGCGGCTCGGCCAGCTCCCCTTCCGCCGGCGGCACGTCCACCACCCCTTCCAGCGGCGGCTCCTCCAGCCCGCCGGCATCCGCGAAAACGGTGTCGAAGTCCTGGGCGGCGCCCATCTCGACCAGCTCCGTGGGCGCCGCTTCCGGCGCCGTCACGATCCGGTAGCCCACCCCCATGACGGCCGCGAAGGCGAGCGCCGGCAGCAAGGCGACGAACAGCTGCGACACCAGGGTGCGGCCCGGCACGCGCGCGGCGGCCTTGCCCTCGGGCGCTCGCAGTAGGCCGGAAAGCAGGCCGGACAGCAGGCCGGATACCGCCGGCTTGTGGTACGCCCCCGGAATCGACGCCGTAAAGGCCGGCAGCGCGACGACACGCTCGGCAGCGGGCAGCGGCGGCGCCCAGGCCGGCTTGAGCTTGGCGACCAGCAGCACGTAGCCCACGTACAGGCAGGCCAGCATGATCCCCGGGAAGAAGGCGCCCGCGTACAGCTTGACCACCGAGACCCCGGCCGTCGCGCCATACACGATGAGCAGCACCGAGGGCGGAATCAGGATGCCCAGGCAGCCGCCCGCCGTGATCGACCCGGCGGAAAGCTGCGTGCTGTAGCCGGCCTTGAGCATCGCCGGCAGCGCGAGCAGCCCCATGAGCGTGACGACCGCCCCGACGATGCCGGTGGCGGTGGCGAAGATGGCGCAGGTGACGATCGTCGCCACCGCCAGCGAACCGGGCACGCGCGCCATGGCCAGGTGCAGGCTCTTGAACAGGCGCTCGATCAGGTTGGCGCGCTCGACCAGATAGCCCATGAAGATGAACAGCGGGATCGAGATCAGGACGTCGTTGGCCATGACCGAATACGCGCGCTGCACCATCAGGTCGAGCGTGAGCTGCACCGCCTGGCCCGGATCCTGGCTGCGGAAGGCGAACCACGAGAACATCACGCCCATGCCCATCAGGGTGAAGGCGGTCGGGAAGCCCAGCATGATGGCGACCACCACCAGCGCCAGCATCAACAGGCCGACGTGGCCGTTGGTCATGTCGGCGGGCGCGGGCATCAGGGCAAACAGGGCGACGACGATCGCCACCAGGATCGACAGGCCGAACCAGATTTCCTTCCTCATGCCGCCCCTCCCCTGTCCGTTCCGACGCTCGCCTTGAGCTTGTCGACGTCGACTTCCTCGACGTCGGGTTCGCGCGGCGGCCACGCGCCCCGGCGCAGGCAGGCCACGCAGCGCACGATCTCCACGCAGCCCTGCAGCAGGAGCAGCACGCCGGCAAGGGGGATCACCATCTTGAACGGGTACAGCGGCGGACCGTTGGCGGTGAGGGTCGAGTGCTCGCGGATGGCGAAGGATTCGGCGGCATAGGTATAACCGGCCCACACCAGGGCCACCACGCCGGGGATGAAGAAGACGATGTACAGCACCAGGTCCAGGCCGGCCTGCAGGCGCGGCGGAAAGAAGGTGTAGAGCACATCGCCGCGCACGTGGCCGTTCTTGGCCAGCGTATAGGCGCCGGCCATCATGAAGGCGGCGCCGTACATCATGATCATCAGGTCGAAGGCCCAGGGATTGGGCGCGTTGAAGGCGTAGCGGGCGAACACTTCCCAGGCGATGAGGAAGGTGAGCGCCACGATCAGCCAGGAAAAGGCCTGCCCGACCAGGCTGCTGACCCGGTCGACGAAAAACAAGACGTTCTGCATGGAGCTGCTCCGGTCGCAACGAACGGCCATCACGGAATCGGGATGGCGGAACTGCAGGGTGGTCGGCTTTCGCCGACCGCGCGTTCAAAACGGGCGTGCATGGTCGATGCGCGACGGTTCACCGTGTGCTTGAACGCGCGGCCGGCGAGCCGGCCACCCTACGCCTTCTTGGGCGGCGCCTTGCGACCGAAGTAGTGGTTGTAGGCCATGCGGCGCGGGTTGTTGGTGTCCATGTCCCACTTCACCGCGCGCTCGGCAAAGGCGCGCATCGATGCTTCCACCTTCTTGAACAGCGGGTTGTCGGCGCCCTTCTTCGCGACCACCTCGTCCCACACCGCCAGCTGCGCCTGCAGCAGCGCGTCCGGCGTCTTGTAGAACTTGACGCCGTTCTTGGCCTGCAGGTCGCGGTAGTCCGCCGAGTAGCGGTCGACCGCCTTCCAGGACATGTCGGCGGATGCCGCCTCCACCGCGTTCTCGATGATGGCCTTCATCCTGGCCGGCAGTGCGTTGTACTTGGTCCTGTTGAAGGTGATCTCGAACTGCTCGGAGCTCTGGTGGAAGCTCTGCAGCATGCACACCTTGGACACGTCCGGGAAGCCGAGCACCCGGTCGGAGCTGGCGTTGTTGAATTCCGCGCCGTCCAGCAGGCCGCGGTCCATGGCCGGTACGATCTCGCCGGCCGGCAGCGCATTCACCGCCGCCCCCATGGCCGTGAACATGTCGATCGCCAGCCCGTTGGTACGGAACTTCAGTCCCTTGAGGTCTTCGCGCCTGGTGATGGGCTTCTTGAACCAGCCCAGCGGCTGGGTCGGCATCGGGCCGGTCAGGAAGGACACGACATTGGCCCCGATCCCCTTGTACAGCTCGGCCAGCAACTCCTTGCCGCCGCCGTACTTGTGCCAGGCCAGCACCATGTTGGCGTCCATGCCGAAGGCCGGGCCGGAAGTCCACAGCGCGATGGCGCTCTGCTTGCCGTAGTTATAGCCCATCACCCCGTGGCCGCCGTCGAGGGTGCCCTTGGAGACGGCGTCGAGCAGGCCGAAGGCCGGGACCACGGCGCCGGCGGGCAGCACCTCGATCTTCAGTTCGCCGCCGGTCATGTCGTTGACCTTCCTGGCGAAGTCCAGCGCGTATTCGTGGAAGATGTCCTTGCTCGGCCAGGTGCTCTGGAAGCGCATCTGCTTCGGCGTTTGTGCGCTTGCGATACCGGGAAAGGCGACGGCGCCGGCAGTGCCGGCGGCTGCGGTTCCCAGGAATTTCCTGCGGGTGGAAACGGATTGCTGCGACTCCTTGCCATCCTTTTTCATCGTATGTCTCCTGTCTCTTTTCTGTTTGGACTACATGGACTGAAATACGTGGACTGAAATACGCGGACCGAATGCGAATCGACAAACGCACAAATGGCTAAATAGCTTTGTGAACACCTCCTGGATGAATGATGACCGGCACCGTCTGTACAGGATTCGCTTGTTTCCTTACAGATTGCTTACTTGCGGGCTTCGTAAATACTACCGCGTTGTTGTATTGATGGCCAGTCACCCCGGCGCGCTTTTTCGGATGGCGGCGCCGGGCGCGGAACGAAAAAGAGGACGCCGAAGCGCCCTCTCTCACGAAGCGGCGGCGCTATCAGCGGCCGCAACCCAGCGAGCGGATGCGATCGTGGGCAGCCTTGGCCTGTACCAGGCCAAAGCCGTAACTCGTATCGCGGCCGGCAGCACCCAGGTCCTGGGCGCTGTTATTGAGCGAGGTACGGATCTGCGCACCGGTACAGGTCGGGAAGTAGCTCCACACCAGGGCGGCAACGGCAGCCACGTGCGGGGCCGCCATCGAGGTGCCGCTCTTGTAGCCGTACTTGCCCCGGCTGGTCGGAATGGTCGAGTAAACCGACACGCCCGGCCCGGAAATCTCGACCTGGCTGTTGTACTGCGAGAAGCTTGCCCGCGCCTTGAACTCGTCGACCGCGGCAACCGACATCACGCTGCTGTAGCTGGCCGGATAGGACAGCGAGGAATTGCCGGCATTGCCGGCGGCGGCGATGCTCAGGATGCCGGCGTTGGCCAGCGTCGCAAAGGCATTCGATTCGGTCGTGCTCGAGCCCGCGCCGCCCAGCGACATGTTGATGATGTTGGCACCGGCTGATCGGCACTTGTTGGCGGCGCTGGCCAGGTCCGACGAATAGGCCCAGCCGCTGGCGCCGAACACCTTGATGATGTGCAGCTTCAGGCGGCGATTGGCATTCACGCCGACCACGCCCACGTTGCTGTTGTTGATGGCGGCGATGGTGCCGGCCACGTGGGTGCCGTGGCTGTTCTCGTCGGTGTACCAGTTGCCGGTGCCCGGGTCGTTGGTGCCGGTGACGACATTGCCCGACAGGTCTTCATGGGCGCGGTCATAGCCGGAGTCGATGATGCAGACCATGCGGTTGCCGGTGTTGGCGTCGCTCAGCAGGTCAGCCTGCACCTGCTTGATGCCATAAGGCACAGTCTGGCCCAGTGCGTACGGCGTGCCGGTCGACGGGCTCGTCAGCGCGATCGGGTAGCGTTTCAGGTCTTCCTCGACGTACTCGACGTTCGGATTGTTCTCCAGGCCTTTCAGTGCGGTCATCGGCACTTCCATCGCGACTGCATCCATGCCGAAGATTTCCTTCTGCATCGTTGCGTTGCTGTTGGCAGCGAGCGATTTCATCGCTGCCTTGGCGCCCGGTTTGAATTTCACGATGACACGGGTAGTGTCCGCAGGCGCGGCGCTGGCCGTGCTGCACAGGATGCCGGCAGCTGCGGCGACGACACACATGCTGAACTTCTTTGCAACTTGCTTTGCCATCTGATTCTCCGTAGAAACTTCGTTTATGAAACGCCGCGAACTCTCCGGTCGCGTGCGCGTTTTTGTAAAACGCTTGCTCGCCGCTGTAACGGCTGAGCCAGTGTAAATATGGAAATTGAAAATGGCAAATGGAGTTTCTGATAGGGTGCTTTTGTGATGCAAATGACGCGTTTCATGTTTTTTTACTCATGAAATATCGGTCGATGCATGCTGCATTGACAATGTCAACGGCTTTGCGCAGACGTCGGATATAACGCTCGGCAGGCGTGTCGAACTGGAGAGCGCAGCGAAGCCGGCAATAGGGAGGACAAGCGGCTGCGCTGAGGAGCCGGGATGATCATGGGCCGGCCAGCCGGCTAGCGGGATTAGCTACCGAAGTGGAAGAAGATGCCCACGGCCAGTTCGGCCCACACATACACGAAGGCCAGCGCGATGAGGGCGCATGCCGTCACGCGCGGCCGCGTGCCGCGCACCAGGCGCGATGCAAGGATGAGCGCCATCCCCGTGGCGAACAGCAGCACGCCGGCCACCATGAAATCGAAGCCGTCCCAGTTCACCTCGGCCGTGAACTGCATGGCCAGCAGCGGAATCGTGAGGACGGCCAGCGTCACGGCTGCGGCGAGCAGGATGTTCTTTCCGAGCGGCGGTTTGGGGAAACTGTTGCCGGTCATGTTTTTTATCGCTGCTCTCCAGTAGAAAGGTTCGGAACCCGCGCGTAGTGCGGCGGAAGGAAAATGTAACACGACGACCGTTCTACCCGTGAAGCGCCGGGCCGGCCTTACGCACTCGCAAGCGACGAGTCGTTCGAAGCCGTACGTGCGCCAACACTGCCCGGGGAGCCGGAAGCCGGCCGGTGCGATGCAAGCAATTCCAGCAGCGTGTGGACGCTCACGGGTTTCAACAGGTAGGAATCGAAACCCGCTTGCAGGACCTTCTCCCGGATGCCGGACTCCGAATACCCGGTCAACGCGACCACCAGGCCAGGCGACGACGGCGCTTGCGAGCGCAGGCGCCGGCACAGCTCGAAGCCGTCCATGTCGCTGAAAACGAGTGAGCTGAACACGGCATGCGGCGGACGGAGGGCGGCCTGTTCCAGCGCTTCCTCCCCTCCTCCCGCAGTGCTGACGCTGTAGCCGTGCGTCGTCAGAAGGGTGGAGAACAGGTCACGGATTGAACCATCCTGTTCAACGAGAAGGACATGCGATCGTGCGCCTGCAGTCAAATTCATACCGTGTTGCTGGAGTCGAGTTACTGGAGTAGCCGGATTATACTCATCAGGCTGGTGGCGCACTGTTGGGATGTTGGTATCAGAACACAACACTCGACGACGCAACCCGGATCATCGGTCCCTCACGCGAGTGTAGGCGCCCCCTTCGATGGACGGCAGTCTTTCGGCACATCGATGGCGAACGTGGTGCCGCGCTCGGCAGTACTGTCGAGCGCGATGCTTCCACCGTGGCTCTCGGCCACTGCACGCACGTAGGGAAGACCGATTCCCCATCCTTGCTTGCGCTTGAGCTTGCTTGCTTGCGCGCGGCGGTACATCTCGAAGACGGTTTCCTGCTCTTCGGGCGCAATCGGTTCACCCTCGTTATGGACGGCAAGAAGCAGGCGTTCGCTCACTTCCTTGCTCGAGACGGTGACCGATGTCCCTTCCCTTCCGTACTGGATCGCGTTGCCGACGATGTTCTCCAGCGCCCGCTTCATGGCGTGGCGATCCCACCAGCCGAAGACCGACTGCCCGGCGATGCGTACGCGCGGCCCATGCAGCGCGATCGCATCGCGCCGCACTTCCTGGACGAGCTCAAGGATGTCGAAATGCGACAACTCCAGGCTGAGCTGTTCTCCACTGTGGAAGGCCATCGTCGCCAGCAGCTCGTGGATCATCGCGTTCATCCGATGGACGTTGTCGAGCGCCGTTGCGGCGAAGGCTTTCATCTTTTCGGGGTCATTGCTCATCATGATGAGCTCGAGGGCAGTCGAGGTGGCGCCGAGCGGCCCGCGCAGGTCGTGGGTCAAGGCGGCAGCAAAACGTTCGCGCAGCGCGCCATGCACGAGCACGAAGGCCGCGACCGCTTCCTTGATGCCGGCGTCGATAGACGCGTTGATCGCGAGTATTTCTTGCGCGCAGAGCGCTACGCCTTCACGCTGCAGCACCTCGAAGATCGCCCAGCGGAACACTTGATACTCGCCGATGAGGGCTTCGTGGTCGTAGGCCGTGATGCGGGCACGCTCGCCGCCGTGCTCGGCGGCCAGTGTCGTGCCGTCCACCGCCGAAGCACGCGGGTAGTCGGCAGACAGCGATTGCGCGATGTTGTCGTAGAACGCGGGAAGGGTATCGACCAGAATGGGCCGGGAAAGTGCCTGCGCCGGCTGGAGGGACGCCCGGACGCGGGCTTCCCATTCTTGGAACACGGCCTCCCGAAGCGCGAGCATCCGGCGCGAAGTCGGAGACAGGCCGCTTGTGCTCGACGGTTGATCGCTTGCAAATGTCATGTTTCTCCTGATAAAACCAAGGGAGGACTGATGGTAGCGCATCTGCGGAATACGGTTAAACAGTCGAGTTTGAAAAGCGGCATTTCTTACAGCTGCCGAGTATCCAGGGAAATAGTGGCGAATCAGACCCTTTAACTGAAGAAGTCGCCGAAGCTCGGGAAAGCGCCGAGAAGGCGCTACTCTCTCTGTTGCATTGCAAGTCCATCAGAGGGTAACCGTAAGTGCGCTGGCAAGGTCTACTATGTCATCGTGCTCTCGCTGTCCAAGCCTCGACGGCGCGCAACTGGCCTTGATCTTCCGCCGATAGGCCGTTGACCGCCGCCAACTTGCCGTAAACCCAACTCTGCGACGATGCCTCGACACGACAAGGAGGCATCATGGCAATCGACGTTTACCTGCAGATCGACGGGATCAAGGGCGAATCCCAGGACTCCACCCACCAGGGTTGGATCGAAGTCAGCCAGGCTCAGTGGGGCGTGACGCAGCCGGTCATTTCGACCGGATCGGCCAACGGCGGTCGGACGACCGGCCGCAGCGAATACCGCACGCTGTCGCTGGCCAAGCTCGCTGATCTGGCATCACCAGTGCTGATGCAGCACTGCTCCAACGGAAAGACCATCCCGAAGGCGAAGCTGGAATTCATGCGCGCCGATGGCGACGGCAAGCGCGTGAAGTACTACGAGGTAGAGCTGGAAAACGTGCTGATCTCCAATATGGAGCAGATGGTGGCCGAGGGTTCCATCCTGCGTGACCACATCAACCTCCACTTCACCAAGGTCAAGTGGAAGTACTCGCAGCAGAAGATCGGCGGCGGCACGGGTGGCCAAACCGCCGGGGGCTGGGACCTTGGCTGCAACAAGTCGTGCGCGTAATGGAGGCGGACGATGGCCGCTCAAAGAAACGATCCCCTCCGGCCTACGCAGGATGCACGCGGTTTCTTCATGCTGCCGCAAACGCCGATGGAATCCGGCTATTACACCTACGGCCTGATGGATAACAGGCCGGATAGGGGCGGGTATCAGTACCCGCACCCCGTCATGATGCAGGCGATCCTCCGCGTAGCCATCGAGTGGCAAGCGATCGACCGGCGCCGCATCGGCATCGGCAATATCAGCCGCGCCGACGGGTTCGATGATGAGGATCACAGTTCTCATCTCGACGGGCTCCAGGTGGATGTTCGCCCGATCCGCAAAGACGGACTGGAGGTGCCTGTGACGTGGAAGGATTACCAATACGACAGGGATGCAACGGCTAAGGTGATCGAGTTGTTCCGCACGTTCGCCCCCGTCAAGTTCGTACTTTTCAATGACACCAGTATTCCCTTCGTCAGGATGGCCAAGCGTCACGACGATCACTTCCACGTAGCTCTGATCGGGTAAATATGCGCAAATCGACGTTGTTAGTTCTCGTTGTCTCCTGTCAGCTGGCGATCGCCGGTGAGGGCGACAAGAAGCCGCACGAATTAAATCAATGGAACCCGCTGCAGGCGAATTACAAAATTCATTCGGGGGGCACTGCTTATTCGGAGCCTCCGACGAAGGATGACAGCGCCTTCTCGGTCGCCTTCAGGGACGAGGCGGCGAGACAGGTGTTTGAACAGATCGGCCCGGATGTGACGCCCGCGTGTAGCGATGAAAAGGGTTACCGAGCGCGAGAAAAAAAGGGGGTTTATTGCTCGTACACCCCCCGCTTGGAGAATCCCAAAAACTCGCACTATCGATGCTGGATAGGGATCAATCTACGGACCGGAGAGGGCGACGTGCGAGTGTCGTGTTAGAGCGCATGGCCCCGCTCAGCCGTGCAGATCACGTTGCCGGCACTGCGGCTGGAATGGCGGAGCGGTGGGAGTCCAACAAGCCCGTACAGCCAGCATGGATACTACACTCCCAATACTCGCCCTGGGAAACGTGCCCCAAAACATGCCCCCAAAAAAGCTTTCTTAGCACTTCGTCCTCCGGTCAAATCGTATTGTTGCCGTCCCCAGCTGACAGCCTCCGGCACTTCGCACAAAGATGAGTACGAAGTCATCGAAAAACGGGGCCCCCAGAGCCCCCGCGCTCTGATGGCGACCGTGGGCCTCTCACGCCTGAGCAATACTTTAACACCCACCTTTTTCCTAAGCCTCGGCGGTCGACGCGCGTTAGCCAACCCCACTGGCTGAAGCGACCCGGACAGCCATGGTACCTCTGCGTCCATCAGCCTTTCTGCCCAGAAAATTTCCAGCATTCCTTAGTTGCTGTATGCTATTGCAACACATGCAACTTTGGAGCAACCGTGCCCTTAGATATCAAACCAACGACGGTACCTAACCTCTGCACACTGTCGAGCTGGAGCATCCAAGACCATGACGCATTTATCCATGCTCTTGCATGGATATATTTGCAAAAGCCCCTTCATGCAGCACGAATAGCCGAAGCGCTTCCACTACCAAAAAAGGCTGCATTGCCCGGCAACCCCTTCATTGGTGCAATGTCGAAACTTCAAGTTCGACGTGACGACTTGAAGACCGGGCTCCTAAGCAAGGACCCTAAGGAATTAAAGAAAGCACAAGACCAACTCGACGCAAGAATCTCGCATCGAGATGGCCTTCTTTTCCAGCATATCTCATGGCTCGCCGCTGCCATTCAATACCCAGCCGCTCTTAAAGCCCCTCCGCATTCTCGGGTAGCAGACAAAGGTTTTGACGGAATTATTTTGGACGTCAACGCTATCGCCTTCGAAATTTCAAGATTAATCATGTGTGAGGATAAAGCATCAACAGATCCTCGCCAGCTTGTACGGAGAGACGTGTGGAACGAATTCAAGACGATTCACGCGGGCATACGGGACGATGAAGTTAACTCTTCCGTTACCGCTCTATTATCGACATTGAATGGCATCAGCCCAGACGACCTGGAAGGAATTCTCGACAGCGTTTGCTGGAAAAAAGTCAGACAATTCAGAGTTGCTTTAGCCGTAGGGCCCGATCGAGAAAAGGACGGAGGATATAAGCATCTCTTCCGGGGCTTCGATAAAGCCCATCCGGACGGATGTGAGAAAACACGTTATGCAGAAGTAATGCCAATGAAGGACGTTCGCCTAGTTTTGGATGAGATAGCCATGAAGGTGTACGCAAAGCTTGAGGAAATGAACCCGCATGTTTGATCCTGTTACAGAAGCGATAATTAAAGGTTCCAGGGCACTGACCGGACTTGATCCATCTACCCTCGCGGAAGAACTTACGAATGTTCATATCGAAATTGCGGCTGCTCGACTAGCTTTATCCGCGCCTAATGACGAATCTTCCGGCTATTTAAAGGAGGCGCTTAAGCGTCTTTCTCGTCTAGCAGATGCTTACGAAGCCGAGATTATCCTTGGGCTCAATCCAGGATTCACCAAGTCGATGGCGTTCGTTGCAGCGTCAGCACGTCAAGCAATCGCTCAGGCCACCCGTCCGCTAGGCAACACTCCTATGCGCGCGCCTCTCGATGAGTATTCAGTCGGCCCAGATGTTTCTTCAGCATTACTCTACTTAATTGCCGAGCGTTCTTCCGACGCTTTTGAGGCCGCGCGCTTCATTGAGACTCCAGAATATTCAACAAAATATTCTGATGGAGTTGCGGTGGCTATACGAAATTACGCACAAGGAGATCTAAAACGACTGGTCTCAACCAGCGCTAACGTTTTAGCCCTTGATGTCGAAGATTTCGACCCCGCCGAGATTTTGTTCCGGGAAATTCTGAAAGGATTGGCACTACTGGGCAACATTGGATTGGGCCAGCTTGCCTCCTCGGAAATAGATGCCGCAAAAGATTTTTTCCGTACGGTCCTTAAACTCTCTGTCGAATCAACGCTTCTAGACGAATTTCCTGATTCAAACATCATATTCAATTCCATTTTCAGCGGCCCCCGTCATGTCGCTGCGTTACTTATACGTGTGGCGGACGGTTTAAAGGAAAGCGCCGTGGTTTTTCTCCCGGCTCCGAGCGGTGCGGACTCGAAGGTTTGGGAAAATTGGCTAAAATCAGAAGCCGCAACTTGGCCGTTTTTATGGGAAAGTCACCGGGAGGCGATTTCGTTGGGTTACCTAGATGTAGGCAACTCGCTAGTAATGACAACGCCGACGGGTTCAGGCAAGACCACTTTGTCATCATTAAAGATTGCCGCCACTCTCGCCGCTAAAAAGTGCGTTTTATACCTTGCGCCTACACATGCACTAGTAAGTCAGATTGAACGCGACCTCAATCAACGACTTGGAAACATTGAAAAAGCAACAAGCATAGAAGACATATCGCTTGATGACGATGTGAAAACGCTTCCTGCCATCTCTGTCGTTACCCCAGAGAGGTGTTTCGCACTGCTCACGTTTGCGCCCGAGATTTTCGAGAATGTCGGTTTGTTAGTTTTTGACGAGTGCCATTTACTCGGCGCGGCCAATAAGGGCGCAACTGTTCACAAAGCAGATCGACGTAGCATTGACGCTATGCTGTGTCTTTTAACTTTTGTAAACGTCAACTATCAATCTGATCTTTTGTTGCTTTCTGCAATGATCAACAATGGCCGTGCTGTCGCCGAGTGGCTACAGAATCTACTAGGCCGCCCCGTATTTACTTACGAAAATAAATGGAAACCAACACGACAGCTGCGTAGCTGCGTCGTTTATAGCTATACAGATCTAACCTTACTTGAGCACGGTTTGAGGGGTAAGCCAGTGCGCGGAGCCCCTCCTCCTGCCGCTATTCCTTACGGAATTTTCTCCCTAGTTTCAGGGTGGAATCCGGATGCTACGGATAAGTTGGTCATTAAATCGCTTAGCCCGACGCCTGTTCCACTGGATATTGGTAAGTCAAAATGGGGAACGCGATACTTGACAGCTAATAGGAACGGTGTCGCGGCGGCGATCGCGCTTCGATTGGCATTACAGGGCATGAAGGTAATCGTATTCTGCGGCAGCATAGATAGCTGCTCAAGCATTGCGTCGGAAATTAACGAGTCATTTGCGAAGCTTATTCCGAGTCTGAATCCGGACCAGGCTCGATGGAAGGCTGAGACGCTTACCGAGGTCGGAGGGACAGCTGCAATTTATGATTCCGGAGAACGTTGCGCTGCTGTTCACCATGGTGAACTTTTGCCGGCAGAGAGAAGGTTAGTCGAGTCGCTGTTTAAGGATAAGGCAAGCGGCGTAAACGTCCTTGCCGCCACGTCTACCTTGGCGCAAGGTCTTAATCTACCTTGCGAAGCTGTTGTGATCGCGGGTACTGATCGCTTGGACGACTCTGATCCAGATGAAAAAAAACGCACCCCACTGTTAGCACACGAGATTCTAAATGCGATTGGACGCGCGGGAAGGGCTGGGCAAGCCGCGATCGGCTTATCAATAATCGTTCCGGGAAAACCAACTACATGTGAGCTTGAGTCGAAGATATTTAATGATGAGCGTGATCTAGCCATTACTTTCGCCGCTGGAGATCAGTGCTTGCCCCTAACCGATCCTCTAACAACGTTGTTTGATCAAATCGAAACAGCAGCGGCTTCAGGCCCGGAGGCACAGTACCTTCTGCGTCGGCTGGCAGTCTCGCTTCGAACTGCACACGACGCGGCGGACAGTTTTGAGTCACTCGCTCGTAAGACTTTCGGGTTTTACGAAAAAAATCGATCAAGCAGCACCGCGAGTGAAAAGTGGCTATCCGAAAGGAAGGTCGCGTTGGAAGGAGCTCTAGCATCGGTAGTGAATGTATCAGACGTAGACTGGATCGAAGAGCTCGCCGCAAAAACTGGAATAAGTTCCGGTTTAGTAAGGACTTTAGTAGAGAATTATGATTCTGCCCCAACGATGACCTCAGACGCGGAAGTATGGCTTTCGTGGTTGTTCGATCTACTGAATCACGAAGATGAAAGCTGCGACATTTTCTTGAGGCCAGAAACTATAATCCGAGTTTTTGGACGTGCAATCACCGTCATTCCAGACACACCTACACAGCGTTCTCTGGGCAAAGAATCTGTTCGATTCGTTATGAAACTTTGGTTTTCTGGGAAAACACTTTTGGAAATGGAAAAAGAGATTGCAACCTGGATTGTCACATTCGAAGGAACCGTGAAGCGCTCGACTAAGCCTCATAAAAAGGTTAAGCGCGCACGTCGCTTCGTTTTAAGGATTGTCCCGGATGTTGCGTTTCTTTGTGGAGTTTTGGTACAGGTCGGCCAGAAGATTGCAGAGGCGGATGGAAAAGATTTGCCGCGAATACTTAAATTTCTCCCTCAACTGGTGCGTCACGGTTTTCCGACGCCTTATCACTATGCGTTCAACGCAAAAGCAGAAATCAGCAGCCGGGTTACGTCGACAATAAAATTCGAAAACATACGGAAACATGTCTTGATGAATCCGTTTGACGATTGGTCCACTATTGCACATAAAGTAGACACAGCGATTGCTTTAGCTGCATTCGGTGATCATTCGACTTAAGACCGTTAAAGAAATGTCAGCTGTGCCGTGAAAGGTATTTGCCGACCGCCGAATTTAAATAAATACCGAGGCCCGATTTTTCGTCACCTATTCTGGGTGCGGCCCACACCGGGATGACACCGTAACTAATATGTATCAGAAAATTCAATACGAGAAATTGAACTCAAGACAGCAGGAAAACTATAATTTTCAAAAGGTGGCCGCGCACCTTGCAGATTATGGATTTAATTGCCTGCGCCTTACTGACGATTGGAATGGCGCTGACTTCATTGCATGTCACGTTGACGGGAGTACGTTTCTAAAAGTGCAGCTCAAAGGACGTTTAACCATCAATCAGAAGTATTCTGGCAGGAGCATCTACGTTACCTTCTACGAGAAAGGGACCTGGTATATATATCCCCATGATGAAGTACGCGATGAACTTATCGCGAGCGGCTTTATGGTTGGCTCCGTTTCCTGGGAAAAGAAGGGGGGCTATGGCTGGCCGTACCTGACACCTGCGCTAAAAAGTCTGATGAAGAAGTACGCTATATAGTCAAGGCAACGAGAGCCACCGTTTGTTACTGCGATCTGATTTTCGGTCTGCGTTAAAAAAATAAAAAAACTCCGAGTAATGAGGAATCACCAAATCTCCTCGCCTGCCTTCATGCGAAGATCCGTGTGCGGCGTGGCTGATGGCGTCCAACAGATTGAAAATTGGTCGGAAGAGTTCGAGAATTCTCCAAATTATCAAAGGCGCAGATTTTTCGATGACAAGCTGGCGGTTGTAAACGTCAAACACGGTCATTAATTGGCCGTCGAAGTCCATCTCGCGGGTGAAACTGTTATAGATGCCCCGGTTATCCATCGCATGCAATAGGGCTCTTTGCCGCTTCTCGCGAATGTGATACGGGGTGTACACCTCGTAGACCGAACTTGCGATTTCCCACCATTCTTGCAAGGGGCTCGGGAGGTCAGTGCTCTTCCCCAGTTCGTTGAGGTTGTAGTACCGGGACTTTGCTGCGAACTTGCTTAAGAACTCGATTAGCTTGTAGTCGTCGGACTCCTCGTCAGGGAGTTGCACTTCTCCGTTCGTGTGCTCAGCCGACAATTTAACCATGTGCTGGTACATTGTGTTGATGAAGTGTCCGAAGCTTACTTTCAGGTTCTTGTCTGTTGGCGCGCGGTAGTTGTTCTTCAACATATAGTCGCTTACCACGGCAAGCTTCATCATTCGTTCAAGGCCAATCGTCAGGTTGAAAAAGCCTGAATAGAAATAGCCATCTTTCTCTTGGTAAAAGTTTGCTTTGGAGAGGAAATCAAAGGACGACAAGATAGAGTTTTTGGCAAGGTATGCCTCTTGGGTCAGTAGCGTGAACTCTGTGGGTAAGCCAAGGTGTCGCATAGCGGGCCGCTGGATAAGGTGGACTGACTAGTATAACAACGGCTACTGCCTGGCACGGCCCCCCTAAACTCAGCGTTTGCTTGTCTTACCATTTTTTAACGAAAAAACAGTCGAAACCTACGATCCTACTTGTGAGTACTATGTAGGACCACAATTCTCAAGGCAGGCTGAACTATGGCAAAAGCAGTGGTGAACGAAGATTACATCATGAAGGAGCTGGACACGATCATTGCATGGATGGTGGCGTTGGGGCTTCCTGCCAGGAATTCGCGTTACGCCCGATATCAGGAACACATCAACAAATTCTATCGTAGCGGAGCAGCCCTCTTGTCGGAGGAAGGTAACCAGTCCTTTAAAGAATTAAGCCAAGCCTACCGCGAATGCATCGACATTTACATCGTTTATAAGTGCTTTGAGCACGTCAAGCACCCAAACTTCATTGCCTCCCTGTCGAAGGTGGTCGCAGGTAGAGATGTACCGGACCTTGAGAGTGCAGGGGAATCGCGCAACTTCTTGTTTGAGTTGCTAGTGGCTGCACGTTTCCACTTGGCGGGCTACGCCATTGACTTTGATGAAACGAGCGATGTTGTTGCGAAGCGCGATGGCCTAGTGGTTCGCGCTGAGTGCAAGCGCCTCGTTTCTGAGAAGCAGCTAGAAAAGCGCGTCAATTATGCCGCCAACCAGTTAGCGCTGGCGGCGGAAACGGCTGACGAGGAAGCAATTGGCATCGTCTACATTGATGTTTCGAGCTGTATCTTGTCCGATGTGCGGCAAGTGGTCGGGACAAGGGATGAAGCCGAGCAAGAGATCAACACGGGGATGCGGCGCTTTGTCATCCGCAACGCAAATCTGCTAGAGACTCTGAACCGGAAGCACATCGACGTTTCTTACGCAACTTGCTTGGTGGGGACATTGCCTATCTGGAGCAGAGACTTCGTGTTGCATACGAGCGCTTCGACTGCCGTTCGGGCGGCGGAAACTTTGAACGACGAAAAGTATGGACAACTGAAACAAGTGCTCACAGGCTTCGACGAAACTTTCACGAGGCTCTTCTAATTTCGCCAGACTTTCCTTGAAAAAATGGACATGACGCGGAGCAGCATGCTGCCCAGCCTGCGTTATCGGTATTTCCTCCCTCGCGCGCGCGCAGGCGCACAGGTGTAAGAAAATTCCTCTGAAACGATACTAGCGAAACTTTGGACGTGGTCTAGCCGTCCCTAGCAACATGCGCTCCAAGACTCGCCCGCCGCACTCTCCGGGTCGTCTTGCAGAAGTCAGCAATGCCGCCAACTCAGGGCAAATCCACACGGACAGCCGCTTGAACCCTTCGGCTCGCATTTTTCGCTTATGCGTTTCTAGTCGCTCAGAATTCGTTGAAGCCATAGACCCTCCAATGTTGTTGAATATGCGAGCAAATATACGCGACCAAACGCCACCAAGGAGCCTTAGATTTCCGAAGTGCCTCACGTACTCTTTGGCATTGGAACTCATAGGGAGATTAAAAAAGCGGTGGAACCAGTGGAACGGTGGAACCAGATACTCAACCCGCTGATTTCGCTGGAGTTTTCGGTTCCACCTTGGACGCACTAACCCGTAATGTTTGGTGGAACTCCAACTCCATACTAGCTGTGGTTCCACCGCACCGTGAAATGGTGGGACCAAGGTGGAACCAGATAGGTCTCTGATTTTTAGGGATTAAACCCATCGGTTCCACCGTTCCACCAGTTCCACCGAATTTTTATACCCGAGAGAGCTATTCGCCCGGATCTTTGCGCTCAGTCTTGACGAATTTGTAGAAGCGTCGCGACTCCTTTGGTTGATCGGGAGTCTTGTGCTTACTTGTCGCCTTTCCATCATTGCCCTTTTGGAGAATCCCGGCCTTCGCCAGCACGTCGCTGGCGGCTGTCTTGTCAAATCCGGCCGCAATCTCCTCGGCAAAGGTTCCGGGAAAGACCAGCCAGAACGGAACGCCAGCACTATCCACTTTCCGGTACCCGGCGCAGTTGTGCACGACCGGAAATGCGCCTGAATGTGCTGCATTGAAACAATCAATGAATCTGGAGAATGCATGCGCACCAAACCATGCCTCCGCTTGGGCGATGATCTGTTCGTCCTCACGGTTGCCGATCCCATAGCGCGATAACCAGCCCGCAAAGCAAGTCATCACGGCCGCCAGGCCGTCACCTTGGTTCCAGCCTGTCATGCCTTCGTCTGTGGCGATTTCGAGGGCTTCAGCCGCCACAGCGAAGCGCGCAGCAACCCGGCGCACTTGCCCGGATGCCCCCTCTGGCAAGCGTGCATGAGTCTTCTTGATAGCGCTACGCAATCTATTCGCAATCTCGTCACTGCACCCCGCGACGTGTTCGACAAATGCACGCCCAACCACGCCATGCGCTTGGCGAGCAGCGGTTTCCATCGCCTCGGCAAGTTGCCCGCTGTTAGCTAAACCGTTGAGCTGGTCAAACGCACCATACCCTTTCCCTGCGTCCGCAGGCAGGCTGGCGAGGCGCACCTCCTGACCGGCCCGTGTCCGCTTACCGCCACCGCTCATAAACGCGGCCAGATCGATTTCGCCGGTGGACAGCACCATTACACGCCAGCGGGCCTGTTCGCGATTGCCACCGTCCTTTGCACCCTGCATCTTGCCAGTGCCGTTGAAGAGGCGATAGGCAGCCATGCTGACGGCCTCTGGGTTGCCTTGGCCCATTTCGTCAAGCAGCATTAGGCCGTCGTTCCGGGCAGAGGCAGCGTTCGCGAGTGCAAGCGCGGTCGCGTCCCAGCTCAGCACTTGCTCACGCGGGTCTCCCCAAACCGAAGCCCCGATCTTGGCTGAGGTAGTCTTGCCCGCGCCGGAAGGACCATACAGGTGAAAGCCGCCGGATTCCAGCCCAACCAAGTGCAGCAACGGCGCTGCGAATGCCACGGCCAGGCTCAGCATCGGGCGCGTGTTGCCATGAGCAAGGCGGGCGACGGTATTGCGCCATTCTGCCAGCGTCCCTTTGGTTGTGTAGGCACTGGCACCGCTTGTGTCCCCGCGATAGTACAGCGGCGCACTTGGCTTCCCTAACACTTCGCCGCTGGGCAAGATGTACGCGCCATGCGTCCAACCACCGCACTCCGTCACGAAGTGCAGCTCGTCACTTCCCTCCGTTTGCAAGTATCCGGAGAGCTTTTCGAGCGCCGCCCGCGAGGTGGCAATTGCCATCCCCCGCTCGCGCAGCAATGCCCAGCCCTCGCGCTCGCCGATCATCGCCAACGGGAATGCGGTAATACGCACAGTCCCGCTACCTCGGCTGTTCCAGCGCAAAATGCGATAGCCGCGCCCTGCATCGTCTTCGCCACGGCCAATGATTTCGAGTCGATCACACAGCCAGGCCGGCGGCAGTTCGATATCGGACTTTGTGTTGCTGTCATGCTTGATGCCGATGTAGAAAACACCCGACTGCGACACCTCGAAGCGCGCACGCAGGCGCCCGGAGTCATCACCTATTGATGCCGGCACCGCAGCGACTTCTGCCATTTCCGCAACGCGGGGGACAGCGGCGTTCTTGACGGAAATCTGCACCGTCGCGAGCCCGCGCATCATGTGCAGGTCGTTGAAATCGGTCGCGCCTGCTGGGCAGTCAGGGCCGAATTCTGGCACCGCCAGTAGCGCAGCCACAGCAATGGCGGCCTCGCGAGCCTTGGTCAGCCCCGGATTGCCGTCTGTTGCGGTGTCGTCGTCGGCGCAGATGGTCATGGGCACCTCGGGCAGTTGGGCGCGCAACAACTGTGCTACGCTCAGCAGGTTCCCCGCGTTCATCGCTGCTGCTACCGAGTAGCCGGTCGCCTCGTGCAGGCTGCACGCGGTCGCCCAACCCTCGCAGATCAGCAGCGGCGCATTGCGGCTGGGCTCGGCGCCGATGATGCAGTAGCAGCCTCCCACCGTGCCGCCCGACTTGAACCACTTTGCGCCGTCCGGCTCGATGAATTGCAGGCTGCGCAGCACCCCTGCCGTGTCGTACAGTGGGATCAGCAGCACCTTGCCAATCTGCTTGGCTCCTTTGGGTGTGATTGCCTTCGCAGCTACGTAGGGATGGCTTGGCAGCACGGGCACCGCCTTATCCCACAACGTGACGCACTTCTTATGCGCCAGCTCAGCCAATTCCGCGCGCGCGGTCGCAGCAGCGGCTTTGCTCTGTTCGATACGCTGCCGGTACGCCTGCCGCTCGGCGGAGGTCATTGCGTGTTGACCTTGGGCGCTCCAGGTTTCCGTCAGGCCCGTCCGCCAGTCTCCAAAGGCACCGGCCGCAATACCATCGGTGTGCAGGACATACCAACCAGACTTCTTGCCGCGCTTTTCGCCTGGGCCGTCAAAGCGATGGAGCTGGCCATCGGCCACGATTTCGGATGGCACCAGTCCGTGCTCGGCCGTGGCCGCAGCGAACTGTTGCTCGACATTGAGTGCCGCGTTCATACTTCAACTCCCAGCACGCGAGCGGACGCAATGCGGTGCAGTTCCGCGAAGCGGTCCACATACCAGTGCGGCTGGGTCTCGCGCGGCGACGCCGGATTAGTCAGGTTCTTACCGTACTTGCTTCCGAGTTTAGTAATGCACCAGTAGCTTTTCTTGCCGTTCTTCGCGTCTTTGGCCGTGCTGCGGCGCTCGCACTCCTCCAGCATCCCCGCTTTGCGCAACAGCACGTTGTAGGCGCTGGCTTTGATGCTGATGCCGTTGGCCTTCAACAATTCAGTCAGCGATGCCGTGGGCAGCGATGAGCCGGGCGAGGCATCATCCGGTGCGTCCACGACGTAGCTTGGCAAGAAGGTAGCATCCAGCCCGTTCTGATTGGCGATCTTCGCCAGCATGGCGACTTGCGAAGATGGGGACACGCGCTGCAACTTGGTGTAGCACTCCATGATCGCAAGTTCCCCGATGAGCTTGTTACCCACAGGGCGGCGCTCCATCTGCATTTGCGTTTCGAGCGCCGTCATGCGGTCGAAGATGCGGGTTTGCAGTTCGTAAGAGTAGCTCATCGCCATCAGGCAGGCTTCGCGCTTCGGCAGCGCGTAGCACTTGAGGGTGCGGCCCGTGCTGTCTTTGTACTGGGCTAAAAATTTAGCCGAGTGAATTCCCGGATGGCCTTCGACCTTCGCCATGAAGTTTTTATGCAATAGCTCGGGTTCATCCGGTCCACGTTGGCTGTTGATGAACTCGACCAACTCCAGGCTGGTCATGGTGACTTCGCCCGAGGGCGTAGCGGTGGACTGCGGTACAGTCATCTTCATCTTGGCGCTCATACTGCCGCCTGCGCGCGGTAGCCTGCCGGGTTAGCCAGCCAAGCGTCAATATCGCCGCGACGCCAGCCAACGGCGCGCGGGCCGAGTGGGATCGAGTTCGGAAAGGTGCCTGCCTGGATGCCCCGGTAGATCGATGAGCGCGAGAGCCCGGTTTCTATTCCCACCTGCTTGAGGCGCAGAATCGTGAGGGCTGGCAGATGTTGCTGTTGCATATGAAACTCCATGAAATTCCCCGGAACGCTCCGGGACTTCAAGGACTTTATGCGGAGGTCAATAGCCACCCTGAATGCGTTTTCCTATTGCACAACTTGGTACTTAAGTTCCAATTTGCTGTTATTTCTCAATAGGTTAGCGATAATTGTATTTGAGCTCATTGACCACAGCGCGAATTATCAAACCGAGCTCTCTGGCCTTTTTATTGTTCATTTCATTACATATCTGATTGACCCGCGACTGGATGTCAGCGAGTGCCTGCTCGTAGCCAGAGTTAAAGGCAGCGGAGTTTTTGCGGGCCGTTGCTGGGGTGTCACTAACGTACGGCGGCGAGCTGCACAACGACCAGTAGGATTCACGAACTCCATCCGGCCCTATTTGAGGCTTCTTGCAAACGAGTCCTCGGGATAACTGCGACAGCGTATGGAAGCTGATACCTCGCTTGAGAGCTGCCGCCTGCACCTCGCTCACCGGGACGGGGCCACTCGCGAGGATTTCGTACAAAAGTTTCGTCCCAGCAATGGATTTCGGCGACGGCCGCTTTTTTCTTAACCCCATGGTGCTAGGTTCACGCTGCTCGTTTGAAATTCACCGGGATGACGTTATCGCCCCGTTCAACCGCGTCGATATAGTCTGCGTATGCCTGCATCATCACCTTACGCTCTTCCTGAAATTGTTCGCGGTCGTAAGCTTCGCCGTACTCGTCGTTCGATCCATGCGCTAATTGCCGGTTGATCACCTCGTGTCGATAGCCCAGACGCGCCTTGATGACGCCCATGGCAAGCGAGCGGAAGCCGTGCCCCGTATGCCTGCCTTGGTAGCCCATACGCCGCAAAGCCATCAGGATCGCGCCGTTCGATGCTGGTTTGGTGTGGTCCGTGCGATTCGGGAACAGGTAGACACCGTGCCCGGTCAGCGTGTGCAGTTCGCGCAGCAGCGCCCAGCCTTGGCGCGGCAGGTGCACGTGATGATCTAACTTTCTCGGATTGACCTTCTTGCGACCCATCTTCATGCGGTCCCAAGGAATCACCCAAGTCTCCTTGTCGAGGTCGATCTCTGACCAAGGCGTTTCAATGAGCTCGCTTGTGCGGACGAATACCAGCAGCATCAAGCGCATCATGATTCGGGTTGGCAGGAACATGCCGGCCTCGGCCTTGCGTAACGCCTTCAAGAAATCTGGCAGCTCGTCGGTACCAATAGCCGCGTGGTGCCCCTTGATTCGCGGCTTGAGCGCGCCGCGCAGGTCGGGAATCGGGTTGTACTTAACCACGCCCTTGGCGATAGCAAAGCGGAACACGGCGCTGCAATGGGCCGCCACACGGGCTGCCATATCGACCGCACCCCGCCGCTCGATCTGGTTCAGAACGTCGAGCATCAATGGCGCGTCCAGCTCCGCCATCGGGCGATTGCCGATGCGCGGGAACACGTCGTTTTCCAACCGCGCCAGCGCTTCCTTGGCCGTGTTCTCCTTCCAGGTCTCGGCCTTGTTGGCATGCCACTCGCGCGCCAGCACCTCGAAGGTATTGACGGCCGCCACCTTCTTTTGCAGCTTCTCGATACGCTTGCTTTGGGCCGGGTCCAGCCCCGCCGCCTGCTGCTGCTTGACCTTGCTGCGCTCCGCCCTGGCTTGGGCGAGCGTCACGTCGGGATAGCTGCCGAAGGTCAGGCGGGATTCCTTGCCGTTGGCCTGGCGCACCTTCATGCGCCAGAACTTCGAGCCATTCGGCATGATCTCAACGTACAGGCCGCCACCGTCGGAGAGCTTGTAGGGTTTGTCGGCAGGCTTGGCGTTACGGAGTTGAATGTCGGAGAGGGGGGAAATCAGTTTGGGCATTTTGGGGCATCACTTTTGAGGCACAGAAACTATGCCCCGAACCATGCCCCTAAAAAGCTGGGCTGTCAATGCACGCTTTGGCACCCCCTGAAACAAAAAACCCGCGCACTCACCAGGAGCTACGCGGGTTTTGGACCATCTTGATACTTCTTGAAATCAATTCTTGGCGGAAGCGGTGAGATTCGAACTCACGAACGGGTTCCCCCGTCGGCAGTTTTCAAGACTGCTGCCTTCAACCACTCGGCCACGCTTCCCATGAGGAACCGGCATTATACATAAATCATCAGGCCGGGTCAGCCGAATCCGCTGCCAACCGGGCAGCCCATCACACCAGCAGCAGCCAGTTCTCCCGCATCCCCTGCTCGAACTCGAACGCCGGCAGCGGCTTGGCGTACAGGTAACCCTGCACCTCGTCGCAGCCCGCCTCGCGCAGGAAGGCCAGCTGGTCCACCGTCTCCACGCCTTCCGCGATCACGCGCAGGCCGAGCTGGCGCGCCATGCTGATGATGGTGCCGGCGATCGCGCAATCGCTCTGGTCGGCCGGGATGCCGGTGGTGAACGAGCGGTCGATCTTGAGGGTGTGGATCGGGAAGCGTTTTAGATAGGACAGGCTCGAATAGCCGGTGCCGAAATCGTCCAGCGACAGCGCCACGCCCAGTTCCGTGATGCGGTCCATGATCGCGGTGACGCGCTCGAAGTCGTGCATCAGGGTGCTCTCGGTGATCTCCAGCTCCAGCCAGGACGGGTCGAGGTGGTAGCGCGCCAGTGTGTCGGCCACGCGGATCGGGAGCGACTGCGTGAATTCGCGCGCCGACACGTTCACGGCCAGGCGGAACGGCGGCACGCCGGCGCGCTGCCAGATCGCGGCCTGGGCGCAGGCCTGCTCCAGCACCCATTCGCCCACCTGCACGATCAGGCCGGTGCTCTCGGCCAGCGGGATGAATTCGCCCGGGGGCACCAGGCCGCGCGTCGGGTGCACCCAGCGCACCAGCGCTTCGGCGCCCACCAGGCGGTCGCTGCCGATCTCGAACTTCGGCTGGTAGTACAGCGTCAGTTCGCCGTTGCCGAGCGCCTGGCGCAGGCCGGATTCGATGCGCATGCGCTCCTGCATGCCCTGGTTCATGTCCTGGCTGTAGAAGGCGACGCTGCGGTCCGGGTTGGCGTCGAGCTGCTTGGCGCGCTCCATCGCGATGTCGGCCAGGCCGAGCAGGGTCTCGGCTTCGCTGCCGTCCTGCGGGAAGACGCTGATGCCGATGCTGGCGCCCACGCGCAGGTCGTGGCCGCCGATCAGGAACGGCGCATCGAGCGCGGCCTGCAGCTTCTGCGCCACGGTGGTGGCCTCGAAGTGCTGGCGGATGTCGAACAGGCCCACCGCGAACTCGTCGCCCGACAGGCGCGCCACCACGTCCTCGTCGCGCAGCGTGCCGCGCAAGCGCTGGGCCACCTGGCGCAGCAGCTCGTCGCCGATGCGGCGGCCCAGGGTGTCGTTGATGCGCTTGAAGCGGTTGAGGTCGATGAAGAGGACGCAGCCGGCGGCTTCGTTGCGCTGGGCGACCATCAGGGCCTGGTCGACCAGGCGCGCGAACAGCGTGCGGTTCGGCAGGCCGGTCAGTTCGTCGTAGTAGGCCAGGTGGTGCAGCTGTTCCTCGGCCTGCTTGCGTTCGGTGATGTCGGTGAGGTAGGCGATCAGGCCGATCGGGCGCTCGGCCAGGTCACGCAGCGGCGACAGCGACAGGCTGGCCCAGAACACCTCGCCGGACTTCTTGCGGCGCCGCACTTCCATCATGCGCCCGCCCTGCTCCGCGAACACGTCGTGGAAGGCTTCGTCCTCGTCGGCATACAGGAACAGGATGTTCTGGCCGATCGCTTCCAGCGCCGTGTAGCCGAACAGCGCTTCGGCGCCGCGGTTCCAGCTGGTGATGTAGCCCATCCGGTCCATCGTCAGCACCGATTCGTGGATCTGGTCGAGGATCTGCGACTGGTGCGCGAGCTGCGCTTCCATCTGGGCGTAGGCGTGGGTGGAGCGCTGCGCCAGCGAGTGCACCTGCATCAGCGAGGCGGTCAGGTGGGCCAGGCCGGCCAGCCGGCGCGCGTCCTCCGGCGTGTAGGCCTCGCGCCCGGCCACCTCGTAGATGCCGAACTGCTCCGAGGCGCCGGCCACCACCTGGCGCAGCGATGGAGCGGTACCGGTACCGGGACCGGCGCCGGACGGCTCGCCGGCGCCGGGCAGGAAGCGGCCGCGCGGGCTGTCCAGCAGGTCGGCGGCAAGGCGTCCCAGCGTCTCGTGCAGGACCTCGCCACGCAGGCGCAGCACGGCATCACAGGCGGCGGCCGTGCCGGCGACGAAGTCCAGCGGCGCGTCAACCGGCGGGGCCACCGAGGGATCGACCGAAATCAGCTGATGCATCTCATACATTCCGTCCCACCTGGATCGCCCAATGATAGGCATGTAGCTGGCTGTGCCACCAGCCGGCGGGTGCGATGCCCGCCTTGTCGAGGTCCGCGCCTGAGGGGTGGGTTTCTGTCAGGCGCAGCCATGTTCCCAAGGTTCCGCTGCGGGTGAGCAGCGCATCCGACACGTGCCGCGGCAGGTGCAGGTCGGCGACGATGTCTTCCATCGGCATGTGCAGCAGGCGGTCGAGCAGCGAGAACACGCCGGTCATGAAGGCCAGGTCGCCGGCGTCGCGATCCTCCCCTGCCTGCTTGCACAGCGCCTCGATCTGGGCCCCCCGGCGCGCGGCCAGCGGCAGCAGCAGGTTCGGCAGGCCGTCGGCCTGCTGGCGCGCATACAGCAGCAGCTGCAACCAGCGCTGCAGCTGGCGCCGGCCGAGCAGGTTGATGGCCTGGTTGAAACTGGTGATCTGGGTGCTGACCGCGAAGGCGGCCGAGTTCACGAGCTTGAGCAGGTGGAAGGACAGGGCCGGGTCCTGCTTGAGCTGTTGTTCGAGTTCGCGCGAATCGGCGTCGCGTGCGAGCAGGCCGAGCAGCGTCAGGATGCGCCGCCTGGAGCTGCCGTCAGGGGATTCGCCCGCGGCCAGGAGCGGGTCATGGGGATAGTCGCCGCTGAACCAGTCGAAGCCCGCCATTTCGCATGCGGCGAAGCGCCGGGCGGAATCGACCCCGCGCGCCAGGTGCGGGCCGAACAGCGCGGCCAGGCTTCCGGGCGGGGGCGCATCCTGGCGGCAGTCGCATGCCACGGTGCGCAGCGCGGGCGGCGCCTTCACACCAGGCGGCGCGGCGCCGTCGAGCCAGATACGGTAGCCCTGTTCGTGCAGCCCGGCCAGGCGGTGCGCGGCGCCCTCCCCGCCCAGGGCGGCGGCCGCGACCACGAAACCGATCCGGTTGGCCGGCATCAGCGCCAGCACCGGCGGCGTCAGGACGGCAGGATCGTCCAGCATCAGGAGGCCGTCGAGCGGCGCAATGGCCGCCAGCAGATCCGGCGTGCCGAACACGGCCTGCAGGCGCCGGGTATGTGCCTGCGCATCGCCCTCTCCCTCCAGCCGCAGGCACAGCGCCACCCACTCGTTCTGCGCATTGGCGACCGGGTCGATTGCTACCAGCGGGGATGAATCAAGGTCCAGCGCAGCCATATGATGTTTCTCAATGATATTCGATCAATCTTATTGCACCGATTATCAGAAAGCAACACCTTTTGTTTCCGGGCGGACACATTTTGTACATACTTCAGGCGGAGCCGCCCAATCCTGCCCGCTGGACGGCAAAACGGATCAGTTCCGCCTGTCCTTCGATGCCCAGTTTGCGCTTGATGTTCAGGCGGTGGGTCTCGACCGTGCGCACCGACAGATCGAGGTCGCGCGCGATCTGCTTGTTCGACTGGCCGCTGGCGATATGGGCCAGCACTTCCTGTTCGCGCAGCGTGAGCGGGCCGCCCTGCCCCGGCGCGGCTGCGAGCGGGCCAGCAAGCTGGCGCGCCAATGCGGCGCTGTAGTAGATGCCGCCGCCCATCACGGTGTCGATCGCCAAGACGATGTCCTTGCCCGGCGCATCCTTGAGCACGTAGCCGCGCGCCCCCGCCGCCATTGCCTGGGTTACGTATTCAGGCTTGTCGTGCATCGACAACATCAGCACCGCGATGCCGGGGTGGCGCGCGGTGAGCCGGGCGGTGGCGTCGATGCCGCTGCCGCCTTTCAGGTTCACGTCCATCAGCACCAGGTCCGGCCGGCAGGCGCCGGCCTGGTCCAGGGCTTCGGCTGCCGACCCGGCTTCGCCCACCACACGCAGCCGCGGCGCGGCCTCGAGCCGGGCGCGCAATCCGTCGCGCACCAGGGGATGGTCGTCCACCAGCAGGATGTTGACTTCGCGGTCCGTCATTGTTGCTCCTTCAGGTCGATACTGGCCACCACGCGGGTGCCCTGCGGCGACGAGTCGATGGCGAGCGTGCCGCCGATCGCCTCCATCCGTTCCATCATGTTGCGCAGGCCGATGCCGCGCTGCGGGTGCACGGCCACGCTGTCGGCGTCGAAGCCCACGCCGTCGTCGGCAATGCCGAGCTCCAGGCAGCGCCCGCGCCGTACCAGCGACATGTCGATCCGCTGCGCACCCGCGTGGCGCTCGGCGTTGGTCAGCGCCTCCTGGGCGATGCGAAACAGGACCGTGCCGGCCATCTCGGGCAGGCCGTCCAGCACGCCCTCGCGGCGGAAGTGCACCGGCGTGCCGCTGTGGCGGCCGAATTCGCCGGCCAGGTGCTCGAGCGCGGGAGCCAGGCCCAGGTCGTCCAGCAGCGCCGGGCGCAGGTCGTGCGAGATGCGGCGCACTTCGCCCAGCACCGACTTCACCTGTTCCACCGTGCGCTCCAGGCCGTCGCGGGCGGCGGCCTGCTGCGCGGCGTCGCCGCCCAGGCGGATGATGCCGGCCTCCAGTTGCAGCTTGACCGAGACCAGCGCCTGGCTGATGCCGTCGTGCAGGTCGCGCGACAGGCGCGCCCGCTCCTGTTCCTGCGATTCGACCACGCGCTGCGCCAGCACCTTCAGTTTGGCGTCGGCCACGCGCAGTTCGCGCAGGTTGAGCACCAGCCCGCCGCCGGCCACCGCCACCGAGGCCAGGATGGCCAGGCCGGCGATCCACAGCAGCGTTTCCTCGATGTTGCGCGACTGCTGGGCGTCCACCTGGGCCAGCGCGCTTTCCACGTCGTCGAGGTAGATGCCGGTGCCCATCATCCAGCCCCAGTCCGCCACCGGCACCACGTAGCCGAGCTTGGGGGCCGGCCGGTCGGTCGACGGCTTGACCCAGGTATAGCGGTGGAAGCCCCCGCCGGCGCGGGCGCGTTCGATCAGGCGCTGGATGGTCGGCACGCCGGCCGCGTCGACCCAGTCCCACATGTCGGTGCCGACCAGTTCCGGCTGGCGCGGGTGCATCAGGCTGCGGCCATGCATGTCGTAGACGAAAAAATAACCGTCGTCGCCGAAGCTCAGGGCGCCCAGGATGCGCTTGGCCTCTTCCAGCGCGGCGGGGTCGCTGCGCCCGGA
Source organism: Massilia consociata (assembly GCF_042432755.1). Lineage (NCBI taxonomy): Bacteria > Pseudomonadati > Pseudomonadota > Betaproteobacteria > Burkholderiales > Oxalobacteraceae > Massilia > Massilia consociata. The sequence continues at coordinate 304,699 of NZ_JBHLWP010000011.1, forward strand.
GCGCACCAGGTGGCCGATCGACTGGGTGGCCAGCGCCACGTAATGCCGCAGCTCGGCCTCCTTGCTGGCGAGGTAGGCGCGCTGGATGGTCGCGCGCTGCAGCGCGGCCAGCCCGGTCGCCTGCTGGCGCACGAACAGGGCGATCGCGCACAAGGCAACGATCAGCGGCGCGATCGCCAGCACGATGACTTTTTGCCTCAAGCGCATTGCCGTTCCCCTAATAATTGCAGTGCAGCATTTTAAAGCGGAACGCGCCCGGCAGCCTACGTAACACTACGCAGACACTGCGTAATCTTGCGCTTGTCGTGCTGATATCCTTGCAACATACTCCTTGATAGCCTGTCCAAAAATGTGCCGGCCCAGACCGGTCGAGAAAGCAACCCATCCATCTCGGAGGAGCACCATGAAACGAATGTCGAGCGCGCTCGGCTGGATCGCGCTGTCGATCCTCGGCGCCATTTCGCTCGGGTATATCGCCGTCAAGCGCGGCGAGACCATCAATGCGATCTGGATCGTCGCCGCCGCGGTCTGCGTCTACCTGATCGCATACCGCTTCTACAGTAAATTCATCGCCACCAAGGCGCTGCGGCTGGATCCCACGCGCCAGACCCCCGCCTACAAGTACAACGATGGCCTGGACTACGTCCCGACCAACAAGTACGTCCTGTACGGCCACCACTTCGCCGCGATCGCCGGCGCCGGCCCGCTGGTCGGCCCCGTGCTGGCGGCCCAGATGGGCTATTTGCCGGGCATGATGTGGATCCTGGCCGGCGTCGTCTTTGCCGGCGCCGTCCAGGACTTCATCGTGCTGTTCATGTCGACCCGCCGCGACGGCCGTTCGCTGGGCGACCTGATCAAGTCGGAAATGGGCGAAATCCCGGGCCTGATCGCGCTGCTGGGCACCTTCATGATCATGGTGATCATCCTCGCCGTGCTGGCGCTGATCGTCGTGAAGGCGCTGACGCACTCGCCGTGGGGCAGCTTCACGGTGCTGGCGACGGTCCCGATCGCGCTGTTCATGGGCCTGTATTCGCGCTACGTGCGCGTCGGCCGCATCGGCGAAGTCTCGATCATCGGCTTCGTGCTGCTGATGCTGGCCATCATCGGCGGCCAGTTCGTCCACGAGTCGCCGACCTGGGGCCCGATGTTCGACTTCACCGGCACGCAACTGACCTGGATGCTGATCGGCTACGGCTTCGTCGCCTCGGTCATTCCGGTGTGGCTGTTGCTGGCGCCGCGCGACTACCTGTCCACCTTCCTGAAGATCGGCACCATCGTGGCGCTGGCGATCGGCATCATCATCGTCGCCCCCGACCTGCGCATGCCGGCCGTGACCAGGTTCATCGACGGCACCGGACCGGTATGGTCGGGCAACCTGTTCCCCTTCCTGTTCATCACCATCGCCTGCGGCGCCGTGTCGGGCTTCCATGCGCTGATCTCGTCGGGCACCACGCCCAAGATGATCGAGAACGAAACCCATGCCCGCTTCATCGGCTACGGCGGCATGCTGATGGAAAGTTTCGTGGCCATCATGGCGCTGGTGGCTGCCTCGACCATCGACCCGGGCATCTACTTCGCGATGAACAGCCCGGCCGCGGTGCTGGGCACCACCGCACAATCGGCTGCGGCCGCCGTGTCGCAGATGGGCTTCGTGATCACGCCCGAGTCCCTGGAGCAGATGGCCAAGGACGTCGGCGAGAACACCATCATCTCGCGCGCCGGCGGCGCGCCGACGCTGGCGGTGGGCATGGCCCACATCCTGTCGAACGTGATCGGCGGCCAGGCCATGATGGCCTTCTGGTACCACTTCGCGATCCTGTTCGAGGCGCTGTTCATCCTTACCGCAGTGGACGCGGGCACCCGCGCCGGCCGCTTCATGCTGCAGGACCTGCTGGGCGCCTTTGCCCCGTCGCTCAAGCGCACCGAGTCGCTGCCGGCCAACCTGCTGGCCACCGGCCTGTGCGTGGCGGCCTGGGGCTACTTCCTGTACCAGGGCGTGGTCGACCCGCTGGGCGGCATCAACACCCTGTGGCCGCTGTTCGGCATCGCCAACCAGATGCTGGCCGGTATCGCACTGATGCTCGGCACCTGCGTGCTGTTCAAGATGAAGCGCGCGCAGTACGCCTGGATCACGATCGTGCCGACCCTGTGGCTGCTGGCCTGCACGCTCACCGCCGGCTGGCAGAAGATCTTCCACGACGATCCGCGGGTGGGCTTCATTGCCCACGCCAACAAGTTCCAGGCCGCGCACGACGCCGGCACGGTGCTGGCGCCGGCCAAGACGATCGAGCAGATGGAGCGCATCATCTTCAACGACTACGTCAATGCGACGCTGGCCGGCTTCTTCATGTTCGTGGTGCTGGCGGTGCTGTCGTACGGTATCCGCACGGTGCTGGCGGCACGCGCCAGCAGCACGCCGACGGTCAAGGAGACGCCGTACGTCGCCATGGCCGCAGGGTCCGGCGCGCAGGTGCCATGATGTTCGGCGCCCTCGTCGAAGCCGGTGTGGAGGCAACCAGGCAGGCCGGCAAGTACCTCGGGCAGAGCATGCGCCTGATGGTCGGCCTGCCCGAGTACGACACCTACCTGGCGCACATGGAGCGCACCCATCCGGACCAGACTCCGATGACGTACGAGGAGTTCTTCCGCGAGCGCCAGGAGGCGCGCTACGGCGGCAAGCGCGCGACCTGCTGCTGAGGTTCTGGCGCATGCATGACGAAGGGACGCCGCGGCGTCCCTTCTTTTATTTGGGCGCCCCCCGGCGCGTTGCGGCGATCACGCGTTCGGCGGAAGGCAGACCAGGTTGATGGGGGCGTCGATGTCGTCGAAGCGATGGGCGTCGGCCGATGTCACCTTCTCGCCGGCTGTCCCGTCGGTGGTGAAGACCGTCATGGCATAGCCCAGTTTCTCCAGCATGGCGACGTAGCCCGGACCGGAAATGCCGCCGATCTCGCGCAGGGAGCGCGGGAAGAATTCGGTGAGGATGACCGGCGCATGCTCGGCAAGCGTCCTTGCCGCGCCGCGGATGATGTGCGGCTCGAAGCCCTCGACATCCATCTTGAGGAAGCGGATGCGGCGTTCGTAGTCGACCGAGTCGAGCGGCCGGATGTGGATGCGTTCGCCTTTTTCCCCGGTCGAGATGTAGGAACTTCCCGGATTGGTCGCGTGCGCGTTCAGGTGGAACGATCCCTCGCCCTCGCTCGCGCCCAGGCCCTCGTTGTAGAGGACGCAGCGCCCGTCGAACCCATTGGCCCGCACGCTGCGCGCCAGCATGTCGTAGGTGTTACGCATCGGCTCGAAAGCATACACCCGCCCGGTTTCGCCCACGGCCCTGGCGGCCTGGATGGTGAACACGCCGATGTTGGCGCCCGCGTCGATGACGCCGTCACCTTCGCGCAGCCAGGACAGCATGAAGTCGACTTCGGCATTTTCCCAGTTGCCGTGCAGGACACCGAAGGAGACAAAGCCATCGAAGAGGTTCACCCAGATCTGCAGGCCGCGGTAATCGGCCATGACCCATTTTTCGTGGGGCCACAGGCCGATCTTCTCGCGGATATCCCAACGAAAACGGGGCGAATCGAGCATCTTGAGCGCAACCTGGCGGATATTTTCGCAGGCCAGGTACTCATCGAGCGGCGTCAGGTGGTCGCACGGCCAACCGAACAGGGCGGTATGGACAAGGTTGACCTGGTCGATGAACGGCAGGGGTGCGGATTGCCCCGGCTGCGGCGCCGGCGCGGAAAGGGCGCTGTCTCCGGCTTGCCTTTTCCTGGGAAGCTGGAGGTTCTCGAGGATGCGCGTTGTCAGATTCATGCTGGTCTCCTGGTGGTCCAAACGATCCGAGTCTATGCCCGAAGGTGGCCATGGCCTTACTGAAGATCAGAGGTGCACGACGAATTGCATGCACGAACGCTGGCGCCGCACAGCTGTTTGCCTCTCCCACATTGACTTTCGTCAACGCTACACCTCCCCCTTGAACGTATATTTTTTTCTTGCGGGAATTTGCATTCCGCAAAGGAGGCCCTGCATCGTCCGTTGCGCGGCCGCTCCGCCGTGCCTGCGGGATCAGAATGCCGAACTTCGAGCGCTCCAGCCTGAACCAGAAGCTGACCACCATCTCGCTGCTCTCGACCGCGACCGCCCTGCTCTTGGTATTCGCCGTGTTCGCGGCGACCTCGGTAGGCAACCACCGCAAGGACGAGGCCATGCAGCTCGCCACGTACGCACAGGTGATCGGCGCCACCAGTGTCGACCACCTGGTGCTGCGCGACCGCAAGCGCGCCACGGCCACCCTTGCCGCGCTGGGTGCCCAGCCCGACATCGCCTCCGCCGTCGTCTACGACCGCCACGGCCAGCCGTTCGCGCACTACCCGATGGATGGCGAGTGGGAGGCCGAGGCCCTCGACGCCGTCGACGCCACTGCGCTCGCGCAGGCCAACGCCGAGGGCCAGCGCCTGCTCTCGTCCCGCATGCGCCTGTATGTGCCGATCCGCGACGGCGACGTGCAACTGGGCGTGGTCATGATCGAGACCGACCTCGTCGCCACCTGGCTCGACATCCTGGCCGGCCTCGCGGTCATGGGACTGGCTATGCTGGCGTCGCTCGGCGTCTCGGTGGCGATGGCCGGCCGCTTCAAGCGCAGCATTGCAGAACCGGTGACGAAGCTGATCCAGGCCGCACAGAAGGTCTCCGCCAGCCAGAACTACAGCCTGCGCATCGCCCACCAGCGCACCGACGAGCTGGGACAGCTGATCGACAGCTTCAATACGATGATGGCCCAGATCGAGGACCGCGGCGCCGCGCTGCTGCATCACCGCGACGAGCTGGAACGCCAGGTGGGCGTGCGTACCGAGCAGCTGGAAAAGGCCAAGAACGCGGCCGAAGCGGCCAGCCGCGCCAAGAGCGCCTTCCTGGCCACCATGAGCCACGAGATCCGTACCCCGATGAACGGCGTGCTGGGCATGACCGAAATGCTGCTGGCGACCCCGCTCACCGAAGCCCAGCGCAACTACACCACGCTGGTGAAGCGCTCGGGCGAGCACCTCCTGGTGATCATCAATGACATCCTCGATTTCTCGAAGATCGAAGCCGGCAAGCTGACCATCGAGTACATCAACTTCAACCTGTGGGACCTGCTCGACGACATCCACAACGTCTATACGCCGCAGGCCGCGGCCAAGGGAATCGGCTTCGACTTCGACATCGCCAACGACATCCCGGTCGCCATCTGCGGCGACCCGAACCGGCTGCGCCAGATCATGGCCAACCTGCTGGGCAATGCCATCAAGTTCACCGAACAGGGCCGCATCCTGGCGCGCGTGCGCGTCGCCGGCGAAGACACCCAGTCGGTGATGCTGCGCTTCGAAGTGCACGACACCGGCATCGGCATCTCGCGCGAAGCCAGGGCCCGCCTGTTCGAAGCCTTCTCGCAAGCCGACGATTCGACCACGCGGCGCTATGGCGGCACCGGCCTGGGGCTGGCGATCTCGAAGCAGCTGGTGGAACTGATGGGCGGCGCGATCGGCGTCGACAACGCGCCAAAGCAGGGTTCGATCTTCTGGTTCACCGTCGGCTTCGACAAGCGCCGCGTGGACCCCGACGCGCCCGGCCACCGCCAGCACACGCTGGAGGGCCTGCGCGTGCTGGTGGTGGACGAGCAGGAAACCAGCCGCGAGGACGTGACGCAGCAACTGCAGGCCTGGCGCGCGTCGGCCGACGGCGCGGCCAGCGCTGCCGCCGCCTACGAGCGGCTCCTGAGCGCGGCCAGGGCCGGCCGGCCCTATGACGCTGCAGTGCTCGACATGGAGCTGACCCACACCAGCGGCCTCGCGCTGGCCGCCTCGATCAAGGCCGACCCGGGGGCGCGCGCCACCCACCTGGTGCTGGTCAGCCCCGAACGGCTGGCTGCCGACCCGGTCCAGCGGCGCACTGCCGGCGTGGCCTATCAGTTGATCAAGCCCGCCCGTGCGGCCGACCTGTATGCCTGCCTGGCGGCGTGCGCGGCGCGCCTGCACGCGCCTGCCTCCCCTGCTGCCGCCACGGCTCCCGTCACGTCCAGCCCGGCGGCGCCCGGCGCCGTTGCTGCCCCGGTTCCGGCCACCCCGGCAAGGGATCGGCAGCGCGCTCCCGTTCCCCCGGCCGCCGCCACGCGCCCGGCGGCACGGGCACGCACCCGCCGCGTGCTGCTGGCCGAGGACAATCCGGTCAACGTGGAGGTCGCGAAAGCCATGCTGGAAAGCCTGGGAATGGAAGCGCATTGCGCGCGCAACGGCAAGGAAGCGCTGCAGGCCGTGCGCGACGGCAGCTGGGATGCGGTGCTGATGGACTGCCAGATGCCGGTCATGGACGGCTTCGCCGCGACCGCCGAGATCCGGCGCCACGAGCGCGAAGCCGGGCGCCCGCGCACCTTGCCGGTCATCGCGATCACCGCCAACGCGCTGCAGGGAGACCGCGAGGCCTGCCTTGCCGCCGGCATGGACGATTACCTGTCCAAGCCCTTCACCCAGCAGCAGCTGGGTACGGTCATCAGCCGCTGGATCGCGGTGCCGCTGGCGGCCACCGCCCACCACGACGACGTCCCGCCGCGCCTTCCGCCCGAGACGGCGGAGATGGTCCGGCGCGACGCCGTCAACCGGGCAGCGCTGGAGAACATCCGCGCCCTCAGCCGCGACGGCGGCGACGCCCTGGTGCAGAAGGTCATTGCCGCCTACGTCGGCGACACGCCGCGCCACCTGGCGACCCTGCGCCAGGCGATCTCCGGCGAGGACTCCGGCAGCGTGCGCCGCGTCGCCCATAGCCTGAAATCGGCCAGCGCCAACATCGGCGCGACCCGGCTGGCGACGCTGTGCAAGGAGCTTGAACAGCTCGGACGGGCCGACAGCGTCATCGGTGCCGACCGCATTCTCACCGACATGGAGGACGAGTTCCAGTCGGTGCGCCATTCGCTTCACGCCATGTTTGAAAAGGAAACCTGAGATGCCAGCCTCCTCTCCACCCAAGCGCGGAACGGTCCTGGTCGCCGACGACGACCCGGTGATGCGCCTGCTGATGCTCGAGATGCTGGCCCAGGTCGGGCTGGACGCGATCGAGGCAGCAGACGGCGCCGCAGCGGTCGAACTGGCGCAAAGCCGCTCGCCCGACCTGATTCTGATGGACGTCGAGATGCCGCGCATGGACGGCTTCGCGGCCTGCGCCGCGATCCGCCGCGCCGAAGCCGCCAGCATGGCCGGCAGCGCCGCCGACGCCCCCTGCGTGCCGATCGTGATGGTCACCGGCGGCGACGACCTGGAGGCGGTGACGCGCGCCTACGAGGTCGGCGCCACCGACTTCGTGTCCAAGCCGATCAACTGGCCGATCCTGGGCCACCGCGTGCTGTACGTGCTGCGCGCCAGCGATGCCATCGCGCGCCTGCGCATCGCCGACGCCCAGAACCGGGCGGTGCTGGCCGCCATCCCCGACACCTTCTTCCGGCTCGACCGCGACGGGTTCTACCTGGATTACGAGCCGGGCCACGAGCGGCCCGGCAGGGAGCGGCGCGACCGCGGCACCCCCAGGCCGCAGCCCTGCATCGGCAAGCACATCACCGATGTGCTCCCGGCCGAGATCGCCGGCCGCATGCTGGAACAGATGCGCAACGTGCTCACCACCCAGCAGGTGCGTTCGGTCGAGTACGAACTGGAACACTGCGGCGAAGTCCAGCATTTCGAGGCGCGGCTGGTGGCCACCGGCGCGTCGCAGGTGCTCGGGCTGGTGCGCGACATCAGCGAGCGCAAGCGCGCCGAAGAACAGATCCGGCGCCTGGCCTACTGCGACAGCCTGACCGGCATCCCGAACCGCCAGGCCTTCCTCGAAACGCTTGAGCGCGAGCTGCAGCGCTCGAAGATCGGCAACAAGAAGTTCGCGGTGCTGTTCATGGACCTCGACGCCTTCAAGCGCATCAACGACACGCTCGGCCACAACGCCGGCGACCAGCTCCTGAAAATGGTGTCGGAGCGCCTGCGCGAGACCACCCGGCCGAGCGACGTGGTATCGCGCGGCGACAGCACGGCGGGCAGCGCCTCCAACCTGGCGCGCCTGGGCGGGGACGAATTCACCATCCTGATTCCCGACCTCGAGCGCGTCGAGCATGCGCTGAACGTGGCCACCCGTGTCAAGGAAGCGATGCGCCGGCCCTTCCTCATCGAAGGCAACGAGATTTTTGTTACCGCCAGCATCGGCATCTCCTTGTTCCCCGAAGACGGCGACGATTGCGGCTCGCTGCTCAAGTTCGCCGACACCGCGATGTACCACGCCAAGAACTGCGGCAAGAACAACGCCAAGCTGTACAGCTCGTCCCTGACGATGCAGATCATGAGCCACGTGAAGCTGGAAGTCGGACTGCGCAAGGCGTTGCAGAACGACGAGCTGTACCTGGTGTACCAGCCGCAGCGCGACGTGCGCACGTCCGAGATCGTCGGCGTCGAAGCCCTGGTGCGCTGGCGCCACCCGGAACGCGGCCTGGTCCCGCCGACCGAGTTCATCCCGCTGGCCGAGGAAACCGGCCTGATCGTTCCGATCGGCGAATGGGTGCTGCGCACCGCCTGCCGCCAGGCCAGGTCCTGGCAGCGCCATGCCAAGCGCACCCTGCGCATGGCCGTGAACCTGTCAGCCAAGCAGTTCAAGGACGAGAACCTGTCGCAGATGGTGCATTCGGCCCTGCTCGACGCCGGCCTGGAGCCGCGCCTGCTGGAGCTGGAGCTGACCGAGGGCACGCTGATGGACGACGCGCGCGCCACGCTGGTCACGCTGGAGCGGCTGCGCGGCATCGGGGTCTACCTGTCGATCGACGACTTCGGCACCGGCTACTCGTCGATGAACTACCTGAAGCGCTTCGACGTGCGCGCGCTGAAGATCGACCGCAGCTTCATCAACGGCCTGCCGCAGGATTCGGAGAATGCGGCCATCACCCGGGCGATCATCGCGATGGCGCACGGACTGAAGATGGTGGTGGTGGCCGAAGGCGTCGAGACCGGCGAGCAGCTCCTGCTGCTCGAGCAGTATGGCTGCGACATGGTGCAGGGCTACTTCCTGGGCCACCCGTCGAGTGCCGACGCGATCACCGGCATGCTGCAGGCCCCGCCGCTGCTGCTGCCGGCAAAATAGCTGTTTGCAAGGTGGGCGGGAAGCCGGTCAGGGAACGAAGCGCAGCGTGTGCCGCACCGGCCCCGGCAGCAGCGGAACGGGCTTCGCTTGCGCCCACTCCTCGTGCCCGGCGAGGAAGAACGGCGACAGCGGATGCCCGCTCTGCCCGCCCGGCATGTTGTACAGCCCCTGTTCCTCGCGCCCCGGCGACACCGTCATGCGCTCCGACTGGCCGAACTTCGGTCCGGCCACGCGCGGCATGTGGGCGTCGCCCGCCAGCTGGTCGCGCGGCGCGCCCAGCACGGACTTGAGGGCCGGCACCGCGATGCTGATCGGGTGGGCGATGTCGGCCGTGTTGCGCTTGCCCCAGGTGGCTTTCGCCAGCGGCTGGCCACCCTTGGTCAAGTCGGCAATCACGCGGTCGATTGCCGCCAGCTCGACCGCCTGCCAGTCGGCATACCCCGGTGGCAGCCAACCGGCTGGCCGGGCGTCGAGCAGGCGCGCCACCACATCGGGCCAGCGGCTGGTGCCGGCGGCGGGCCCGGCCTTCGGCTCGATCGCCTCCAGCGAGCGGGCCGCACCGCCGTAGAACAGGTCGTGCAGCGCCCACATGTAAGCGCGCGCCAGCCGGTACGCCACCGAGTCGACGCTGGCGCGGCCGTTCCAGCCGGCATCCAGCAGGCGCCGGAACTCCGCACGTTGCGGTTGCTCCGCCAGCGCCCCGGCATCGAGCGCGCGCAGGGCGCGATCGCGCCAGCGGGCCACGAACAGCGCCCGGTCGTCGAGCGCCACGTTCCAGGCGTGGCGCACGTCCGTCGTCGGGCCCAGCGCCCGCAGACCCTCGGCCAGCTGGCGGGTGCGCGCCCCGAGGTCGAAGCCGCCGTCGCCGATCAGGTCCGCGCCCTCGCCCATCAGCTGGCGGCTGTTGGCGGTCGTGATCTGGCCGTCGGCGGGATTGACCACGCGCGGGTAGCGTGCCGGCGGCAGCAGGCCGCTCCAGGTCGGCGTGCCGCCCTCGGACTCCAGCGGGAAGGTGGCCGCGCGCGCAGCCGTCGTGCGCTGCGGGAGCGCGCCGGCGATGGTCCAGCCGATGTTGCCGGCTGCATCGCCGGCCACGAAATTCTGTGCGGGGATACCGTCGATGGCCGCGATCGCAAGCGCCTCGTCGACGCTGGCCGCTGTTTCCAGCTTCAGGTGGTTCAGGTTCAGCGCGGCGGGATCGTGCGCGATCCAGTGCACCGCGTACTGGTGCGCGCCGAACGTGCGAATGGGGCCAAGCGAGGTTTCGCGCACGACGAAGCGCTCCGGCTGCGCGCCCTTCACGGCGATCAGTTCCACGTGGCTGGCCGGCGTTTCCCAGCCGGCGGGCGTACGCACCTGGCCGGGACGCGCCGGATCGGTGCCGAGCGCCACCAGGTCCACCAGGTCCGCGTTGCTGTTGGTGAAGGCCCAGGCCACCTGCCCGTTGCTGCCGACGATGACCGAGGGCGGCGCCCCCGGCAGGCTCACGCCCACCAGGCGCCGCTGGCCGCCCTCGGGGTCGGGAAAGCGCAGCGCGATACGGTACCAGATGTTGGGCAGCTGCAGCCCGAGGTGCATGTCGTCGGCGACGATGGCCGCGCCGGTCGTGCTGCGGCTGCCGGCCAGCGCGTAATTGTTGCTGCCGACCGAATCGGTGAAGTCGGCGCCCGCGAGGCGCACCGGGGCATCGGCGCCTCCGCCGCCCCACCACGCCGGGGCCCGGGGAGGAATCGGCGCAGGCGGCGGCGGGGCACCGCCGTCGAGGGTCGTGTCCCAGCTGCTCGCTTCCGGCAACAGGAACGCAAGCTGCGCCGCATCGGAGTGCGCACGCAGCCACCCGCGCGCCAGTTCGCGCGACTCCTGGCTGCCCTGCAGGTCGATGTACATGGCCCAGATCACGAGCAGCGAATCGGCGGCGCTCCAGGGGCGGGCCTGCGTGCCGGTGAGGGCGTATTCGAAGGGCTGGGCGCGCAGCGCCTCGATGCCGTCATTGACGCCGGCGACGTAACGGTCGAGCAAGGCACGCTCGGCCGCGGGCAGGCGCGCCAGCGCAAGCTGCGCGCGGGCGCGGAAACGGTGCAGTCGGCGCGAGCGGTCCAGCGGCACGGCACGCGGGCCGAACAGCTCGGCCAGCTCGCCGGCGGCGGTCCGGCGCAGCAGGTCCATCTGGAAGAAGCGTTCCTGGGCGTGGACGAAGCCGGTGGCGTACGCGACGTCGGCGCGGCTGGCGCCGCTGATCAGGGGCACGCCGGCGGCATCGCGCGCGACGGTCACCTCGGCGGCCAGGCCCGCGACGCGGCGCTCGCCGTCGAGCTGCGCCAGGCTGGCGCGCAGGTACAACCAGGATGCCAGGGCCGCCAGCAGGAGAAGCAGAAGCAATCCGGCTGCCCCGCGCAGGGTCCAGGTCTTCCAGCGGCGCTGTCGCATGCATGTTCTCCTTGTTCTTGGGCAGCGTATCTTGCCAGAAATTTGGCTTCGCGCGCGTACAGGCAGGCCGCTTCCCGCGCGATTGATTCAGCTCAGTCGGGCAGGGAGCTGCAGCACTACGCTAGGATGTGCCTGGGGTCCTGCGGCCGGGCAGCCCATGTAGGCAAAATCCGGCAGGCGGACGTGAGCGTGCGCTGTTGAACGCGCGCTGCCAGAGGTATACAGTCGAAAGCGTGCGGCAACGATGCGCAGCCTGGAGCCGGTTGCCATTGCCCGCACGGGCGGCCGAACCGGCCGTTTTGCTGGACATGGATCGCCAGGACGGCGAACAAAGGAGGCAATGATGCGAATGTCGAAGGTGGTGATGTGTATCCTGGCGCTCGGCCTGGCGGCATGCAGCACGCCGCAGGAGCGTGCCGCCCGCATGCAGGCCGAAATGGCGCAGCTGATGACTGTGTACGGCCCTGCCTGCTCCCAGCTCGGTTACCCGCAGAACAGCGACCAATGGCGCAACTGCGTACTGCAGCTCAGTACCCGCGAAGAGTTGCGCCAGATCGGCAATGCACCCGCGGTGTATGGCGGCTGGGGGTCGCGCCGCTGGCACGGCGGCTATTGGGGGCCTTACTGGTAAAGCGCGGCGCCGGCAGCAGCCGGCCCCTTCTCCGCGCTGGCGAGTAGCCGCCGCGCAAAGTCGGCTTTCGTCAAGGCGGAACGCGTGGAGACGAGGCGCTCGACCGTGGCCTGCGCATGGTGCAGCAGCCGCGGATGGCGCACGTCCGGCGGATGCAGGCTCAGGCGGATCAGGGGCCGGGGCGCCAGCGCCAGCGCCAGCGCGCCGGCCAGCCACGGCGACAGCAGGCGCCCGCTGCGGTTGCGTGCGGCATAGACGAGCGATGGCGACACCACGGCGGCGCCGCTGTGCAGCAGGTGAAAACGCTCGAAGGTCGTGGTGTAGTCGAAATCGAAGGCGCGCAAGGCCTTCCAGCTGCCCTCGCCCAGCAGCCAGGCCGGGGGAACGAAGCCGCGCACCGGCCAGCCACGCTCGGCGAACCAGTCGAGCCCGAGCTGGATGCGGCGGGCTGCCTCATCTGCCGGCAAGGCGGCGAACTCCCCTTCATGGCTGTAGGTTCCGCGCAGGAAGCGTTCGCTCAGCCCGCCCCCCCGCGGCGCCGTGTCGAGATGGGTGAACCCATGGAGCGCGAGCTCGTCGCCGCGGCCGAGCGCACGTTCGAGGCCGGCTTCCATCCGCCCCTGCTCGCCGCCCGCACGATGGTAATGCGGGACGACCAGCCAGGTCAGCGGGATATCGGCGACCTCGCGGATGGCCTGCGCGAGCCGGGCGCACTCGTCCCACGTGGCTGGCGCCACGTCGTGGATCGAGACGCACAACGCCCCGCCGCCATGCATGATGCGCGCGTCATCACGCCGGGTGCCGGACGGCTGCTCAGTCCGTGACACAGATGTGCTCCATCATGTGGTGCTTGTCCGGCCGCGAAGCCAGCAGGCTGCCGTAGCGGTGCATCAGTTGGGGGAAGATCTGGCTCCAGTCATATTGTTCATGGGCCTTGCGGCGCGCATTGGCGCCAAGCTGCGCCATGTCGCGTCCGTAGATCGCCTCGATGGCGCCGGCCAGGCTGTCGACGTCGTCGGGACGCGCGAGCAGGCCGGTCTGCTCGTCGACCAGTTCGGCCACCCCGCCGCCGTTCGTCCCGACCACCGGCAGGCCGCAAGCCATGGCCTCGAGCACGATCAGGCCGAAGGTCTCGCAGTCGCCCGGATGCACCAGCACGTCGCAGCTTGCCAGCACGGCGGCCAGCTCGCGCTGGCTGCGCTTGAACGGCATGAAGCTCAGTTGCGGGTGATGCGGCAGTGGATTGCCCCCCCCGACCAGCAGCAGGTGGTAGGGGTGGCCGAGCTTGCGCACGGCCTCGATCAGCACGGGCAGCTTCTTGTCGGCGGTGAAGCGTCCCGCGTACACCAGCAGGCGCGTGTGCGCGGGCAGGCCGAGCTCGGCGCGCAAGGTGTCGCAGCGCCGGCTCGGGTGGAAGGTGTCGCTGTCGATGCCCAGCGGTTGGTGCAGCGCGTGGGCCACGCCCATGTCGGCCAGTTGGTGCACCATGAGCCGGCTCGGCGCCAGCACGGTGTCGAACTCCCGGTACAGGTGCGCCAGGTACTTGCAGCTGCCGTGCGAGACGGCGTTGCCGAAGCGGTTCCGCAGCAGCCGCGGCAGGTCGGAATGGTAGAACGCGATGGCGGGAATGCCGAGCCGCTGGCGCAGGCGCAGCGCCGCCCAGGCGCAGTGGCCGGCATCGCCTGCCTCGACCAGGTCGGGCCGGGCCGCGCGCAGCAGGCGCACCGCCGCGGCGACGGAAACCGGCATGCGGTAGCCGTTGATGCCGGGCAGCGATACCGCCGGCACCTGCACAAGTGAGGCCGGGCCGGAACGGTCGGCAGGATCGGCGCTGACGTTGGGGCTGAAGATGGTATGCCGCGCCCACCCGTAGCGCGACAGCCAGCGCGCCTTCGCGTTCAGGTAGGTACTGACGCCACCTCCCTCGGCAGCGTAGAACATCGTGATGTCGACGAGATGCATGTAGGGGGTCCGCTGAAAATCCCAAGATAGCAGCGGTCCGCCAGCCAGGCTTGCGCGCACGCACAGGCATCCGCGGAACCTGCTTCCGGTTGTCGTGACAGGGATTATGCGCTGCGGCGATCGAGCATGGCGCGCGCTATCGTGCCGGCATCGACATACTCGAGCTCGCCGCCAACGGGCACGCCGCGCGCCAGCCGGCTGACTTTCAGGCCGCGCGCTTTCAGCATCTCGCTGATGTAGTGGGCGGTGGCTTCGCCCTCGTTGGTGAAATTGGTCGCCAGCACGACTTCGTCGACGACGCCATCCGTGGCGCGTCCGACGAGCTTGTCGAGGTGGAGGTCGCGGGGACCGATGCCGTCGAGCGGCGACAGCCGCCCCATCAGCACGAAGTACAAACCCTTGAAGGTCATCGTCTGCTCGATCATCATCTGGTCGGCAGGCGTTTCGACGACGCACAGCAAGGCCCGGTCGCGGGTGTCGTCGGCGCACAGCTCGCACACTTCGGTATCGGCGAAGGTATTGCACATGGCGCAGTGGTGCACGGTGTCCACGGCCTGGTAGAGCGCGCGCGACAGCATGGCCGCGCCCTCGCGGTCATGCTGCAGCAGGTGGAAGGCCATGCGTTGCGCCGACTTCGGACCGATGCCCGGCAAGCGCCGCAAGGCCTCGGTCAGGAAGTCGAGCGACCTGGACATGTGGGCTCCCGTCAGAACGGCATCTTGAAGCCCGGCGGCAGCGGCATGCCGGCGGTCAGGCCGCTCATCTTCTCGGCGGCGGTGGCTTCGGCCTTGCGCACGGCGTCGTTGAACGCGGCGGCGACCAGGTCTTCCAGCATGTCGCGGTCATCGCCCAGCAGCGACGGATCGATGGTGACGCGCTTGACGTCGTTCTTGCAGGTCATCACCACCTTGACCATGCCAGCGCCCGACTGGCCTTCGACTTCGATCTGAGCCAGCTGCTCCTGCGCCTTCTTCATGTTGTCCTGCATGGCTTGCGCCTGTTTCATCAAGCCTGCGAGCTGGTTTTTCATCATGGTCGGTTTCTCCAAAAAGTTCCGGATGGGTTATCAAATGGCGCGATCATCGGCCTGTTCAAGCCGCGGCCGGCTTCACCGAGCCGGGTACGACGAAGGCGCCGAAGGTGCTTTCCATGGCCTGCACGAACGGGTCGGCGGCGACCAGGGCTTCGGCCTGGCGCTGGCGCTCCTCGCGCGCGGCCTTGGCCTCGGCGGCGGCCGTGTACCAGACCGGGCCGATTTCGGTGTCGAGCGTGATGCGCACCGAAGGGAAATGTTCCTGCAGTGCGGCGCTCAGCTTCTCGCTGTTGCCGCTGACGCGCAAGGTGTCGACCGGCACGCGCAGGCGGAAAGTCGCGGCCTGCTCGTGGGCCACGCAGTCGATCAGTTCGGTCTGCAAGGCGAGCTGCTGGGCCACGCCGCGCAGCGGCAGGCCGGCGGCCAGCGCCGGCCAGTTGCCGTCCCAGCCGATGGCCGGCACCGGGGTGACAACGTAGGCGTGCGGCGGCGCGGCCGGGGCGCGCATCGCCGCCGGCGCGGGCGCGGTCACCGCGGCCGGGGCATCGGCGGCGACGGCCGTGTCGTCGGAAAATTCGGTGACCCAGGACGGCGGCTCGTCGTCCGCAGGCGCCTGCTGCATGCGCGCCTGCGGCTGCTGCTGGGCGGCTGCGCGCGGCGCGGATTGCTCCCATGGCGGTGCGGCGCCAGGCGCAGCTTGCGCCGCAGGTGCCGCACCCATGCTGGCCGACGGGCCCGGCGCCGCAGGCGGCAGCGCTGCCGGCGCGGACGCCGGTGCGGGCGCTGGTGCGGGTGCAGGTGCAGCTACTTCCGGACGCGGCTTGGCGCCGCCGCCGCCGTTGCGCCCCGAAGCGGCGCGCGCCGCTTCCAGCGCGGCGTTGATCGCGGCGCGGGCCGAGGTCATTGCCGGCGCAGGTCCGGAGGAAGCGGCAGCCGCCGGCCCGCGCACCGGTGCGGCTGCCGGGGCCGGGGCAGCGGCTGCCGGACGGCCCGGTGCGACCGCCGCATGGCTGGCGGCGGCGACCGCGGCCGAGCGTGCGGCCGGTGCCGCGGTGCCTGCCGACGCCGCGTTCGGTGCGGCCACGGCCGGCGCCTCGGCGCCACCCTGTCCCGGACGGAAGGCCAGCATGCGCAGCAGGGTCATGGTAAAGCCGGCGTACTCGTCCGGCGCCAAGCCGAGCTCGTTACGGCCGTGGACCGCGATCTGGTAGTAAAGCTGCACTTCCTGGGGATCGAAGGCCTGCGCCAGGCGCAGGATGTCGGCCAGTTCGGGAAGGTCTTGCGGCACCGCCGACGGCACCGACTGCGCCAGCGCGATCCGGTGCAGCAGGGTGCCGAGATCCTGCAGCGCGCCGTTGTACGACAGGCTGCGGCTGGCCATCTCGTCGGCCACCGCCATCAGGTCGGCGCCGTCCTGGGCCAGCAGCGCGTCGAGCAGGCGCACCAGGTAGGACTGGTCGAGCGCGCCCAGCATGCCCTGCACCGCGTCGAGCGTGACCTGGCCGGCGGCATAGGCGATCGCCTGGTCGGTCAGCGACAGCGCGTCGCGCATCGAGCCGTGGGCGCCTTGCGCCAGCAGGCGCAGGGCCGGCTGCTCGAAGCTCACGCCTTCCTGGCCGAGGATGTTCTCGAGGTGGCCGACGATGTGGCCCGGGGGCATCTGCTTGAGGTTGAACTGCAGGCAGCGCGACAGCACCGTGACCGGGATCTTCTGCGGGTCGGTGGTCGCGAGGATGAACTTGACGTGCGGCGGCGGTTCCTCGAGCGTCTTGAGCATCGCATTGAACGCGTGGTTGGTGAGCATGTGCACCTCGTCGATCATGTAGACCTTGAAGCGCGCATTGCTCGGCGCATAGACCGCCTGTTCCAGCAGCTGGGCCATCTCGTCGACGCCGCGGTTGGACGCCGCGTCCATCTCGATGTAGTCCACGAACCGCCCGGCATCGATCGCGCGGCAGGCTTCGCATGCGCCGCACGGCTCGGCCGTGATGCCGCCCTGCCCGTCCGGCCCGACGCAGTTGAGCGACTTGGCCAGGATGCGCGACAGCGTCGTCTTGCCGACCCCGCGCGTGCCCGTGAACAGGTAGGCGTGGTGCAGGCGGCCGGTCCGCAACGCATGGGTCAGGGCACGGACGACGTGCTCCTGGCCAACCAGCGTGTCGAAGTTCTTGGGACGGTATTTGCGGGCGAGGACTTGATAGGACATGCCGGGATTTTACCGCAGTTGGCGGTCGCCGCGAACAATCCTCGGCGTGCCTGGAAATAACATTGCCTTGCCGCCGGCGCGGCACCGTGCCGGTTTCGGGATGACATCCTGGGACGACAATGCCGCAGCGCCGCTGTTGCGCGCCGGGAAATCGGGTAAAAACGGAAGGAAAGGATGGGAATAAGGAGGCGAGCCTGATCTGCGGCACTTGCGGTGAACGGCTTTGGCTGCTTCGTTCCCGACCTGACCAGGTAAACCATGCCGCAATGCGCAGGGGCCCGCCAGCAATCATTATACCCGACCCCACGGTTTTTGGGGCCGGATCTTGCCGCGGCCTTTATTGCCCTTGCCTGCGCCCTTGCCTGCGCCCTTACCCGCAGCCTTAACCGCGGCCCTTCAGCAGCGCGAGCAGGGCCTGCGCGCCGGGTTCGGACGATGCCGGATTCTGCCCCGTGACGAGCAGGCCGTCGGTGAGGACGTAGGGCTGCCAGTCCGCCGCCTTGCTGTACTGGCCACCGTTTTGCACCAGCATGTCCTCGACCAGGAAGGGCACCACGTCGGTCAGGCCGACGGCCGCTTCCTCGGTGTTGGCAAAGCCGGTCACGCGCTTGCCCTTGACGAGCGGCGCGCCATCCGCGCCCTTGGCGCGCCCGAGCACACCCGGTGCGTGGCACACCGCCGCCACCGGCTTGCCGGCGGCAAGCATGGCTTCGATCAGGCGGATCGAAGCCGCGTCTTCGGCCAGGTCCCACAGCGGACCGTGGCCACCGGGATAGAACACGGCGTCGAATGCGTCGGCGGCGACACCGGACAGCTTGACGGTCCGCGCCAGCGCCTCCTGTGCCTGCGGGTCGGCGCGAAAGCGGCGGGTCGCCTCGGTCTGGGCGTCGGGCTCGTCGCTCTTCGGGTCCAGCGGCGGCTGCCCGCCCAGCGGCGAAGCCAGGGTGACGCTCGCGCCGGCATCCCTGAACACATAATAGGGAGCGGCAAACTCTTCCAGCCAGAAGCCGGTCTTCTTGCCGGTATCGCCAAGGCGGTCGTGCGAAGTCAGCACCATCAGGATGTTCATCGGGCCTCCAATGCGTCGTGATCGAAGGCGCAGTCTACCCGCCCGGCGCCCCGGACGACGCACGCCAACGCCGCCCGCACGACCGACCCGACGACAAGCCGGACTACAGGCCCAGCTGCTGCCAGATGCCGTCGACGCGCGCCTTTACTTCCGGCGTCATCGCGATCGGCGTACCCCACTCGCGGTTGGTCTCGCCCGGCCACTTGTTGGTGGCGTCGATGCCCATCTTGCTGCCCAGGCCGCTGATCGGCGAGGCGAAGTCGAGGTAGTCGATCGGCGTGTTGTCGACCATGACCGTGTCGCGGGTCGGGTCGACGCGCGTCGTGATCGCCCAGATCACTTCCTTCCAGTCGCGCACGTTCACGTCCTCGTCCACCACCACGATGAACTTCGTGTACATGAACTGGCGGAGAAAACTCCACACCCCGAACATGACGCGCTTGGCATGGCCCGCGTACTGCTTCTTCATCTGCACCACCGCCATGCGGTAGCTGCAGCCTTCCGGCGGCAGGTAGAAGTCGGTGATCTCGCTGAACTGCTTCTGCAGCAGCGGGATGAACACCTCGTTGAGCGCCACGCCCAGCACCGCCGGTTCGTCGGGCGGTTTGCCGGTGTAGGTCGAGTGGTAGATCGGGTCGCGGCGCATCGTGATGCGGTCGATGGTGAAGACCGGGAAGCTGTCCTGCTCGTTGTAGTAGCCGGTATGGTCGCCGTACGGCCCCTCGAGCGCATGCTCGAAGCCGGACGGGTGGTTCGCATCGGGGTAGATATGCCCTTCCAGCACGATCTCGGCGGACGCCGGCACGCGCAGCTCGCTGCCGATGGCTTTCGTGAGCGCCGTGCGCTGGCCGCGCAGCAGGCCGGCGAACTGGTATTCGGACAAAGCGTCCGGCACCGGCGTCACGGCGCCCAGGATGGTGGCCGGATCGGCGCCAAGCGCCACCGCGACCGGATACGGCTTGCCCGGGTTGGCCAGCGCATGCTCGCGGAAGTCGAGCGCGCCGCCGCGGTGCGCGAGCCAGCGCATGATGACCTTGTTCCGGCCCAGCACCTGCTGGCGGTAGATGCCCAGGTTCTGGCGTTTCTTGTGCGGCCCCTTGGTGATCACCAGGCCCCAGGTGATCAGGGGCGCCACGTCGCCCGGCCAGCAGTGCTGGATCGGCAGGCGCGCCAGGTCGACGTCCTGCCCTTCCCAGACGATCTCCTGGCAGGGCGCGCCGCGCACTTCTTTCGGCGCCATGTCCCAGACCGCCTTGACCAGCGAACCCAGGCCCATGATGTCCTTGAAGCCCTTGGGCGGCTCCGGCTCCTTCAGGCGCGCGAGCACGTGACCGATTTTCCGCAGTTCGCCCACGTCTTCCGCCCCCATCCCGAGCGCGACGCGGCGCGGCGTGCCGAACAGGTTGCCCAGCACCGGGATCGTGTGCGGAACGCCGCCCGGGCCGACGGGCTTCTGGAACAGCAGCGCCGGACCTTCGGCACGCAGGGTCCGGTCGCAGATCTCCGTCATCTCGAGGTTGGGCGACACCGGTACGCCAACATGCTTGAGCTCGCCCATTCGCTCGAGCTGAGCCATAAAGTCCCGCAAATCTGAATATTTCATCAAGTTTTGATCGTTATCTCGACCGTAGAAGGTTGTTCAAGGCACCATGCCAAGTAGCTGATTTTGCAAGACATTTGAAAATTTCATCTTGGAAATCAGAACTAAAAGTAATAAGAGCGGATTGTGCTAGGGTTGACTTGGTATAAAGCTGCCACTAGAATCCGTCCTACTTGATGAGGCAGGCAAGTCTTTCTGACATGATTTTAGCTGTTCTCATGCATTCACGGGGTCGGGGCCCCACATGACATTTTGAGGAGTGTTTTCACTGGGCGTCTGCCCATCCCCCCGAGACAGTTGTTGAGCCACTGGTTCTGCCCGCCTGGGTGTTAAGCAGCCAGCTGTAGCAAGGCAATGACGGCGTTAGTCGGCCGCAACGCGGCGACCTACGATATTTCTGATGCACGGCACATAGCCCGAACACAGCGCGAACTTCATGTTGACGCGCCGTGACAGGAGCCTTTTTGCCGCGACAAGGGGAATTCGATGATCAATCGTTTCATCACGAGCGCAAGGCTCGTGCAATCCATGGCCAACCAGCCGGTCACGTGGTCGGGCATGGGCAAAGCAGCTCGCGGTCTGCTGAACACCGCACGCAACACCCTGACCATCTTCGGTCTCTCGGCAGTCGCAACGCTCGCGCTGCTGTATACCAACGAAGACGCTGCCAAACGCGTCTCCGAACTGCTGGATCCACAGCCGGAAATCGCCGCCGTTGCCATGACCGCCCCGGTCGTCGCGGTCGCGCCGGCGCCAGTCGCCATGACGGTTACCGAAGCCGTCGAAACGGAGCACGCCGCCGCCCACCCCGCGCTCGGCAACACCAAGCAACAGCAACGGGTCACCTCCTGGCTGAGCAAGCGCTACCGCGTCGCCAGCGATGCCGCCAACATGCTGGTCTCGACCGCTTACATCACGGCGCACGAGGTCAAGCTCGACCCGCTGCTGATCCTGGCCGTGATGGCGATCGAATCGGGCCTGAACCCGTTCGCCGAAAGCCCGATGGGCGCCAAGGGCCTGATGCAGGTCATGGCCAAGGTCCATCACGACAAGTTCGAGCAAGTGGGCGGCCAGGAAGCCGCCCTGAATCCGGTCGCCAACATCAAGGTGGGCGCCCTGATCCTGAAGGATTACGTGCAGCGCACCGGCTCCATCGAAGGCGGCCTGAAGACCTACGTCGGCGCCGCCGACCTGGAAACCGACTCCGGCTACGGCAACAAGGTGCTGGCCGAGTACCACCGCCTGAGGCAGGTCGCCCAGGGCCAAAAGGTGCCGACCTTCACGCCGCGCCAACCGGCGCCGATCGTGGTCAAGCGCGACCCGGCCCCCGCCCCGGCCGAGGGACCGCAGGCCGCGCCCGCCGCCCCGGCCGAAGGCCACACCGCGGAAAAGCTGGCCACGCTCTGAGGCGCGTACCGCACTCCTCATCGGCCACCGCTTGCGGTGGCTTTTTTTGCCGCCCGGTTTTGCGGCTCCGGACTGCGGCCCGTGTTGCGTGAACGGTACGGCCGACCCATCCGATTTTTCGGTGCCGAATAAAACAAAAGCCACCGGGCAATGCCACGGTGGCTTCCTCTCTCTATATATAGAGGGATGCGATCAGCGCCGTGCGTCGGCCGCTACTTCGTCCGGGCGCAGGTTCGAGGCCAGCTTGTCCAGCACGCCGTTGACGTACTTGTGCCCATCGATACCGCCGAAGGACTTGGTCAGCTCGACCGCTTCGTTGATGACGACGCGGTACGGGATTTCCGGGTGGTTCTTCAGTTCGTAGGCGCCCAGCAGCAGCACGCCGTGTTCGATCGGCGACAGCTCGGCCACGTTGCGGTCGATCAGCGGGGCGATGCTTTCGCGCAGCTCGACCGAGGTGCTGATGGCGCCGTTGAGCAGGTCGGCGAAGTACTCACCGTCCGCCTTGTCGAAGCCGTGTGCGCCACGGATGTTGGCGACCACCGTACGGGCTGGTTCATTGTTCAGCAGCCATTGGTACAGGCCCTGCAGCGCGAACTCTCGCGCGCGGTGGCGCGGGGTGCGGTTCTTGCTCGGGTTGGCGTGCGTGGTTTTATCGGTCATGTGATTCCTTCCTTGTTCTTGTTCTTGTTTTTACTCTTCCTCGGCCTGCAGCTCTTCCAGCGCGAACAGCAGGTTCGACATCTCGACGGCCACGCGGGCTGCGTCGGCGCCCTTCTCGGCCATGCGGGCCTCGGCCTGCTCGTCGTTCTCGGTGGTCAGGATGGCGTTGGCGATCGGCATGCCGTAGTCCAGGCCGATGCGCGTGATGCCGGCGCCCGACTCGTTCGCCACCAGTTCGAAGTGATAGGTTTCGCCGCGGATCACCGCACCCAGTGCGATCAGCGCGTCGAACTGCTGGGTCTCGGCCATCTTCTGCAGCGCCAGCGGCACTTCCAGGGCGCCCGGAACGGTGATGTGCAGGATGTCCTCGTCCGCGACGCCGAGGCGCTTGAGCTCCGCCAGGCACGACGACAGCAGGCCGTGGCCGATATCCGCGTTGAAGCGGGCCTGCACGATCCCGATGCGCAGGCCTTCGCCTGCCAGATTGCTTTCAAAAGTTCCTACCGTCATGGCTGACCTCTTCTTTCTGTATGTGTTCTCTATATTAGTGTGGTTGCGGATCCGGGCGCGCCACGCCGGGCGCGCCGTGCCGGCGCATCGTACTGTATGTCAGGCCGCAGGCTGCGGCAGGTAGCCGGTCACTTCCAGGTCGAAGCCAGTCATCGACGGCATCTTGCGCGGATTGGCCAGCAGCTGCATCTTGCCCACGCCGAGGTTGCGCAGGATCTGCGCGCCGATGCCGTAGGTACGCAGGTCCATCGACGCCGCGCGGCTGCTCCTCGGGCTGGTGTCGCGCGGGGCGAACTGGGCGAACAGCTGGTCGGCGGTTTCGCCCGCGTTCAGCAGCACGATCGCGCCGCGCTCGCTGGCCTGGATCGCCTTCATGGCCGAGGCCAGGTCCCAGGAGTGGGTGCTGGCGCAGTTGCCCAGCACATCAAGGATCGACACCGGCTGGTGCACGCGCACCAGCGCTTCTTTTTCCGGCGCAAGCTCGCCGTGCACCAGCGCCAGGTGCGCCGAGCCGCTCGGCTTGTCGCGGAAGGCCACCAGCTTGAACTCGCCATGCACGGTGCTGAGCGGGCGTTCGGCCACGCGCTCGACCAGGCTTTCGTTCTGGCTGCGGTAATGGATCAGGTCGGCAATGGTGCCGATCTTCAGGTTGTGCTCCCTGGCGAATTCGATCAGGTCCGGCAGGCGCGCCATGGTGCCGTCTTCCTTGATGATCTCGCAGATCACCGAGGCCGGGGTCAGGCCGGCCATCTCGGTCAGGTCGCAGCCGGCTTCGGTATGGCCGGCGCGCATCAGGACGCCGCCCTTCTGGGCGCGCAGCGGGAAGATGTGGCCCGGCTGCACCAGGTCGTCCGGGGTGGTGCCCTTGTTCACGGCCACCTGGATGGTGCGCGCGCGGTCGGCTGCCGAGATCCCGGTGGTCACGCCCTCGGCCGCTTCGATCGAGACCGTGAAGTTGGTGCCGAACGAGGTGCCGTTCTTCGAGGTCATCATCGGCAGCGCCAGCTCGTCGCAGCGTTCCTCGGTCAGCGTCAGGCAGACCAGGCCGCGCGCGTGGCGGATCATGAAGTTGATCGCTTCCGGGGTGACGAAATCGGCGGCAAGCACCAGATCGCCCTCGTTTTCGCGGTCTTCTTCGTCGACAAGAATGACCATGCGCCCTGCGCGCAATTCGGCAACGATTTCCTCGGTGCTGGAGATAGACATACGGATTCCTCGGGTTTTGCGTAATCCGCTATTTTAATGGATTTACCGCCATTCAACCGGGTCCATGCCTGTCCGGCCGGAGCACGAGACTGCGCATTCGTCAACGGCTGTTGCTATGTTGCAACATGCAACAATTCGCGTATATTTGCCGCGAAGCAATTGTTAAGCTCCGTGGCCATTGCACGCAACATGAACAGCGTGCCCACGCATGACTCGATTATGATTAACACATCGCGGTTGGTGGTGTCGCCAGGGCTATTTCCAAGCGGTACCCGACCATCCTTCGGAGTTGCCATGCCGGTAGTTTCACATCATTGCGCATTTGGCGGCTTTCCTTACGTCGCCGAGGGAAGGCCCTGTTGATGGCGAAGATCCTGATTGTCGACGATCGGCCGAGCAACCGCGCATTCCTGATCGCCCTGCTCGGCTACACCGGTCACCGCCTGGTCGAGGCGGAGGACGGCGCGCAGGCATTGGCGCTGGCGCGCGCGCAGCGTCCCGACCTGATCATTACCGACATCCTGATGCCGACCATGGACGGCTATGAGCTGGTGCAGCAGATCCGCCACGATCCTGACCTGCGCACCGTCCGCGTGATCTTCTTCTCGGCCGTGTACGCCGAGCGCGATACCCGGGCCATGGCCGCCCGCTGCGGCGTGGCGACCGTGTTGCCGAAGCCGGCCGACGCGAACCAGATCCTCGAAGCCGTCAGTGCCGAACTCGGCATAGCCGCAGGATCCGCCCCGCTATCGGCCGAGCACTGCCGGCAGGAACGCGAGCGGGATCTGCCGTTCGACCTGTCCGCGCGCCTGGCCGAACTAGAACGCATGTGCCTGGCCCTGATCGGCGAGCGCCGCGTCGAGACGCTGGCCGCCTCGTTCCTGGACGCCGCGCGGCGCGTCCTGCATGCCGACTGCGCCGCCCTGTGCCTGCTCGACAGCAGCGAGCGCCAGGTGCGCCACCTCGACGCCTGGTCGCTCGACCCTGCCCTCCTCGGCCCGCACGTGTGCGACGAATCCAGCCTGCCCGGCGTGCTGCTGCGCGCCAGGGCGCCGCTGCGCCTGGGCGAAGGCGACAACCTGCTCGCCACCCTGCCCTCCGGTCACCCGGGACTCGGCAGCTTCCTCGGCTTGCAGGTGCATGACCTGCAGCATCCGCACGGCTGGCTGTATTGCGCGCGCCGGCCCGGCGCCCCGGCCTTCTCGGACGAAGAAGAACGCTGGGCCACGGCGCTGGCCGCCCAGCTGGCGGTAGCCTACGAGAACCTGAACCTGTACGAGACGGTACAGCGCCACGCGGCCCAGTTGCAGCTGGAAGCGCTGGCGCGCGCCGATGCCGATGCCGCGCTGCGCGACAGCGAGCACCGGCTGGAACTGGCGCGCCAGGTGTTCGACAGCACCCGGGAAGGCATCATGATGACCGATGCCGAGGCCAACATCGTCGCCGTCAACCCGGCCTTCGAGCAAATCACGGGTTTCCGCGAATCCGAAGTGATCGGCAAGAACCCGCGCATCCTGCGCTCCGGGCGGCACGACGCCGCCTTCTATCGCGGCATGTGGAATTGCCTGGAACAGGACGGCCAGTGGCGCGGCGAAATCTGGAACCGCCGCAAGAACGGCGAAGTCTATCCCGAGCGCACCAGCATCAGCGCGGTGCGCGACGAGTCCGGCCAGCTGACGGCCTATGTGTCGGTGTCGACCGACCTCTCCGCCCTGAAGGCCGCCCACCACCAGCTGGACTTCCTGTCGAACCACGACGCGCTGACCCAGCTGCCGAACCGCTCGCTGTTCAACGACCGCCTGCAGCAGGCGATCGCCGCCGCACGCCAGGGCGACGGCCAGCTCGCGCTGCTGCTGTTCAATGTCGACCGCCTGTCGCGCATCAACGACAGCCTTGGCCATGCCGCCGGCGACGCCGTGCTGCGCGAAGTGGCGCGCCGCGTGGGCGCCATCGCCGGCCCGACCGATACGCTGGCACGCCTGTCCGGCGACGAATTCGTGCTGCTGCTCACCGGTTGCCACGACAGCGAGGACATCATCCTGGCCGCGCGCCGCCTGATCGATGCCATCGCCCAGCCCCATTCGGTGAGCGGGCACGACGTGGTCGTTACCGGCAGCGTCGGCATCAGCATCTTCCCGCGCGACGGCAATGCCCCGGGCGACCTGCTCAAGGCGGCCGACGCCGCCCTGTCGGAGATGAAGGAAGCCGGGCGCAACGGCTTCCGCTTCTTCAAGGGCGAGATGAACGCGCAGGCACTGCGCTGGCTGGCGCTGGAAACGCGCCTGCGCCGTGCGATCGGGCGCAACGAACTGGCCCTGCATTACCAGCCGCAGATTTCGCGCACGGACGGCAGCGTGGTGGGCATGGAAGCGCTGCTGCGCTGGCGCAGCGAGGAAATCGGCGTGGTCCCGCCCTGCGACTTCATCCCGTTGGCCGAGGATACCGGCCTGATCCACCCAATCGGGGAATGGGTGATCCGCCAGGCTTGTTTCCAGAACAAGGCCTGGCAGGACGCCGGCCTGCCGCCGGTGCGGGTGGCCGTCAACGTCTCGGCCAGCCAGTTCAAGGCCGGCTCCGTGAGCGGCGTGGTGCGCCAGGCACTGGCCGACAGCGGGCTGGCTCCACGCTATCTCGAAGTGGAACTGACCGAAAGCGTGGTGCTGGGCGACAGCGCCGCGGCCGAAGCGCAGATGGCCGAGCTGCGCGCGATGGGCGTGTCGCTGTCGCTAGACGACTTCGGCACCGGCTACTCCTCGCTCGGCTACCTGTCGCGCTTCCCGCTCGACAAGCTCAAGATCGACCAGACCTTCGTCCGCAACATCACCACCGAACAGCGCAGCGCCGCCATCGCCCAGGCCACCATCGCACTGGCGCGGGGCCTGTCGCTGTCGGTGGTGGCCGAAGGGGTGGAAACGATCGGGCAGCGCGACGCCCTCGGACTGATCGGCTGCGACGTGATGCAGGGTTACCTGTACAGCCGGCCGGTACCGGCGCACGAGATGGCGCAGTTGCTGGCCAAGGCCCGGGTCGCGCCGTGACCGCACTGCCGCGCCGGCCGTTCCCGCCCGGTCGCAAGCGTACGCGGCTCCCGTGCGCGGTAGAATGCCTGCTCGTCCACTGAGGAATCATCAATGAGTCACCATCTCGTGCGCGGCCTGGCCCTGGCAGCGGCGTTGTCTGCATGTGCGCTGGCCGGCGCCGCAAGTGCTGCCGCGCCGGCTGCCGCGCCAGCAGCCGTCCCTGCCGCCGCGCTGCGCCTGGACGCCCCGATTCCGGTCGGTCCTCAGGTCAAGGTCGGCAAGCTCGCCAACGGGCTCACCTATTACATCCAGCGCAATGCCAGGCCGGAACGCAAGCTGGAATTGCGCCTGGTGGTCAAGGCCGGCTCCATCCTCGAAGACGAGGACCAGCGCGGCCTGGCGCATTTCGTGGAGCACATGGCCTTCAACGGCTCGACCAACTTCCGCAAGCACGAACTGGTCTCCTACCTGCAGTCGATCGGCGTGGGCTACGGCGCCGACCTGAACGCCTATACCTCGTTCGACGAAACCGTCTATATCCTGCCGATCCCGACCGACAGGCAGGAACACGTGGACAAGGCCTTCCAGGTGCTCGAGGACTGGGCCCACGGCCTGCGTTTCGACCCCGAGGCCATCGAGAAGGAACGCGGCATCGTGCTCGAAGAGCTGCGCCTGGGCAAAGGCGCGTCGGACCGGATGAGCAAGCAGATCATGCCGAAGATCTTCAACGGCTCGAAATATGCCGAACGCCTGCCGATCGGCACCGAGGAGGTGCTGCGCAGCTTCACGCCCGAGGCCGTCAAGCGCTTCTATCGCGACTGGTACCGCCCCGACCTGATGGCGGTGGTGGTGGTCGGCGACATCGACCCGGCGCGCGCCGAACGGCTGGTGAAGGCGCACTTCGCGAAACTGAAGAACCCGCAGCCCGCGCGCCCGCGCCCCTATGCCGACATCCCGGCGCGCCAGGAAACCGAGGCGCTGGTGGTCACCGACAAGGAAGCGACCGGCAACGCGGTCCTGATCCGCTACCCGGTCCAGCCGGTACGCGAAGCCGGCACCATCCGCGCCTACCGCGAAGACCTGGTGCAGGCGCTGTTCTCGGGCATGCTCAACCAGCGCCTGCAGGAACTAGCCCAGCAGCCCGAACCGCCCTTCATGGGCGCCAGCAGCACGCTCGGCAAGCTGACGCCGCGCTACCGCTCCTACAACGCCTCGGCCGCGCTCGGCCCGCGCGGCGCCGAAGCGGCCCTCACCGCCCTGGTCGAGGAGAACGAGCGCGCGCGCCGCCACGGCTTCAGCGAGGGGGAACTCGAACGGGTCAAGAAGAACCTGATGCGCACCTACGAGCAGGCCTGGAACGAGCGCGCCAAGAGCGATTCGAGCACCTACGCGGCCGAATACATCCGCAACTTCCTGCAGCAGGAAGCGATTCCCGGCATCGACACCGAATACCGCTACGTCAGGGAGCTGGTACCCGGCATCACCCTGGAAGAGATGAACGCCTACGCACGCCGCACCATTCCAGCCGACTCCGGCAAGCTGGTGCTGTACACGGGCGTCACCCGGCCCGAGACGCCGGACGGCCGGCAGCTGCTGGCCACGGTCGCCGCCGCCCAGCGCGCCGAACTCCGGCCGCGCGACGAAAAGGCCGTGGCGGCGCGCCTGATGGAGCGCCTTCCGCAGCCCGGCACGATCGTCGCCCAGTCACAGGACAAGGCCCTCGGGCTGACCCGCCTGACCCTGTCCAACGGCGTCAAGGTCATCCTCAAGCCGACCGACTTCCGCAACGACCAGGTATTGATGAGCGCGGCCCGCTTCGGCGGCCAGAGCCTGTTCGGCGACCAGGACCTCCTCAATGCCCGCTTTGCCAACGCCATCGTCGCCAGCATGGGCGTCAAGGAGTTCACCCCGCTCGACATGCGCAAGATCCTGGCCGGCAAGGCGGCGCAGGTGAATGTCGGCCTGGCGAACTATACCGACGTGGTGGTGGGCGCCTCCGGCGCGACCGACATCGAAACCATGCTGCAGCTGACCTGGCTGAAGTTCCACGGCGTGCGCCGCGACGAGGACTTGTTCCGCTCCTACGTCGGCAGGCAGGCCGAGCAGGCGCGCAACCAGACCGCACAGCCGGGCGCGCGCTTCGGCGACGCCGTCATGTCCGCGCTCTACAACAACCACCCGCGCGCCCCGCGCACGCTCAAGGCGGAAGAGTACGAGCAGATCGACCTCGACCGCAGCATCGAGATCTTCCGCCAGCGTTTCTCCTCTGCGCGCGACCTGACCTTCATCCTGGTCGGCAGTTTCGATGCGGCCGCGATCAAGCCGCTGCTGGCGACCTACCTCGGCAGCCTGCCGACGCCCGACATCCCGGTGGCCTACCGCGATGTCGGCCTGCGCCCGGCGACGGGCGTGGTCAAGCGGGAGGTGCGCAGCGGTTCCGAGCCGAAGAGCACGATCTCGCTGACCTTCACCGGCCCGGCCGAGTTCTCCGAAGCCGAGCAGCTGCGCCTGTCGGCGCTGCTGGAAGTGACCAATATCCGCATCATCGAGGTCCTGCGCGAGCAGATGGCATTGATCTACGGCGGCGGCGCCAGCGGGGTGCTGAGCAAGATCCCGTACGGGAACTACTCGATCGGCGTGACCCTGCCGACCGGTCCGGAGAACGTGGACAAGGTGATCGCGGCGACCTTCGCCGAGATCGGGAAGTTGCAGGCGCAGGGGCCGCTGGCGGCCGACCTGGAGAAAGTGAAGCGCAACTGGATCCAGAACCACCGCCGCTCGCTGCGCGAGAACGGCTACTGGCTGGGCCACCTGCAGACGGCGCTGAGCGAAGGCACCGATCCGGCCTCGATCCTGGAAATCGAGAAGCAGGTGCAGGCCTTGACGGCCGAGCAGATCCGCACGGCGGCGCGGCGCTACTTCAACGACCGGAACTACGTGCAGGTGGTACTCAATCCCGAGAAGCCGGCGGCGACGGTGGCGGCGACGCAGGCCGAAGCAACGGCGCCCGGCGGTTGATCCGCAGGGTGGGCCGGCAAGTCATGCACTGCCGAACGCGTGGGCGGCGGCCACAGTGCGGATCAGCCGGAACCTCAGGTGGCGCCGCCCACCCTGCGAAAAGCAGCCTGCTCAGCCTTTTGCGGACATCATGCGCTCGACGTAGCGCGCGATCAGGTCGATCTCCAGGTTCACCAGCGAGCCCGCCTTCAGGTGCTTGAGCGTGGTGACCTCGATCGTGTGCGGGATCAGGTTGATCGAGAAGCGGCAGACTTTGCTGCCTTCGGCCTCGATGTCCTCGACCCGGTTCACGGTCAGCGACACGCCGTTGACCACGATCGAGCCCTTGTAGGCGAGGAACTTGGCCAGTTCGTGCGGCGCGTCGATCACGAGCTCGCGCGACTCCCCCACCGGCTCGAAGCTATGCACCGTGCCCAGGCCATCGACGTGGCCGGACACCAGGTGGCCGCCCAGGCGCTCGGCCAGGGTGAGCGCCTTTTCCAGGTTGACTTCCCCTGCCGCTTCCAGCCCGACGGTCTTGCTCAGGCTTTCGCGCGAGACGTCCACGGCGAAGGTCTTGTCGGTCTTGGCCACCACGGTCATGCAGGCGCCGTTGATGGCGATCGAGTCGCCCAGCGCGACGTCCGCCAGCGGCAAGGGGCCGGCATCGATTTCCAGGCGCACGCCCGCGAACGAGCCGCCCTCCAGCGGGGTGACGGAAGTGATGTTGCCGACGGCGGCGACGATTCCAGTAAACATGCAGCTTATTCCTCAGTGTTGATATCGGTGTTGGCCTCAGGGCCGGTGAATCTTGCCAGGATGCGGATGTCGTCGCCGACCCGCGCCACGTCATGGAAGCGCAGCCGGCGCTTGTCCGCGAGGCGCGCCAGCGGCGGCAGGTCGAACATGCCCTGCCCCGGCCCGACCAGGCTCGGGGCCAGGTAGACCAGCAGCTCGTCGACGCAGCCTTCGCGCAGCATCGAGGCATTCAGTTTCGAACCGGCTTCGACGTGGACTTCGTTGATCTCGCGACGGCCGAGTTCGCGCATCAGCGCCGGCAGGTCGACCTTGCCCTTCGGGTTCGGCAGATGGATGAGCTCGTGGCCGGCCGCGCGCAGCGCCGCCGCCTTCTCGGGCATCTCGACGGCGGCCACGATCCAGCACGGCTCGCCCTGCAGGATGCGGGCGCCGGGGGCGATCTCGAGCCGGCTGTCGACGATCACGCGGCGCGGCTGCATCGGCGTGTCGATGCCGCGCACGTTCAGCTGCGGGTCGTCGGCCTTGACGGTCCCGATGCCGGTCAGGATCGCTTGCGCGCGTGCGCGCCAGGCGTGGCCGTCCGCGCGGGCATCCGGACCGGTGATCCACTGGCTTTCGCCGTTGTCGAGCGCGGTGGCGCCGTCGAGGCTGGCCGCGACCTTCAGGCGCACCCAGGGCAGTGCGCGCCGCATGCGCGAAAAGAAGCCGATGTTCAGCTCGTGGGCCTGGTCGGCCAGCACGCCCGAGCTGACCGCGATGCCGGCCGCCTCCAGCTGGGCCAGCCCGCGCCCGGCAACCAGCGGGTTCGGATCGGTCATCGCCGCCACCACGCGCCCCAGGCCGGCCTGCACCAGCGCGTTCGAGCACGGCGGCGTGCGCCCGTAGTGGCTGCACGGCTCGAGCGTGACGTAGGCCGTGGCCCCGCGCACCTCATTGCCGCGCGCCTGCGCATCGCGCAGCGCCTGGATCTCGGCATGGGCCTGCCCCGCCGGCTGGGTGTGGCCGGCGCCGATCACGACGCCGTCGCGCACGATCACGCAGCCGATCCGCGGATTCGGCGCCGTACTATACATGCCTTTTGCGGCCCACTGCAGGGCCAGCGCCATGCCTTCGGTATCGTTGTGGATTGCTGCCCTGTCGTTTGCCAAGTCTGTCCCGCGGTTGGATTGCGCCATGCCTACGGCGCTTCGGCGCCGTCGCAGCCCTCGTCGCGCGCCGGATTGCACAGCCGCGCCCGCCCGAGCATGTTGATTTTAATACGCCGGATACCCTCGCCGTGGAACAGCGAGAGGGTGCCGAGCCGGGAGGTGCTGCTGCTGGTGTCGCTGCAGCTGCGCCCGGCGCCATTGTAGGCGATGTATTGAGGCGGTGCAGACTGGGTGAAGGAAAAGGCGATGCGCACGCCCGGCGGCAGCGGGCCGTGCACGGCCAGCACCTCGTCCGCCGGCCCGGGACGGCGGTCGCCGTCGCGGTCGACGAAGACCGTCCAGCCTTGGGTCCAGTCGGCGCCGGCGGCATCGCGCGGCATCAGCTTGACGCGCTCGTTGCGGGCGATGGCCTGCGCGCGGGTGAGGAGGATCGCGCCGAACAGGTCGCCGGACGCGGTGCGCAGTTGCTGCGCAGCGACGAGGGCATGCAGGTCCGGGGCAGCAACGGCCGACATGATGGCGGCAATGCCGAGCACGACGACCAGCTCGGTCAGCGTGGCGCCCCCCGACCGCGCCGTCGGCGCGAACGTCCCCGGGCAAGGCCCTTCACGGCCAGCAGCGTGGTCCATCGCCGCTCGCGCCCTGTGCGCCGGTGCTGTCGAAGCTCAGTTCGCCGCACTCGGGGTCGCTGAAACCCGCGTCCACGAGCGCGGTGCCAGGCCGGGCACGCAGCTCGATGCACTGGTCGATGTCCTGGCCTTCGCAGGCATGGCCGTCGAGCTCGTACGCACTGGTCTCGGGACGGGACCCGAGCCACCAGCGGAACTGCCGGCTGTCCGGATCGGACGATGCCGACGAGAAGGCGATGTAGGTGTGGTGCTGTGCGCGGTACTGTTCCTGGCGCTGCATGGCGTCGACCAGCGCAAGCTGCGCTTCCACGCGGCGCATCTTCACGACATGCCGCGTATAGCCCGGATAGGCCAGCGCCGCAAGGATCGTCACGATCGCCATCACGATCATCAGTTCGATCAGGGTAAATCCGGTAGGCCGTCTCATCGCCGCTCCGTGTTCATCGATGCGCCGGCTGCTGCCAGCGCTTCCTGCAAGTTGCCGATTTCCCGCCAGCCGACACGCATGCCCGGTCCGCCCGGCGTTCCGGGCGCGCCCGGGGGCTTTGCCTGTCCGGACTGCCCGGGCTCCGGAGGGCCTGGCAGCCCGGGAGGATTGTCCGGGCCGCGCGGCCCTTCCCTGTCCGGCATTCCGGGGTTGCCGGGGTTGCCGGGTAGCCCGGCTGCCCCGGGCGGTCCAGCGGGGGCCCCGGCCGCGACCAGCTTGCGGTAATAGGCCTCGATGGCGACCTGCGTCGTGCCAGCGCTGCCGAACCCGAGCGCCGTGACGCGGTACAGCATCGCCTCCGGACCGGAGGGCATCAGCTCGATGAGGTAACGCGGCGCCTGCGCGGCAAGCGCGCCTTCTCCCGCCGCAATCAGCGCCCCGGTGTAGCTGCCGAGCAGGACGCCAGGACCTTCCTCGTCCGCCAGCGCGGCCAGGATGTCGCCGCTGTCCGCCGCATGTGCGCACAGCCCGTCATACGGCGGGGCGCCGCCGCAGCCATCGGCGAAAGCGGCGGCGGCGGCATTGGCGAGGGCGGCAGCACGGGCGGACGCCGCGTCGGCGCCGCCTTCGATGTCGTGCTCCGCATCGGCAAGCGCAGCCATGGCGCCATGCAGCGCCAGCAAGCGGTCACGCTCGTGCCCCGCGGCCCTGGCGCCGTAGATGGCACTGCGTGCGGCGGCGATGCTCGTCATCAGCACTGCCAGCATCAGCAGCAGGGCCGTCAGCAGCGCGGCGCCGCGTTCGGGCCTCCTGCTCCAGCGGGTCATCTTGCTCGCATCCATGGAGGTCTCACCGGACACGCGACGGCAGCGCCACGGTGGCATCGAACACCTTGCGATAGCGCGGCCGCCCGTTGCCGGCGAGCGCCGTCTCGGCCAGCCGCGTGCCCGCGTCGACACCGCCTTGTTCGCCGCCATACTCCGGCCCGAACAGGTCATGGATGGCAGACGCTGCCCCTTCCAGCGGACTGTGCGGCCCGCGCAGCAGCAGCGCCACGCGCACGCCGGCAATTTTCTTCCAGTGCGTGCGCCGCCGAAGGTCCGCCTCGCGCTCGGCCGCCGTGACGCCGGCCAGCGCCAGGGAACCGTCGAGTCCGGCCAGCGTGCCGGCATTCACATAGCGCTCGGGCGCGCCGTCGGCATCGAGGTCGAGCCCGTACAGCACCTGGAAGCTGTCGACGGCGCCGACCACCGCATCGGCCGACCAATTGCCGCTGTTGCCCCGGTACTTGCAGCGCAGTTCGGCATCGCCGCGCGCGTTGCGGGCCACGTAGAAGATGCTCCAGCCCTCCTCGTCGCGGTGGACGGCGAAGCCGGCGCAGTCGAGGGTGGTGCCGTCGCCGGGAGGCGCCCCGCTGCCGGGAAAGCGCAGGGCGAGCACGTCGCTGCCGTTGACGGACGCGGCGACGACGTTGTCGATGCCGGAGCCGGTCCGCGTGACGCTGCGCGCATCGAGGCCGGCCAGGCGTGCCGGCGCGGCCGCATCCGGCCCGCCGCTGTCGCGCTCCCAATCGACGGCTGCGGACTGCCGCACCGCACGCGCGAGCACGTCGAGCGCGTAGCGTCCGGCATCGTCCATCGCCGCCGTCTCGAGCTGCGCGGCAAAGGCGCGGTTGGCCCACACGAACAGGCTGCCGGCGGCGAGCAGCACGCCCAGCCCGACCGCCATGGCGACCAGCAGCTCGGCCATCGTCATGCCGCACTGGCGCAGCCCTGCCTGCAGCCCCGGCTTCGCCCGCCACGACACGGACGGCGTCATCGGAGCACCGCCACGTAGCCTGGCGCATCGCCCGTGCCCTGCCAGCCGAGCTTGACCACCGGCAGCGCGTCCGCCGCGTCGTCGCAGCTCCAGCGCCAGCCGCGGGCGGCGCTGTCCCAGGGCGAGCCGTCGCGGCACACTTCGATGCGCCCGCGCGGAAACCGCGCGTGCACCGCCTGGCGGATCTCGTGCAGGTCGAATGCGGCCAGTTGCTCCGGCGTGCAGACGGTACCGCCGAAGCAGCTCACCGGCGCCACCGGGGCGCCGCCGGAGGCGTCGTAGCGCAAGCCGAGATAGGGATTGGCGGCCCCGGCCAGGCTGGCGAGCGCCGGATTGAGCTGCATGCGCGCCGCCAGCGAGGCTGCCAGCAGGGCGGCTTCGGACAGCAAGGCCGATTGCTGCCGCGTGCGCTCGGCCGTGATCTGGGTGGCGCCGGCGCCGACGATCCCGACCGCCAGCACGAATAGCGCGACCAGCACTTCGACCAGCGTAAAACCCTGCACCTGCCGCATGCTTCTTATTTTCTGCTGCCCCAGCACGGCCACCTCCGATACACCAGCGTTGACGGACCGGCGCAGCCGCAAAGGGCCACGCCAACGACGAGCTGCGAAGTTATCAATCGTGCAAAGGCCGGCGCTGAGCTGGCGCAAGCGCGGCGGCCCGGGCGGAAAGGATGTGCGGCTGGCTTGCTGCAGGCTTTGCCCGCAGAAGGTAGGGGGAACTTATTTGCGCGGATGGCCGACTTCGGCCAGCGCTTCCTGGAACTCCGCCAGGTCTTCGAAATTCTTGTAGACCGAAGCGAAGCGGATGTAGGCGATCTTGTCGAGGCGCTTGAGTTCCTGCATCACCAGTTCGCCGACATAGCCGGTGTCGACCTCGCGGCGGCCGCTGGTCAGGAGCTTTTCCTCGATCGAGGCGACGGCGGTGTCGATGGCTTCGGCGGCGACCGGGCGCTTGCGCAGGGCCAGCATCAGGCTGCCGCGCAACTTGGCCGGCGCGAACTCGGTACGGCTGCCGTTCTTCTTGACGATGATCGGCATCGACAGCTCGATGCGCTCATAGGTGGTGAAGCGCTTGTCGCACTTGCCGCAGCGCCGGCGCCGGCGGATGGCATCCCCCTCTTCCGACACGCGCGTGTCGAGGACCTGGGTATCTTCATGCTGGCAGAACGGACATTTCATGGGCGCCGGGATGCTGTCGGGGCCGCGCAAGGTGTCGACACCCGCGGCCCCCGGTTGGTATTGCTGTTACTTGGCGTAGACCGGATACTTGTCGGTCAGCTGCTTCACTTCCGCCTTCACGCGCTCGATGGTAGCAGCGTCGTGCGGGTTGTCCAGCACGTCGGCGATCAGGTGGCCGACCTTGACCGCGTCTTCTTCCTTGAAGCCGCGGGTGGTGAAGGCCGGGCTGCCGAGGCGGATGCCCGAGGTGACGAAGGGCTTCTGCGGGTCGTTCGGGATACCATTCTTGTTGCAGGTCATGTGGGCCTGGCCCAGGATCGCTTCGGCTTCCTTGCCGGTCAGGCCCTTGGCGCGCAGGTCGACCAGCATCACGTGCGATTCGGTACGGCCCGAGACGATGCGCAGGCCGCGCTCGGTCAGGGTGTTGGCCAGGGCAGCAGCGTTCTTGACCACCTGCTTCTGGTATTCCTTGAATTCCGGCGACAGCGCTTCCTTGAAGGCCACGGCCTTGCCTGCGATCACGTGCATCAGCGGACCACCCTGGATGCCCGGGAAGATCGCCGAGTTGATCTGCTTCTCGTACTCGGCCTTCATCAGGATGATGCCCCCGCGCGGGCCGCGCAGCGACTTGTGGGTGGTCGAAGTGACGAAGTCGGCGTGCGGCACCGGGTTCGGGTACTCGCCCGCGGCGATCAGGCCGGCGTAGTGGGCCATGTCGACCATGAAGTAGGCGCCGACTTCCTTGGCGATACGGGCGAAGCGCTCGAAATCGATGCGCAGGGCAAACGCGGAGGCGCCGGCGATGATCATCTTCGGCTTGTGCTCGCGCGCCAGGCGTTCCATTTGTTCGTAGTCGATGTCTTCCTGCTCGGTCAGGCCGTAGGAGATGACGTTGAACCATTTACCGGACATGTTCAGCGCCATGCCGTGGGTCAGGTGGCCGCCTTCGGCCAGCGACATGCCCATGATGGTGTCGCCCGGCTTGAGCATGGCGAAGAACACGCCCTGGTTGGCCTGCGAACCCGAGTTCGGCTGCACGTTCGCGGCTTCGGCGCCGAACAGCTGCTTGAGGCGGTCGATCGCCAGCTGCTCGGCGACGTCGACGTATTCGCAGCCACCGTAGTAGCGCTTGCCCGGGTAGCCTTCGGCATACTTGTTGGTCAGCTGCGAGCCCTGCGCTTCCATGACGGCCGGCGAGGTGTAGTTCTCGGACGCGATCAGTTCGATGTGGTCTTGCTGCCGAACGTTTTCTTTTTGGATGGCATCCCACAGTTCCGGGTCGACATTGGCGAGCGTATGATCTTTTCCAAACATGTAAAACTCCAATCGAGAGAAATACCAGGCAACGGGCAGCGCAGGAATCGCGGGGCGGCAGGCGCAGGGCAACCTGAACGCACATCCAGCGCGTACCAGTCGATGGCTGCCCAGGCGAACGGCGAGTGACATCTCACGTTCCCCGGTGGGTGCCCACCTTTGCCGTGTGCCGCGGCACCCATCGGGACGCGGCGGCGCACGGTGTTTCGCCAGTTACGTGAGACGTAATATGACCCCAGATTGTATGTGATCCGGGCCCCTTAGGGCAAGGAAACTGCTGTCTGGCTGACAAGGCCGCCTGCCCGCGGGGGCTGCCTGCAGGCTTGTGACCATTTCGGCTACAATTTTCAGCTGCATCTGCACCCCGCATCTCCACCATTCTCGTCCTTCAGGATAGACCATGATCGTCTTCATTACCGGCGCCTCGGCCGGCTTCGGCGCCGCGATGGCCCGCACTTTTGTCAGTAACGGCCACCGCGCCATCCTCGCCGCCCGCCGTACCGACCGTGTCGCCGACCTGGCGCGCGAGCTCGGCGATGCCGCCCTGCCGGTCACGCTGGACGTCACCAGCCGCGCCTCGATCGAGGCCGCACTGGCCGGGCTGCCGGAGGGCTGGCGCGACATCGACGTGCTCATCAACAATGCCGGCCTGGCGCTGAACACCAAACCGGCCCACGAAGTGCCGCTGGAAGACTGGGACACGATGATTGCGACGAACTGCCAGGGCCTGGTGACCATGACCCGCGCGGTGCTCCCGGGCATGGTGGCACGCGGCAGCGGCCTGGTCATCAACCTGGGCTCGGTGGCGGGCCACTATCCTTACCCGGGCGGCAACGTGTACGGCGCGACCAAGGCCTTCGTGGAGCAGTTCACCCTGAACCTGCGCGCCGACCTGGTCGGCACCGGCGTGCGCGCCACCAACCTGGCGCCGGGCCTGTGCGGCGGCACCGAGTTCTCGAACGTGCGCTTCAAGGGCGACGACGACGCCGCCGCCAAGGTCTATGAAGGCACCACCCCGCTCACGGCCGAGGACATCGCGAACACCGCCTACTGGATCGCCACCCTGCCGCCACACGTGAACGTCAACAGCATCGAGTTGATGCCGACCTGCCAGGGCTTTTCGCCGTTCGCCATCAAGCGCACATGATACGTAGGGTGGTCGGCACATTGAGGCATGTAACGCGCGCTCTGCAATTGTGAGAAAGTGTTACAGTAATTGGCCTTCCGGCCATGTTTCACGTCTACTAATGCCGCACTGCCGTGTCTTGACGAAAGGCACGTCCACACTTTTGCGCCCATATGTTCGCAAGCGTACATATAGGCGCTGAAAATCGCGTAAAA
This sequence comes from Massilia consociata, assembly GCF_042432755.1. Lineage (NCBI taxonomy): Bacteria > Pseudomonadati > Pseudomonadota > Betaproteobacteria > Burkholderiales > Oxalobacteraceae > Massilia > Massilia consociata. The sequence continues at coordinate 343,188 of NZ_JBHLWP010000011.1, forward strand.
TGTTTCCTATTTACACTTAAATGGCAGGGGAAATGCCTTCAGCTTTTGACTGGACAGTCAGGGTCTATTACGAAGATACCGACGCCGGCGGCATCGTGTTTTACGCCAATTATCTGAAATTCTTCGAACGGGCACGTACCGAGTGGTTGCGCGCTGCCGGTATCGGACAGCAGGAACTTCTTGCTACCGAAGGCGTCGCGTTCGTCGTCAAGAGCGCATCCCTCGACTACCACGCCCCGGCCCGGCTCGACGATGTGCTGACCATCCGCACCACCGTCGACAAGCTCGGCCGCGCTTCGGTCCAGTTCGCCCAGGAGGCATGGAAAGGCGAGACGCTGCTGACCACCGCCAGCGTCAGGGTCGGCTGCGTCGATGCCGCCACGATGCGTCCGCGCTCGCTCCCCGACCATGCTGCTGATAAAATGCGCGCCGCATAATGCGCATGCACAGTTAAAAGATATTCGACAACAGAACCGTTCCCGATGACCGCGACCCAAGACCTTTCGTTTATGTACCTGATCAGCAATGCCCACATCCTGGTGCAGCTGATCATGGCCCTGTTGCTGATCCTGTCGGTAGTCAGCTGGACCTACATCTTCCGCAAGGTGTTCGCCCTGCGTGCGGCCCGCAGCCAAACCGAGCAGTTCGAGCGCAGTTTCTGGGCCGGCGGCAACCTGCACACCCTGCACCAGAGCGCCAGCAGCCAGCGCGACCAGAGCGGCCCGCTGGCCCGCATCTTCGAAGCCGGCATGGGCGAATTCATCAAGGGCAAGCAGGCCGCGCGCGACGCGATGGACATGGGTCCGGTGCTGGACGGCTCGCGCCGCGCCATGCGCGCCGCCTTCCAGCGCGAACTCGACGCCCTCGACATCCACCTGAACTTCCTGGCGTCGGTCGGCTCGGTCTCGCCGTACATCGGCCTGCTCGGCACCGTGTGGGGCATCATGAACGCCTTCCGCGGCCTGGCCAGCGTGGAACAGGCCACGCTCGCGATCGTTGCGCCCGGCATCGCCGAAGCGCTGATCGCCACCGCGATCGGCCTGTTTGCCGCGATCCCGGCGGTGGTCGCGTACAACCGCTTCACCCACGACATCGATCGCCTGGCGATCCGCTTCGAGAGCTTCGTCGAAGAATTCTCGAACATCCTGCAGCGCCAGGCGCGCTGAACGAGAGGACCCGTCGATGGCCTTTTCCAGCAGCCTGCGCAGCGGACGCAAACGCAATTTCAAATCCGAGATCAACGTCGTGCCCTACATCGACGTGATGCTGGTGCTGCTCATCATCTTCATGGCGGTACCGGCCAACGAAGTGCCGAGCGTGGTGAACCTGCCCAGCGCCGAGAAATCGGCGCTGCCGCCGGACACCTATATCCAGATTTCGATCCAGCCTGACAACAAGCTGTCGATCGGCGTCGGCGGCAAGCAGCGCGTCGCGCCGGAAGACGTGGCCGACCGCACCGCTCTGCTCGCGCGCCTGCGCGCCCTGCACGAGGAACACCCGGACTATCCGGTCCTGATCGCCGGCGACCGCGACAGCAAGTACGACGACGTGATCCAGCTGATCTCCGAAGCGAAGAAGATGGGCATCAACCGGGTGGGATTGGCCACCCAATAACGAACAGATGTCAGCAATGAAGCCTGCCACCGCCGGCGCGCCCTACCGCGTGCCGCCAGAACCGAGCCGCCTGCCAGCGTTCCTGCTGGCAGTGGCGGTGCACGCCTTGTTGCTCGGCTTCCTGTGGTTCGGCGTCAGCTGGCAGGATGACGCCCCGGTCGCGGTCGAAGCCGAAGTCTGGGACATGTCGGTCCAGACCGCCGCCGCGCCGGAGATTCCGCCTCCTCCCGCGCCGGAACCGGAGCCGCAACCGGAACCCGAACCGGCCCCGCCGCCGCCGCGCGTGATCGAACCGCCGCCGGTCGAGCGCCCTGCGCCGACGCCGCCGGACATCAACCTGCAGCGCGAGAAAGAGCGCAAGGAACAGGAAAAGCGCGAGCTGGCCGAGAAGCGCGAACGCGAGCGCAAGGAAGCAGAACGCAAGGAAGCTTTGCGCAAGGAAGAACTGCGCAAGCAGGAACTGGCCGAACAGAAGAAGAAGGAAGACGCCGAACGCGAGAAGAAGGAACTCGCCCGGAAGGAAGCCGAGGAGAAGAAGAAAAAAGAGGACGCCGCCAAGCTTGCCGAAGCGAAGAAGAAGGCCGCCGCCGATAAAGCCGCCGCCGAGAAGGCCGAAGCGGCCAAGCTCGAAAAGCTGCGCCAGGAAGACCTCAAGCGCATGGCCGGCGCCATGGGCAGCACCGGTACGGCCGCACAATCGACCGCACCGAAGGCCGACGCCGGCTACGTTGCCGCCATCACGGCCGCCATCAAGAGCAATACCGCCTACGGCGGCAGCACGACGATGCCGGGCAACCCGAAGGCGATCTTCAAGGTCGAGCAGCTGCCGACCGGCGAGATCATGTCGGTACGCCTCGTGAAAAGCAGCGGTGTGCCTGAGTTCGACAGAGCAGTGGAAAATGGTATCAAGAAGGCATCACCGCTCCCGAAGAAGAAAGACGGCACGGTCGAACGCGTCCTCGACGTCAACTTCTCGATGAAAGACTACGACTGATACGGTTTACGGACAGACTATGAAAAAACTCCATTACCTGCTGTTTAGCGCCACCCTTCTGATGGGGTCCGCGAATCTGGCCCAGGCCCAGATCAAGGTCGAGATTGCCGGTGTCGGCAGCAACCAGATCCCGGTCGCGGTCGCGGCCTTTGCCGACGAATCGATCGCCCCGGACCAGGTCTCCGCCGTGATCCGCGCCGACCTCGAGCGCAGCGGCGTATTCAAGGTCATCGACGCCGGCCAGGTGATCAGCGACAGCGCCACCCCCGACCTGTCCGCCTTCAAGGCCCGTGGCGCCGACGCGCTCGTGGTCGGCAGCGTGACGCGCCAGCCGGACGGTCGCCTGGCCGTGCGCTACAAGCTGCACGACACCGTCAAGGGTGCGCCGATCTCGCAACTGGGCGGCGAAGTGCAGCCGAAGTACACGCGCCTGCAGGCGCACCGCATCGCCGACGACGTGTATGAAAAACTCACCGGCGTGCGCGGCATCTTCTCAACCCGTATCGCCTACGTGAAGGAAGACCGCGCCGGCCGCAACTACACCCTGGCCGTGGCCGATGCCGACGGCGAGAACGAAATCATCGCCACGCGCGGGCGCGAGCCGATCATCTCGCCAGCCTGGTCGCCGGACGGCACTAAGGTCGCCTACGTGTCCATGGAAGACCGCAAGCCGGTGGTCTACCTGCAGGACCTGATGACCGGCCGCCGCAACGTCATTTCCAACCTCAAGGGCAACAACTCGGCCCCGGCCTGGTCGCCGGACGGCAACCTGCTGGCCGTGGCCCTGTCGAAGGACGGCAATACCGAGATCTACACCGTGCGCCCGGACGGCAGCGGCCACCGCCGCCTGACCAACCACCCGGCGATCGACACCGAGCCGCAATTCTCCGCCGACGGCCAGTCGATCTACTTCACCAGCGACCGCGGCGGCGGTCCGCAAGTTTACAAGATGAGCGTCGCGGGCGGCACGCCGACCCGTATCACGTTCAATGGCAACTACAATATCAGCCCACGCGTGTCTCCGGACGGCAAGACACTGGCCTGGATTTCCCAGCGCAATGGCAATTTCTCCCTTTACGCGATGGACCTGGCAAGCGGCCAGGAACTGCGCCTGGCCGATGGGGCCACCGAACCGAGTTTTTCGCCTAACGGCAAGTACATCATGTATGCGACCAAGAACGGCGGGCGTGTCGCGCTTGCCGTGGTCTCGGTGGATGGACGGGTCAAGCAGCGCTTAACCACCAATGCGGGAAACATTCGGGAGCCCAGCTGGGGTCCCTTCATGAAGTAAATTTTTATTAGACAAGGAGAAAAACCATGCGCAACTTCCATAAAGCCGCCCTCATCGCTTCGGCCGTCCTGCTGACCGCCTGCTCGTCGACCAAGCTGCAGGAAACCCCGGTCGTCGAAAAGACCCCGACCCCGGAAGCGGCACCGGCACCGGCCGATACCCGTGACGTCCGCCCGGTCGAGACCGGTAGCGTCGATCCGCTGAACGATCCACAAGGCGTGCTGGCCAACCGCAGCATCTACTTCGACTTCGACAGCTTCGTCGTGCGCGAAGACGGCAAGCCGGTGGTGCAGAACCACGCCGGCTACCTGACCCAGAACCAGGGCCGCAAAGTCCTGATCCAGGGCAACACCGACGAACGCGGCGGCACCGAGTACAACCTGGCGCTGGGCCAGAAGCGTGCCGAAGCCGTCCGCCGCGCGATGGGCGCGCTGGGCGTGTCGGACAACCAGATGGAAGCCGTGTCGCTGGGCGAAGAAAAGCCGAAGGCCATGGGCAGCAACGAAGAAGCATGGGCTCAGAACCGTCGCGCCGACATCGTCTACCAGTAATCGACATGTGATACTGCTGCAGGGCGCCCGACCAAATATCGGGCGCTCCTGGACGCAGGCGATTGACAGCGGGGCGGACAGCAGTGCAGACTGCATCCGCCCCGTTTTTACTCTGCATTTATTCTGCAACCGGAAAGATCCCTGCCATGATGAAACTGTCCCCGTCCCGCCTTGCCTGCCTGGCCCTCCTGGCCTGGATGCCGCTGCAGGCCTCTGCCAGCCTGCTGAGCGACAACGAAGCGCGCAAGGCGATCCTCGACCTGCGCGCCAAGGTCGATGCCGTCGCCCGCGAGCTCAATGCCCGCATCGACACCAAGTCGGACAGGACCGCCCAGATCGACATGCTGAACCAGCACGAGCAGACCATCCAGGAAATCTCGCGCCTGCGCGGCCAGATCGAAGTGCTGGCCAACCAGGTCACCCGCGCCCAGGAAAGCCAGCGCCAGCTGTACGCCGACCTGGACGCCCGCATCAAGCGCCTCGAGCCGCAGCAGGAAACCGTCGACGGCCAGACCGCCGCCGTGATGCCGGCAGAGAAGACTGCCTACGAGAGCGCCACCGCCATGTTCCAGTCGGGCGACTACAAGGGCGCCGCCACTGCGCTGCAGGATTTCGTGCGCCGCTACCCGGACTCGGCCTACGCCGCGAACGCGCAATATTGGCTCGGCAACGCGCATTACGCGCTGGGCGACTACAAGAAGGCCATCGCCGCCCAGGAAGTCGTGACCACGACCTACGCCGGCAACCCCAAGGTGCCGGACGCCATGCTCAACATCGCCAGCAGCTACGCCCTGCTCAAGGACACCAAGAACGCCAGGAGGATACTGCAGCAACTGGTGGCGAAGCACCCCGAATCGAGCGCAGCCAAGACCGCCAGGGACCGCCTAGCCTCGCTGAAGTAAGTTTCTCCGTACATGCCGATATGCAAGGCAATTGACAGCCTTGCTTCTGCACCCTATAATCTTGCTTCTTTCGGGTCGTTAGCTCAGCTGGTAGAGCAGCGGACTTTTAATCCGTTGGTCGCAGGTTCGAATCCCGCACGGCCTACCACGAATTAGCAGTATCAAATGAAGGCGTTACGAGTGATCGTGACGCCTTTTTTTGTGTCCGCAGCAGTCCGCTCTTCTACCTACTGTGCCGTGCTTGTGACGCGCAGTAGACCGTCCACTACCGCCGCGTGACGCGCCATGTGCAGCGGCTCGAAGTGCGCATACTGCCGCACCATCGCGGCCGATTTCCAGCCCTCCCCCATTTCCTGGATGTCGAACATAGGTGCGCCGTTCTGAATCAGCCAGCTGGCCCACGTGTGGCGCAGATCGTGCCAGCGGGAGTCCGCGATGCCGGCCCGCTTCAGCGCATTGGGCCAGGCCTTCGTGTTCACGTACTTGATCGGGTTGCCCTCGTACGTGAAGACACGTTAGGACCGCCCCTTGCTCGGGGTCGGCATTATCAGCACCAGCGCAAGCCCTGACGTCAACGGCGATTGAAAACTGATACAGATTTCGTTCGTGCCAGCCATTTAAAACTCATCCCCCTATCGCTGAACACCGTCCGTGTTCAGCCCGTCTCTGCAACGTCGCTCCCTCTCGGCATTTCCGGCCTGGGGCTGGTGCTTCAGCCGATAGATTTCACCTGCCATCGGCACGATGTAGGCATCGTGCAACAGCCGGTCGAGCAGGATTGCGTTTTGTCACTGGCCAATCGCAATTTGATGACTACAGTCAAGGAATTCGACGCAAGTTCAGACGCGCTCTAGTAGCGACGTCAAACATCTCGAACTCAAAATATCCAGCTCAACTGATGAGCAATTACGATGACTGACCTGCAAGCACTGCTGGAAGACTACCGCAGCACCCGCCTGTTGCGCTTGTCGTTCCCGGGGAACGACGGCCCGCACGCCATGCTCGTGGTGAACCGGTTCGAAGGCACGGAATACCTGTCGCGTGACTTCGAATTCAAGGTGGAACTGCTGAGCGACGATGTGGGGATCGAGCTCGAGGCGATGCATGGCAAGCTGCTGTGCGTCTCGCTGGTACAGGACGACGGCAGGCTGCGTCCATTCACCGGTTATGTCGCTTCGTTCAAGCTGGTCAAGACGGACGGCGGCGTGGCCTTCTATGAAGCTGTCTTGAAGCCATGGCTGGCGTACACGCGCCTGCGCCGGAACAACCGCTTGTTCCACGCGCAGAGCCTGCGCGAGCAGGCGGAGACGATCTTCGCCGGCTACGGCGGCCTGCCCGCCTGGGAATGGGAAGTCGCCGGCGAACAGCCGCAGTTCACGATGGCCACCCAATGGGACGAGACCGACCACAACTACCTGTGCCGGCGCTGGGAAGCGGCGGGCTACAGCTATTGGTACGAGCACAGCGGCGAAGGCCATACGCTCAGGGTCTGCGACGACACCCGCGCTAGCGCGCCGATCGACGGACCGTCGCCCGGCATCCGCTTTCATGGCGCTGGTGGCGCGTCCGAAGAAAACGCGATCGACCGCTGGAGCCCGCTGCGCCAGTGGGCGTCCGGACAAGCGGCGGTGAGCGGCTTCGACTTCAAGAATCCGCGCCCGGTCCACGCGGATATCGTCACTGTCAACGAACAAGGCGATATTCCGCAGTTGGAGGTGCACAGCTATGAGGGGCATTACGGCTTCAAGCACCAGACGGGCGCCGACCAGCTTGCGCGCTTGCGCATGGAAGAAATCGAAGCCCGCGGCAAGCTGGTCGAAGCCAAGGGCAACAACCGCCAAGTCGCGGCGGGCAGGTGGTTCAAGCTCCTCGACCATTTCAGCGAGAGCGAAGACAGCGAATTCCTGATCTTGGAAGTGCATCACGAAGCCAGCAACAATTACCTGCAAGGCAAAGGTGCGCTCGCCGAGTACAAGAACCGCCTGCTCTGCCAGGGCAAGGCCGTGCCCTGGCGTCCGGGACGCGGCTTCAACAGCACGGATACCAAACTGCTGGCGCTGCAGACCGCCACCGTGGTTGGCACGGAAGGCCAAGGCAGCCTGAACGTGGACCAGTACGGGCGCATCCAGGTCAAGTTTCACTGGGACCGTGAAGAAAGCGGTAGCTGCTGGGTACGGGTAAGCAGCAACTGGGCCAGCGGCGAGAAGGGTTTGACCAGCCATCCTCGGGTCGGATCGGAAGTGATTGTGCAATGGCTCGACGGCAATCCCGACCATCCGATCGTGACCGGCTCCGTGTACAACCAGAGCTATATGCCGCCGTGGAAGCTGCCCGACCAGCGGGCGTTGATGGGGCTCAGAAGCCGGGAGCTGACCGCCGAGGGCGGCAACACGCCCGGGGGACGCAGCAATCACCTGGTGCTGGATGACACGCAGGGGCAGATCCAGGCACAGCTCAAGAGCGACCATCTCGCCAGCCAGCTCAGCCTCGGCCATATCAACCGCATCGAAGACAATGCTGGACGCAAAGACGCGCGCGGCCAGGGCTTCGAACTTCGCACCGACGGCATTGGTGCGGTGCGCGCCCAGCAGGGCCTGCTGCTCAGCACCGAAGGACGGCCGAACGCCCGCGTCCATATCACCGACATGGCGGAGACGCTGGCGCGCATGGCGCAGGGCCAGGAGTTGCACGACAGCCTGTCGCAGGTCGCGCAACAGGCGCAGGCGCACCAGCCGGGCGACCAGGACCAGGTCGTCGCCGCGCTGAAGGCGCAGGTCGACGCCATCAAAGGCCAGGGGGGCACACCCGCCCAAGGCGAATTCCCGGAATTCCAGGCTCCCCACCTGACCTTGGCCAGCCCCGCCGGCATCGAAACCAGCACGCAGGGTTCCACCCACCTGATGAGCGTGGAGCACACCGCCTTGAGTAGCGGCGGCCATGCCAGCCTGAGCGCGGGCAAGAGCCTGCTCGTCAGCGTCAAGGAAGCGGTGCGCATGTTTGCCTACAAGGCTGGCATGAAGCTGGTGGCGGCTAGCGCCGATATCGACATTACCGCCTTGAAGGACAGCGTCAACATCCTGGCCAAGCTCAACATCACCCATACCGCCAACCGGATCACGATCACGGCAAAGGAAGAGGTGGTGATCAACGGCGGCACCAGCTTCAGCCGCTGGAACGCATCGGGGATCGTCCATGGCACCAGCGGCAACTGGGTCCAACACGCGGCGCACCACAGCTTCGAGCCCGGCAAGAGCGAAGGCACGCCGAGCTTGCCGCAGCCCGTGCAGTTGGCGCCGGGGCAGCTCGACCTGTATCACCAGTACGTGAACCCCGAAGGCGGCAAGAAGCAAGGCATCCGGCAAGGCGAGTACACGGTTGTCGACGCCGAAGGTGGCGTCCACAAGGGGACGCTTGATGGCGACGGCTTTGCCAGCGTGGCCGGCCTGCCGATGGGAATGGCCACGGTCAGCTACGGCAAGGACCCACGCGACCCGTGGGACGAAGGCAGCTACTTCGGCCAGGGAACCGAATGGCCGACCGTGGCGCTGCCCGAAGCTGGCACCTCTGCGGCGGCAACGCCTGACCGGCCAGCACCGAAGGCGCCGAACCCCGGACTGCTCGCCAGCGCCAAGGCTGCGGCAGGCAGTCTCAACGGCCCAGCGGGCAAGCTCAGCGCAGTAGCGCAAGCTGCGGAGCAAGCGGCAAATGCGGTGCAGTCGCTGCCAAAGGGCGGCGCGCAAGCATTGCTGGCACCGGTCGGACAGGCGGCCATGGCCAATATGGCGGGTAAGCTCCCCGGCGGCGCGACGGCCCTGGATACCTACGGCGCGTTCAATGCCGGCAAGCCTGCCGCCGCCGTCGCGTCCACCTTCGGTTTGCCCGGATCGCTGCCGCGCATCGGCGCTGAAGTTCCACCTTCGATCCCGAAAAAATCCGTCATATAAAAAGATAAAAAGCCACCATGACCGAACCCACGCAGGCCCCGTCCAAGCCCGCCGAGCGCGCGCCGGAAGTCGCAGTCGCCCCACTCAACACCATCGACCAGCAAGACATCGGCGCCGCTGCCGCCGCCTTCGACAAATGGCTACGCAAGATCAGCCATGACTACGTCACGCTGGAGCGCCTGAGCACTGTAGCCGGCAGCCTGCCGGTGATCGGCAACATCATGGCGCTGATCGACGCCATCATGGATATCGTGACGATCATCCAGAAGGGCCTCGCCAAGGGTGTCAAGGAAGTCGATTTCCTGCTATGGGTGAGCCTTGGCATCAACCTGATCGGCATAGCTCCGGGAGCAGGCAACGCAGCACGCATGAGCCTGCGGCCGGCGCTGCACCTGGTCCGGCAAAAGCTGCGCTCGGGTGCCAAGGATCTCGGCAGCGCGCTGGTCGAGGTGCTGGTCGTGCACCTCAACGCCAGGCTGGCCGGTGAGATCGATACCTTTGTCGACAGCGCGATGGGCAAGCTGGCCGGTATCCTGGACGATTGCGCCAATACTGCCGACGGCATCGCCGACGATCTTGTCAAGACGCTCAGACGCTGCATCGGCCAGGAACCGCTATTCGAGGTGACCTCCCCGGCGGAAGTGGAGACCAAGCTGCACGACCCGAAGGCGCAAAGCAGCTGGCGCCGCATGCTGGGCGCCCTCGGCCGGCAGTACAAGATGAGCGCGAACTATGTTGTCGCGGCGGCGGCCAGCCAGCTGCCGAAGAGCGCGACAGAAGGGGTCAACAAGCTCATCGGCCACCTGACCGACTTCAAGCCGGCGTTTCGCGGCAAGCTCGCAGCCCTGGCCGACGAACAAAAGCAGATGAGCATCCGGTGGATCCTGGCGCGGCTGCGCGACGCCGTCACCAAGCACAAGCGGCGCTACCCAGCGCTGGTCCCATCCAGTAAGGGCGCGGACCATAGGAAGAACAAGCCCGAACACGAACTGGGCGCCAGCAGCAAGCAACGCCCGGCCACGGGTGACGCCAATGCCTGCAAGCTGTGTCCCGCCAAAGGCGGCACCGCGCACTCGATCAGCTTCGCCACCGGCGCCGAAACCTTCACTCATACCGACTTCGTACTGGACGCGCCGCTCCCCATCGCATGGAGCCGCACCTACCGCAGCCAGCTGGTCGCCTATGACCGCGGCAATCTCGGCGCGCGCTGGCTCACCCCGTACAGCACCCGCATCGACGTCGTGGGCAAAGGCAAGCCCGCCGCCCTGCTCTATCATGCTGCCGACGGCCGCAGCCACCGCTACCCGTACCTTGGCATCGGCCAGCGTCACCACGACCCGGTCGAGCAAATCGCGCTCACCCGCGTCAGCGCCACCCTGCTCACGCTCGACTTCGGCAAGCCGCTGCCTGAAGGAGCGCCCAGCCCCTGGCGCGAAACCTACGAGCTGGTCGACACCGTGCGCGCCAAGGCAGCCGACCTGGGCAAGGAGCATTTCCGGCTGATCGCGCTGCATGCCCGCGACGGCGCCGCCCTCGGCCTGCGCTACGACCACGTCGTCGCCGATGGTCCATATGCCGGCGAGGAGGTGCTCAGCGACATCATCAGCAAGCAGGGCGACACCATCATCGCCCATGCCGGCACCCAGATCGACCTTGATAGCGGCTGCATCCTTGCGCTCTGGGAAATCCGGGACGGCAAGCTGGTGCGCCAGCTTGCCGCCTACGACTACGACAATCACGGCGACCTGGTCCGCGCCCAGGACGAAAACGCGGCCGCCTGGCAATACCAGTACGACCGCCACCTCGTCACCCGCTACACCGACCGCACCGGGCGCGGCATGAACCTCGCCTACGACACCAGCATCGACAGCGGGCTTCACGCCAGGGCGATCCGCGAGTGGCTTGATGACGGCAGCTTCGACACCCGGCTCGAGTGGGACAAGAACATCCGCCTGACCTACGTCACCGACGCGCTCGACCACGAGACCCGCTACTACTACGACATCGCCGGCTACACCTACCGCATCGTGTATCCGGACGGGGGCGAGGAATGGCTCTTCCGCGACGACGCCAAGAACGTCGTCCGTCACATCCATACCGACGGCAGCAGCGAGCATCACCGTTACGACGACCACGGCAACCTGCTCACACACACGCGCGCCGACGGTAGCCAGGTCCACTTCGAGTATGACGCCCAGCACCGCGTCACCGGCATCCGCGACGCCGAAGGCGGTGCTTGGCGGCGCGACTACAATGCCCAGGGCCGCCTGGTCGAGGAAATAGATCCGCGCGACAACAAGACCCAGTACGCGTACGACAAGGCTGGCCGGCCGATCGAAGTGACCGATGCCAAGGGTGGCGTCAAGAAACTCGCCTATACCCCGGCCGGCCAGCTCGCCAGCTACACCGACTGTTCCGGGCACAGCAACCAATGGGAGTACGACGACCGCAAGCGCCTGGTCAAAAGCATCGACGCCGCCGGCAACGAGACCCGCTACCGCTATACGCCGTTGAGTAGCGACACGCTGGTGCAAGCGCACAGCGAAGGCTCCGATAGCGGCAACTACCCTGGCCAACTCGAAGCCGTCATCCACCCCGACGGCAGCGAAGAGCGACTACGGCACGACGCCGAAGGTCGGCTGCTTGCGCACACCGACGCATTGCAGCGCACCACCGCCTATCGCTATACCGCAGCCGGACTGATCGCGAAGCGCACCGATGCGCTGGGACAGAGCCTGCGCTACCAGTGGGATTTGCTCGGCCGCCTGACCGCTCTGGAAAACGAAAACGACAGTGTCTATCGCTTCCAATACGACCCGGTTGGCCGCCTGCTGCAGGAACAGGGCTTCGACGGCAAGACCACCGAGTACCGCTACGACGAAGCCAGCGGCGTGCTGGCGGAAACCGTCGAAGCCGGCGTGACGACACGGCTCGACTACGACCCCATGGGCCGTCTCGTCCGACGCCGGGCCGCACTCATTGGTCAGCCGGAGCAGATCGAAACCTTCGCCTACAACGCCAACGGACAGCTGGCCGAAGCGAAGAACGAGCACGCCAGGCTGCAATGGTTCTACGACGCGGCCGGTAACCTGGTACGCGAGCACCAGCACTACCAGGGCCCGTTCCACCCCGACAAGCGCACCGCGGTCTGGCACCACTACCACGACGAACTCAACCAGCGCACCGGCACCACCCGCCCCGACGGCCACCGCATCGACTGGCTGACCTTCGGCGCCGGCCACGTGCACGGTCTGCTGCTCGACGGGCAGGACCTCGTCTCCTTCGAGCGCGACGCGCTCTACCAGGAAACCGGCCGCACCCAGGCCAACGGCCTGCTGCAAACGATGAAGTACGACCCGCTTGGACGCCTGATCGAACAGCGGCTCGGCGCCATCGCACAGGCCAGCCAGAAGGACCGGAACTCTTACCCCGGCACGTACCGTCCCGACGTCCAGGTTGGCATGCAAGCCGCGATCCTGCGGCGCTACCGCTATGACCCGTCCAGCCAACTGATTAGCCTTGAAGACAGCCGGCGCGGCCGCCTCGAGTACCGCTACGACCCGGTCGGAAGGCTGCTGACGGCAAGTAGCGCATTGGGTCGTGAAGCCTTCGCTTTTGATCCGGCCGGCAATATCCAGGCAGCCGAGACTGCACACCAGGAACCCCTTACCCGCCGTGTCCCGCTGCCGAAACTGCTGGACAATCTGCTCAAGGAATATGCCGGCCTCCGCTACCGCTATGACGAACGCGACAACGTCGTGGAACGTACCCAGGACGGCCTTCGGTCCGAGTATGAATGGGATGCGTTCAACCGGATGACCCGCGCCACCACTTGGCATGGCGTCGCCAACTTTGCCTACGATCCGTTGGGGCGGCGCATTGCCAAGCACAGCGGGGCGATCGATGGCACTACCGTCCGGGAGACGACCCGGACCATGTACGGCTGGGACGGCGACACGCTGGCATTCGAAAGCAGCGTGCACCGGGGGCATGCGGCGGGTGAACGGACCGTGCACTATGTGTACGAGCGCGACAGCTTCGTGCCGCTGGTGCAAGCCACCCGAAGCCAGGCGCTTCGCCTGGCGCCCACCACCAATGTCAAGGCGCTGATGGCGGGCAACGATGGCAAGTACGACATTGCGCTTGATCCGTTATGGAACGGTGAGTACGAGCAGGAAGCCGAGCCGTTCGGTAAGGATGAGATCGCCTTCTATCAATGCGATCATCTGGGCACGCCGCAGGAGTTGACGGATTGCGAGGGCAAGGTTGCGTGGTCGGCGCAGTACAAGGCGTGGGGGCAAGCGAAAGAAGCGATCAGCAAGGCCGCGTACCAGACGGGGATTCAGAATCCGATCCGGTTCCAGGGACAGTACCATGATGATGAGACGGGGCTGCATTACAATCGACATCGCTACTACGACCCGCATGCCGGCAGGTTCATTTCGCGTGACCCCATCGGCCTGCTCGGCGGGTTGAATCTTCATCAGTATGCGCCGAACCCTACCGGCTGGCTCGACACCCTCGGGCTAAGCAGATGTCCTTCCAATCCTGCTACGGTTGACAAGGATCGCAATGGCCGATTCCGCGACGCACAAGGGCGGTTTGCCAAAGACCCAGGGTGGCCTGCAAACTATGGGTTTGCGCCGGGGAAAGACTCTACAGTTACGCTGGCGCCCGGTACTCAGATCGACCGCTTTGGACGGCCGACAGGTGGCTTTGTTGCGCCCGCAGGAACGCCCTTCGGTGACCGCGCACTTCCAGCTGCCTCGTTCAATGCGGAATACCACGTATATGAAGTGAAGAAGCCTATTGCTGGCGTTCGAGGCGGACCAGCAGAACCTTGGTTCAATCAGCCAGGGAATGGAACTCAATATCAGCTTCCGGGAAGCGTTCAATCGCACCTGGATGCGGGAGAGCTAGTCGAAATGCCAAATCCTTGCCGACCACCGCGGAGATAAATTGTGTCGAAGAACAAGTTGATCATCGTAGATTTAAACCATGTCATCGGAGCGCCGCTACCAGTCTCGGATAGGACGTTCTACCAGTGCCTTAACTGCTGGAGCATTCTCCGGTCGAACCCTTTGGACAATGAGTACTGCGTCTGCGGAAATGTCTCTGTTGATGTTGATGCCGGAAGGGCTGGGGCTAGAGACGAGCGGTTGCTTCGAGTGTTGCAGATCGCTCATGCAGACTGATTCAAACGCGTGATCACACCCATCACCGTGGAGAGTTCGACCCGGTTCAGCTACAACCGGCTGGGCCAGCGAAGAAGCAGATAGGACTTCATGCGCAAATGAGTCATCCGAGTTGGCGACCGCACCAGCCACGGCGGCAAGGGCCTAGAGCAAGCGGCAAACGCTGTGCAGTCGCTGTCAAAAGGCGGCGCACAAGCCTGGCCCGAGCTGCCGTCGTGGCAGGGCATTCGTGACGCAGTCGAGCTTGTGCCGGACGGCCCACCGATCTACTGACGTCACTGATTCCGAAGGAGAGCCAAATGTCGTTAAAGATCATTACAGTCGGAGACAAAACCGATCATGGCGGCACAGTTATAAGTGGTTCGCCCAACCACGACATCAGGGGAAAAGCGATCGCCCGACTGGGTGATAAAGTTGATTGTCCGCTGCCCTACCCTGGTGGCAAACCGCACGGGGTAAACAAGATCATTACCGCCCACAGCACGCTCACAGTCGACGGGGTGCCGGTTGCGGTCGAGGGATGCACGACGGAATGCGGGTGCAAACTGATCGGCAGCGTGCCTGCGACGGTCGGTTGAGCCCGAATCGCCAT
Source organism: Massilia consociata (assembly GCF_042432755.1). NCBI lineage: Bacteria > Pseudomonadati > Pseudomonadota > Betaproteobacteria > Burkholderiales > Oxalobacteraceae > Massilia > Massilia consociata. Next base: position 358,271 of record NZ_JBHLWP010000011.1, read on the forward strand.
GTGACGTACTCGTGCCGTGACTCCTGATAAGTTACCATCCCTCCCCTTTAGCATGACTGGTTATCGCAGCTGGCAAGCGTTGCAAGTCATTGATTAATAAAGAATTCTCATTTCGACCCGGCGACTTTTAATCCGTTGGTCGCAGGTTCGAATCCCGCACGGCCTACCAAGTTTCAAACAACAACGCCAACCTTCGGGTTGGCGTTGTTGTTTTTTGGGCCATGGCTAGCCTTTTGGTTCTGGAACGCCTAGGATTGAGGCCGAGAAACATCCGCACCGCAGAGCTGCCATCAGCTTGGGATTTGCGCGTCACCGACGAGCAGCGGGCGGCTTCGACATTCCCTGATCCGCAACCATGACCGAACACCTGTTGCGCCCATCCCTGGCGAACAACCGCGCCGCTGTCGCGCTGTATTCGCCGCAATCGAGCTTCCTGCTCGGCTTTTTCATGGGCCCGCTGCCGCTGATCCTCTACAGCGCACTCAATTCGATCCGCCTGCAGCGCCCGCGCGACACGCTGGCCTATGCCATCGCGCTGGCGGCTTTCCTTGCCCTCGTCTACGCCTCTTTCCTCGAGCCGCGTCCCGCTGCGCTGGCCTGGATCAACGACCAACTGGGCGAAGGCAACTCGATGCGTGGCGCGACGCGCATCCTCGCCGTGGTCCTGTGGGGCTGCTTTTACCTGATGCACAGGAAGGAACACCGCTCGGTTGACCTGCTCGGCACCCGGCCTTCCCCATGGATCGCAGCCATCGGCTGCGCCGTCGCCGGCATGATCCTGATGTACGGCATCAGCTTCGTCTTCCTCAGCATCTACCAGCCATGAGCGACATCGACTCGCCCTCCGCGCACGACTACCTGGTGCGCATCGACGGCCTCATCGAGCGCCGCCGCCTGGCGCAGGCGAGCACCCTGCTTGCCGAAGCCCTGGCGAATTTTCCCGATGACAGCGACCTGCTGTATTCGGCCGCGCTCATCGATTACCAGCACGACGATTACCAGGGTGCGCTGGAGACACTGCAGGGCTTGCTGGGCCGCACGCCCAGGCATCGCGCCGGCCGCTACCTGCTGGCGCTCGTGCACGAGGCGCGCGAGGAGTGGCCCCAGGCCGAAGCCGCCCTGCTCGACCTGCTGCACGACTATCCTGAAACGGCAATGCTGTATGCCCGGTATGCCATGCTGATGTACCGCACCCAGCAGATCGACAAGGCCAAGGAACTGGCGCGCGAGGCGCTGCGCCTCGATCCCGAAGACGAGGCCGCGCTGGCGGCGACGATGATTGGCGACCTGATCGACGGCAAGAAAGGCAATGAACGCAACAGCCTTGCCGCGTTGATGCTGAAACACCCGGAAGACATGCTCACCGCGCGGCTGCTGATCGTCCACCTCATCCAGCGCGGCCGCTACTGGTCCGCAAAACGCATCGCCGTCGAGCTCCTGAAGGCCCAGCCCGATTCGCGCGAAGCGCTGGAACTGGTGGTCGAGATCGAAGCGCTGTGCCACTGGAGCGTCGTACCGCTCTGGCCGCTGAACCGCTGGGGCATCGCCGCCACGATCGGGCTGTGGCTGGGCTGGATGGGCACCTACAAGCTGCTGCGCACCTATGCCCCGGAGATTTCCGGGACGGCGACCCTTGTCATCCTGGGGTATTGCATCTATTCCTGGGTCTATCCTCCCCTTCTCAAGCGCCGGCTGAAACGCCGCGCCGGTCTCTGATCGCCATGTCCATGTCACGCGAAGAACTCGAACAGGCCCTGCTGGGCGATCCGTTCAATACCGCCGTCCGCCTCGACTACGCCGACCTATTGCTGGCTGCCTCGGATGCGGCCGTGGCCCTGCAGCAATACGAACTGTCGACGCGCCAGCAGGCCGGCGCCCGTGCCCTGTCCGGCATGGCGCGCGCCCTGCTCGCACTGAACCGGCACGCCGAGGCACTGAACGCCTACGCCCGAGCACGCCAGCACGACGATTTCGTCGCCGACGCCGACCTGGAACAGTTGTCCGGAACCGCACGCACGGGCGCCGCGCCGGCCCTGTCCCTGATCGCCGGCACGGACAAGGTGGTCCCCCTCAAGCCGCAAGCCGGGCATGCGCTGCGCTTCGACGACGTCGGCGGCATGGCGGACCTGAAGAAATCGCTGCGCCTGCACATCATCGAGCCCTTCCTGCGCCCGTCCCTGTTCGCCCGCTTCAAGAAGGATGCGGGCGGCGGCATCCTGCTGTATGGTCCGCCCGGCTGCGGAAAGACCATGATCGCGCGCGCCATTGCCGGCGAGTGCAATGCGGCTTTCGTCTCGGTCGGGATCAGCGACGTGCTCAACATGTGGATGGGCGAAAGCGAACGCAACCTGGCCCAGCTGTTCGAGAAGGCGCGCGCCCAAAAGCCTTGCGTGCTGTTCTTCGACGAGCTCGACGCCCTGGCCTTCTCGCGCTCCAAGGCACATAGCGAGCACAGCCGCACTATCGTCAACGAATTCCTGGCCCAGCTGGACGGCCTGGAACGCAACAACCGCGACGTGCTCTTCCTGGGCGCGACGAACATGCCATGGGATGTCGATGCCGCCATGAAACGGCCTGGCCGGTTCTCGCGCCAGATATTCGTACCGCCGCCCGATCTCGAGGCGCGCCGCCACATCATTGCGCTCAAGCTGCGCGACGTGCCGGCCGAAGGCGTCGACACCGACGCGCTGGCCAGGGCTACCGAACAGTTCTCCGGGGCCGACATCGACGGCCTGGTCGACCTGGCCAAGGAAAGCGCGATCCACGACATCATCGCCGGCAATCCGGAGCGGCCGCTCAATAGCGCCGACTTCAGCTTCGCCCTCGACGCATGCCAACCCTCGACGCTCGAGTGGCTCAAGACGGCGCGCAACCTGGTGCGCTACGCAGGCAGCGACACGAGCTACCGCGACGTGGAAAAATACCTGAAGCAGGCCAAACTGCTCTAGCGCCGGCGCCTGCGGCAAGCCGGTCGACGCACGAACGCGCAACGCAATGCCGGGGCGCCGCAGTCATGTCCCGTCTCTGCTTGACAATCCAGGCGGACGCGCGGATATTGTTACCTCAGGGCAATTCATTGAGCTTGTAACCAATCGTGTGCGCCCTTGTATTCGCAGCCTCGACATGTAAAATTAACAATATACCGTGCAGGTTACACAACAGTGTGGATCGGCGGCTGGAACCTGGAATCGACGCTTAGCCTTGGCACCAACATGTCACGAAATTTTCTTCCACACATGAGCATCTGCATGCCGCGTGCCGACGGCGCGACCAGCCTGGCTTGCCCGCTCGACGTCTTCCGGTGCGCGCCCTGCAAGCCAGTCATCCAGGGCTGTTGCCCTGACGCCGCCCCGCTTGCCTGAGCTCGGCGGACGCGACACCCCGCCCCCGCCGGGCCAACCTGCCAGCAATTCCGTGCCCCTACAGGCGCCAAACGACAGCAACGCCAGTCTCCGGTGGAGACGGCAAGAGGAATTCACCATGAACACCGAACATTCGCATCCGCACATCCACTCCGCGACCGTCGACCGCAGCAATCCGGCAGCACCGAAGCGCACCTTTGCCAAACGCATTCTCGACAACGGCCGCCGCCTGCGCAAGCGCATCGGCGTCGTCTTAGGCTTGGGCATGGGTGTCGCTGCGCTCGTCATTGCGCTGGAATAAGGCGTTGAACACCAGCAACCCGCCGGGCCTTATTGTGATTTCGTCCAGCCGTCAGCTATACTGCCGTCTGACGTAATCCATTTCCCCGTCTGCATGCCTTCGTCCGCCGACGCCATCTTCGCCAAGCGATTTACCAGCGCCTTCCTGCGCCGGCTGCTGCTATGCATCTGCTCGCTCGTGCTGGTGTCGCAACTGGTGGGCGCCGCCTTCCACAAGCATGACGCCACTGAGCAATTGCCCGACTGTGTGGCCTGCCAGCTCGCGTCGCAGCCCCTTGCCGACATCCCGGCCGTTCCGCCTTCCCTGCTGGCGGTCTTCCTGCTTGTCGCCTACGTCCTTGCGCGCCAGCCGCGACCGCCGGCTGTCGTCCTGCGCCGCTACCTGATTCCGTCCCGCCAGGCGCCGCCCGCGCCGCGCTGCGCCATCCGCTAACTCCCGCACGCCTGCCGCGCCGTCCTGCGCGCCCGCATCGTGCGGGCCGCAAACTGTCCGGCCGCGCCATGCGCAAGGCCGGCGCGACGGATCCGTTCATTCACGATGTGGGTTTTCCGCGCGCACCCCGCGCGTTCCATGCTGGCGGCCCTGCTCGCCGCCGCGCTGCTGTTCGCCGCCGACCTCGGCTGGCGCCACCGGATCGCGCACGGCCAGGCCGGCGCGTCCGATACGGCGCCGGCCTCGTCGAAAACCGCACTGCATTCGTGCGCCGCGCTCGATGTCGCCGCCCTGGGCGCGGTCCTTGGCCCGACGCCGTTCGCGCTCGCCCCGTGGCGTCAGCGGCCGCCGGTGCGCGTCCCCGCCGCTCCCGCCTCGGCTGCGCCGACGGCCACCATCCACTTCTCCGCGCGTGCCCCGCCCTGCCGCCTTGCCCATGACGCCGCCTCGCATGGCGGCACGACCGGCGCAGCATGCGCCTGAATCTTCCGTTCGCAGCTCCTTGCACATGCCAGTGCACAGGCTGCGGCAGCACGCTCGAAAGAAGAAAGCATGAACCAGCTACACGCCAGACTCGCGCCCGTCGCGATGGCACTGACTTTATTTCCAACCGCCGCCGTCCGTGCCCAGCAGGCCGAGGACACGGCATCGCCCGCCTCGGTCGAGGTGGTCGGCCGCCGCGCCGGCGGCGACTATCTCGTCCAGGAAGCGAGCGGCGCCAAATCGGACCTGCCGCTGCGCGAACTGCCGCAGGCGGTGCGCATCATGTCGCGCCAGGCACTCGACGACCTCGGCGCCGTACGCGTCGACGATGTCCTCGACTACGTGGGCGGCGTCTCGCGCCAGAACAACTTCGGCGGCATGTGGGACAACATCGCCATACGCGGCCTGGCCGGCGACGCCAACAACGGCATCGCCATGCTGCAGAACGGCTTCGCCGCCAACCGCGGCTTCCGGGCCCCGCGCGACACTGCCAACCTGGAACGCGTCGAATTCCTGAAGGGGACGGCGGCCGCGCTGTACGGCGCCAGCGAACCGGGCGGAACCGTCAACTTCGTCACCAAGAGCCCGCAGTGGCGGGCGGCGCGCGCCGCCGAGCTGTACGCGGGCAGCCACGACTACTACCGCGCCGCCCTCGACGCCACCGGTCCGCTGGGCGACAAGCTGGCCTACCGCCTGAACCTGGCGCATGAAGACCGCGGCAGCTTCCGCGACCACCTCGGCAGCCGCCGTACGCTGGTGGCCCCGGCGCTTGCCTGGCGACTGGCGCCGGGCACCCGGTTCGACTACCGCGGCGAGTTCCTGCGCCACGAAGGGCCGTTCGACCGCGGCGTCCCCTTCGTCAACGGCGCCCTGGGCGCGGTCCCGCGCGAGCGCTTCCTGGGCGAGCCGGGCGACGGCGACGTGCGGGTCGAGAACCATGCCCACCAGTTGGTGCTCGAGCACGTGCTGGAGTCCGGCTGGCAGTTGCGCGCCGGACTCGGCTACCTGGCCGCCGACATGCGCGGCTATTCGACCGAGCCCCAACCGACGCTGCAGCCGGACGAGCGCACGCTGCGCCGCCAGCGCCGCTACCGCGACTACCGCTCTCACGACACCAGCGCGCACGCCGAGCTGGGCGGCAGCGTGAATGCCGGCGGCGTCAACCACCAGCTGCTGTTCGGCGTGGAGGCATCGCGTCTCGACGCCGACCAGCGCCAGCTGCGCGCCTCGCCGTCCGCCGCCCGTCCTTACGCGATCGACATCTTCGCTCCCGTCTACGGCCAACCGCGCCCGGAACCGGTGCCCAACACCGACACCGAGGACGACCAGGAAACGCGCGCCTTCTACGTCCAGGACACGGTGCGGCTGGGCGAGCGCTGGCGCCTGGTGGCGGCCGTGCGCGCCGATCGCCACGACCAGGAGCTGCGCAACCTGCGCAACGGCCGCACCGCGCGCCAGTCGCCGCACGCGAACTCGCCGCGCGCGGGCCTGAGCTTCCTCGCCAGCGATACCTGGACCCTGTTCGCCAATGCCGGCCGTTCGTTCCGCCCGAATACCGGCGCCGACGCATCGGGCCAGGCCTTCAGCCCCGAGAAAGGCAAGGCGCTCGAACTGGGCGCCAAGTGGCAGAACACGGCCAGTACGCTGGGCGCGACGGTGGCGCTGTACGACATCCGCAAGCGCAACGTGCTGACCGCCGACCCGCTCAACCCGGACTTCTCGATCGCGGCCGGCGAAGTGCGCAGCCGCGGCCTGGACGCCGACCTGTCGGGCCAGCTCACGCGTGCCTGGCGCATCAACGCCAGCCTGTCCTGGATCGATGCGCAGGTCGTGGCCGACAACACGCTGCAGCCGGGCAGCCGCCTGCTGAACATCCCGCGCCTGAACGGCAGCCTGATGCTGCTGCACGAGTCGACGCTCGCCAACGGCGCCCGGGTCGGCATCGGCGGGGCGCTCACGCACAGCGCGAAACGCCTGGCCGAGACGCGCACTGCGGCGCAGGCGCGGGCCGGGGCGCCGACCTTCGAGCTGCCGGCGTATTCGCTGGCGCGGCTGGTCGCCTACTGGCAGCTCTCGCCCGCGCTGCGCCTGTCGCTCGACATCGACAACCTGTTCGACCGCAGCTACTACACCAGCTCGGTGCAGCGCACCTGGGTCGCGCCCGGCCCGGCACGCTCGGCCTCGCTCGGCCTGCAGGCCCGCTTCTGACGATACGAAAGGAACACCATGACCACCACTTCTTCCCTGGCCCTCGAGGCGACCGGCGTCTGCGTCGCCTACCACGGCACCCCGGTCCTGCGCGACCTGAACATCAAGGTACGGCGCGGCGAGATCTACGCCCTGCTCGGCGGCAACGGCGCCGGCAAGTCGACCACGCTCAACACCTTCCTCGGCTTTACCCGGCCCCAAGCCGGCGCGGTGCGCGTCTGCGGCATCGATGTCGCCTCCGACGTGCTGGCGGCGCGCGCGCAACTGGCCTACGTGCCGGAAAACGTCGCGCTCTACGAGCACCTCGACGCGCGCGAGAACATCGAGTACTTCCTGCGCCTGGCCGGCACCGCCTGGACCGACGCATCGATCGCCGCCGCCTTGCGCGCGGTGCGGCTGGACGAATCGGCCTGGCGGCGCCGCCTGTCCGGCTACTCCAAAGGCATGCGCCAGAAGGTGGCGATCGCGCTGGCCGTGGCGCGGGCGGTGCCGGTCCTGCTGCTGGACGAGCCGACCAGCGGCCTCGACCCGCAAGCCACCACGGAATTCAACACGCTCCTGCAAAGCCTGCGCGCCGAAGGCGCCGCCGTCTTCATGGTCACGCACGACCTGCTGGGCGCGGCCGAGGTGGCGGACCGCATCGGTTTCCTCGACCATGGTCACATCGCGCACGAGTATGCCGCTGCCGGCGGCGAGCGTTTCGACGTGCGCGAACTGTACCGCCGCTACGCCGGCGCGCGGGAGGCGGCATGACGGCGCGCTTTCGCAGCACGGTCGCGGCCATCGCGCGCACCGAGTGGCGCGCCATGCTGCGCAACCAGGTGGCGGTGGCGGCCGGCGTCCTGATGCTGGCGCTGACCCTGGCCGCGATCCTGGTCAGCCACGAGCGCGTGCGCGCCGTGAACGCCGAGCGCGCCCGCTTCCAGGCCAGCGCCGACGAGCAGTGGCACAGCCAGCCCGACCGCCATCCGCACCGCGTGGTCCATTACGGCCACTACGTGTTCCGGCCGCTCAGCCCGCTCGCCTTCTTCGACTTCGGCGTCGACCCGTTCACCGGGCATACCCTGTTCCTTGAAGGTCACCGCCAGAACAGCGCGAATTTCAGCGATGCGGGCCAGTCGTCCGTGCTGCTGCGCTTCGGCCAGCTGACCCCGGCCTTCGTGCTGCAGGTGCTGACGCCGCTGCTGATCGTGTTCCTCGCCTTCGGCAGCGTGGCGCGCGAACGTGAACGGGGCCAGTTGCGCCTGCAGCTCACGCAAGGCGTCAAGGGCACCACCCTGCTGGCCGGCAAGCTGGCGGCGCACGCGGCCATCGCCATGCTGCTGGCCTCGCCCGCCTTCGTCGCCCTCGGCGCCATCGCCGTGCTGCACGGGGCGGTGGCGGCCGAAGCGCTGGCGATACTGGCCGGCTATGCGCTCTACCTGCTGGTATGGGCGGTCGCGGCGGTACTGGTGTCGGCGCTGCTGCCGCGCGCGCGCGACGCCCTGCTGGCGCTGGTGGGCGGCTGGATCGTCACCGCCATCCTGCTGCCGCGCGTGATGCCGGACTTCGCGACGATGGACATCGAGCGGCCGACCCGCATCGAGACCGAGGTCGCGATCCACGAGCGCCTCAAGGCGCTGGGCGACAGCCACGACCCGGACGACCCGTATTTCAGCCGCTTCCGCCAGCAGGTGCTGGCCAAGTACGGCGTCGCGCGCATCGAGGACCTGCCGGTCAACTACGGCGGACTGGTGATGCAGGAAGGCGAGCGCCTGACGAGCGAGCTGTTCGACGAATTCATGCGCGCCGACTACGAACGGCAGACGGCGCAAAGCGGCATCGTCCATCGCGCCGCGCTGGCCAGTCCGGTGATCGCGCTGCGCCGGATGTCGACCGCGCTTGCCGGAACCAACCTGGACAGCCACACCCGCTTCCTGTTCGAGGGCGAGAAGTACCGCTACCGCTTCGTGCAGGCGCTCAACCGCCTGCACACCACGGAAATCCGCTACCAGAACGACCGCGACCAGCGCGTCGGCAAGCACCATTGGGACGACACGCCCCGCTTCGGCTACGCGCCGGCGCCGTTCGCCGAGGTGGCGCCACGCCACGCCTGGCCGGCCTTCGCCCTGCTGGGCGGCTGGCTGGCGGCGCTCGCCGTGTCCGCCCGCTGGGTCGCGCAACGCCTGGAAAGGACTGGAAAATGAAGAAACCCTTGTTGCCTGCACTGCTGCTTGAACTTCGCCTCGTGCTGCACTCGCGCCTGGCAACCGGCGCGGTCGTGCTGCTGCTCCTGCTGTCGGCGCTGTCGGTGTGGAGCGGCCTGCAGGCCGTCGCCGCCCAGCGCGCCGCACTGGAGCGGGTCGCGGCCAGCCACCAGGCCGACCTGGCCTCGGTCGTCAAGAAATACGCGGACGGCGCCGACGCCGGCTCGGTCGCCTACGCCACCCCGCACCTGACCACCAACCCGCCCGCGCCGCTGGCCTTCGCCGCCTTCGGCCAGCGCGACGTGCAGCCGTTCTCGCTGCGCGTGCGCCTGCTCGGGCTGCATTCCCAGCTGTACGAATCGGAAACGATCAACCCGGAACTGGCCATGGCCGGGCGCTTCGACTTCGCCTTCCTGCTGGTCTACCTGGCGCCGCTGTTCGTGATCGCCCTGATGCACGACCTGGTCACGGGCGAGCGCGAGGCAGGCCGCCTGCGCCTGTTGTCCTCGCTGCCGACGGGAACGGGGGGCATCTGGCGCCGCCGCGTCGGCCTGCGCTTCGCGCTGGTCTGGCTGGCGGCGCTGCTGCCGCTGGCCGCGGGCGTCGGGATCGCCGGCGCCGGCGCCGCCGCGCTGGGGCAGGTAGCGCTGGTGGCCACGCTCTACCTCGCCTTCTGGTTCGGCCTTGCAGCCTGGGTGGCGGGACGCGCCCGCAGCTCGGCCGGCAGCGCCGCGATCCTGCTGGCCTGCCTGGTCGGGCTGACGATGATCGTGCCGACCGCCGTCGATGCGGCGATCGCGCGCGCGGTACCGGTCTCGAAAGGGGTGGAGCTGGCCCTGGCCCAGCGCCAGGAAGTGCACAACGGCTGGGACCTGCCCAAGCCGCTCGCCTTCGAGAAATTCTTCCGTAACCACCCGGAATGGAAGGACACGCCGCCGGTCACCGGGCGCTTTCACTGGAAGTGGTATTACGCGATGCACCAGGCCGGCGACGAGGCGGTCGCCCCGCAGGTCGCGCAATACCGTGCCAGCATGGGGGCGCGCGAGGACTGGACCGCGCGTGCCGGGCTGCTGCTGGCGTCGGTCAACGTGCAGGTGCTGCTGCACCGGCTGGCGGCAACCGACCTGCAGGCGCAACTGGCGTACCAGGAACGCATCGGGGGCTTCCATACGCAGCTGCGGCGCTTCTTCTATCCGTACTTCTTCAATGAGCAGCCGTTCGGACGCGCGGACTTCGCACGCATGCCGGCCTATGAGGCTGTGACGCCGGAAGGCAGCCTGCCGGCCGGGCCGCTGGCGGCGCTGGCGCTGCTGGCCCTGCTTGCAGGCGTGCTCGGCATGCGCCGGCTGAACAGGGTGAGTTGATACGCGGCGGGCGGCGTGTCCGCCCGCCGTGCCAGGCTCAGAACTCGTCCCAGCCTTCGGTGGCCTCGGCCGTCACCGGCCGGGCTTGCCTGCGCGGCGTCGCCCTTGGTACGACAGGGGTGCCGATCCGCACGGGCGCCGTGGCCGCCGGCGCGGCGCCGCGGACGGCCCTTGCCTCGGCGCGCGGCGCCGGCATCGCCTGCTGTTCCAGCCTGAAGCTGCCGACCGCCTCGGCCAGCGCCGCCGCTTCTTCGCGCAGCGACTGCGCCGCCGCCGACGCCTCCTCGACCAGTGCCGCGTTCTGCTGCGTCACCTGGTCCATCTGGGTCACCGCGCCGTTGATCTGCTCGATGCCCGCGGTCTGCTCCTGGCTCGCCGCGGTGATTTCGGCCATGATGTCGGTCACGCGGCCGACACTCTCCACGATCTCGGCCATCGTCGCGCCGGCCTGGTCGACCAGCTCGGAACCGTGGTGCACCTTCTGGACCGAATCGTCGATCAGCACCTTGATTTCCTTGGCGGCGGCCGCGCTTCGCTGCGCCAGGTTGCGCACCTCGCTGGCCACGACGGCGAAGCCGCGGCCCTGCTCGCCGGCACGCGCGGCCTCCACCGCGGCGTTCAACGCCAGGATATTGGTCTGGAACGCGATGCCATCGATGACGGCGATGATGTCCACGATCCGCGTCGCCGAACTGTTGATGTCGCCCATCGTGCGCACCACCTGCCCGACCACCTCGCCGCCCTTGCCCGCCACCCGCTGCGCCGAGGCGGCCAGTGCGTTGGCCTGGCGCGCGTTGTCGGCGTTCTGGCGGACGGTCGAGGTCAGCTCTTCCATCGACGACGCCGTCTCTTCCAGCGAGCCGGCCTGCTGCTCGGTACGGCTGGAAAGGTCGAGATTGCCTGCTGCGATCTGGCCTGAGGCGGTCGCGATGGTGTCGGTGCCGCCGCGCACGCGGGTGACGATCTGCACCAGCGACATGTTCATGTCCTTCAGCGCCTGCAACAGGCGGCCGGTCTCGTCCTGGGTGGTGACCTCGATCTTCTGGGTCAGGTCGCCTGCCGCAACCGCGCCCGCGATCTCGACCGCGCGCTCGATCGGGCGCACGATGGCGCGCACCAGCATCGCGCCGACCACGGCCGCCGTCAAGAGGCCGAACACGAGGCCCGCCACGCAGGCCATGAACACGTTTTCATACGTCGCCTGGGAGGCTTCGTACTCGGCTTTCGCCACGCGCTGCTGGAGCTCGACCAGTTGCCCGCCGACGGCCACCACCGGCTGGGACAGGCGCGCCATGTCGCCCCCCACCACCTGGCCCGCCAGCGCAGTGTCGCCGGCCCGTACCGCCGCCATCGCCGGGTGCAGGCCCCGCTCGAGGAAGACCTGGCGCACCTCGTTGAACCTGGCGACCAGCGTTTCCTCCTCGGGGGTCAGCTCGGTTTGCTCGTAGGCCTTCCATTCCGCGCTCGCCAGGGCGATATTGTTGTCGACCTCGGTCAACATGGCGCTGCGCTGCGCTGCGTCGGTGCCGTTCGCGGCCTTCGCCACGAGCAGCTGGTTCCAGGCGAACAGCTGCATGACCTTGTCGATATGGGCCTGGGCCACCAGGCGGTTCTCGTACATGTCCTTGAGCTGGGCATTCGCCTGGCTCAGGCTGTAGAGACCGATGACGGCGCCGGCGACCAGCTCCGCGGCCAGGAAAGCAATGACGAAGACCAGGCGTGACTTGATAGTGAGTTTTTTGAGCATGGAGCTTTCTGATGATGTCAGCAAAACGGCGCAAAGCGCTTGTAATTAACGAAAATGATTACTATGCGACACGCATATTGAACTTAAGTAACATTTTGCGCAATGCTTACGTGGTCCTTACACAACAGAAATAGTATTTTGGCTTCAGGTACGCACAACATCGCCTTGGACGCAGCACCTTCCCCGTCGACAACAACCATGGTGGTTTGCCTATAGAATGCTGCGATTGATTTCCGCAGCGCACTCGCTGCCTTAAAGGCTCCAATGAACTTCCCTCTTCTCATCAACCTGGCGCTCGCGCTGGCGGTCTGCGTCCTGCTGTACCGCATGCAGGCCGGCCACGTTTCCTTCACCAAGCGCGTCTTCACCGGCCTCGGACTGGGCATCGTGCTCGGCGCCGGCCTGCAGGCCGTGTATGGCACGCCTTCGACCACGATCGCGGAAACCAACGCCTGGCTCGACGTGGTCGGCAGCGGCTACGTGAAGCTGCTGCAGATGATCATCATCCCCCTGATCATGGTGTCGATCGTGCAGGCCATCCTCAAGCTGCGCAATGCGGCCTCGCTCGGCACCATCAGCACGCTGACGATCGGCATCCTGATCCTGACGACCATCGTCGCGGCCGGGATCGGCATCCTGATGGCCAAGCTGTTCGGCCTGAGCGCGGCCGGCTTGAGCGCATCGAGCGCCGAGCTGGCGCGCGGCGAATACCTGCAAGGCAACCTGGCTGCGGCAAAGGACATTTCGCTCCCGGGCATGATCCTGTCCTTCATCCCGTCCAATCCCTTCCTCGACATGACCGGTGCGCGCAAGACCTCGACCATTGCGGTGGTCGTGTTCTCGATCTTCATCGGCATCTCCGCCACCGGCATTGCCGGCAAGAAGCCGGAAGTGTTCCAGTCCTTCAGCGAGTTCGTCCACGTGGCGCACGTGATCGTGATGCGCATAGTGACGCTGGTGCTGCGCCTGACGCCCTTCGGCGTGTTCGCACTGATGACGAAGATGGTGGCCGGTTCGAGCCTGCAGGACATCCTCGGCCTGGCGAGTTTCGTAGCCGCCTCCTACTGCGCGCTGGCGCTGATGTTCGGCGTGCACCTGCTGCTGGTCGCCGGCAGCGGCCTGAACCCGCTGCGCTATGTCGCCAAGATCTTCCCGGTGCTGGCCTTCGCCTTCACCTCGCGCACCAGCGCGGGCGCCATTCCGATGAGCGTGGCGACCCAGACGGCCCGCCTCGGCACCCCGGAAGGCATCGCCAATTTCGCGGCCTCATTCGGCGCCACCATCGGCCAGAACGGCTGCGCCGGCATCTATCCGGCAATGCTCGCGGTGATGATCGCGCCCACCGTCGGCATCGACCCGTTCACGGCCTCCTTCCTGCTGCCGTTGCTGGCGATCATCGCGTTCGGTTCGATCGGGGTGGCCGGCGTGGGTGGCGGCGCCACCTTCGCCGCCCTGATCGTGCTGTCGGCGATGGACCTGCCGGTGGCGCTGGCGGGCCTCCTGATCTCCGTGGAACCCCTGATCGACATGGGCCGCACCGCCCTCAACGTGAGCGGGTCCATCACTGCCGGCACCGTCACCAGCCGCCTCCTCGGACAGACCGATCTGCGGGTATTTCATAGCGACGCGGAAATCAATCTGGACAGCGAGGAACGCGTCGCCTGACGAGACGACCTGTGCCGTCCGGCAGGACAGGGCGGGCGCTGTCAGTGCGTTGTAAACACCCGTTGTAAGAGGGCTCCGACGCGACGGCAAGCCAGTGCGGAAGGGCTGCAATCGTGCGCGTTCAGCCCGACGAATCCGTCTATGATGACGCCATGTCAATATCATCAACGGGTCGGTAATGGAACAAAAGTGGCCGCAGGAAATCTGGCTGGTCAGGCATGGACAGAGCGCCGGCAACGTCGCGCGTGAACTGGCGGAAGCCTCCGCCGGGCACCACATCGACATCGCCGACCGCGACGTCGACGTGCCCCTGTCCGAGCTGGGCGAGCGCCAGTCGCAGGCGCTCGGCTCCTGGTTCGCCGCCATGCCGCCGGACCAGCGCCCGACCGTCGTGCTGCACTCGCCCTACGTGCGCGCCGCCGAGACCGCCAACATCCTGATGCAGCGCCTGGACCGCGACGCACTCGTCGTGCAGTCCGACGAGCGCTTGCGCGAGAAGGAATTCGGCATCCTCGACCGCCTCACCACCTACGGCATCGCGCACCACCACCCCGAGCTGTACGAGCAGCGCCAGCACGTCGGCAAGTTCTACTTCCGCCCGCCAGGCGGCGAAAGCTGGTGCGACGTGATCCTGCGCCTGCGCAGCGTGGTCGACACCCTGGAGCGCGAGTTCTGCCGCGAGCGCGTGCTGATCGTCGCGCACCAGGTGACGGTCAACTGCTTCCGCTACCTGTTCGAGCGGCTCGACGAAAAAACCATTCTCGATTTCGACCGTGCCGGCGACGTGCCGAACTGCTCGGTCACGTCCTACAGTTTCGACCCGGCCCTCGGGAAGCATGGCGACCTGGCCCTGCGGCTCGTGAATTTCGTCGCGCCGCTCGAAGCGAGCGGCACCCCTGTCACTGCGGGCAAAGACCTCCCCTCCGCCCCGAAGGCCTGAACCCACCGCCATGGAAACGCTCCTCGACACGCCCTTACGTGCCACTGCCGTGCATGACATCGACACAGCCCTGCTGCGCAGCTGGCCCGTGCCGATGCCGGCCGTCGAGGGCGACAAGGAAATCCGCGGCCACGTACTGGTGGTCGGCGGTTCGAGCGAGATGCCGGGCGCAATCATCCTGGCGGCCACCGCCGCGCTGCGCGCCGGCGCCGGCAAGCTGACCATCGCCACCGGGCAGAGCGTGGCCCAGCTGGTCGCCCTGGCCATGCCCGAAGCGCGCGTCATCGGCTTGCCCGAGCACGCCAGCGACGGTTTCAGCCTCGATGCGGTGGCCAGCCTCGACCCGCTTGCCGAGCGGGTGGACGCGGTCCTGCTCGGGCCCGGCATGCGCGACGAACCGGCCACCGCGCGACTGGTGCATGCCCTGCTGCCGCGCTTCGATGCCGCCGGCACGGCCGTCGTGCTCGACGCCTGTGCCATGGGCGCGCTGCGGTATCCGCCGGCCGGCCAGCCCTGGCGCTTCGAGCGCCCGGTGGTCCTGACGCCGCATGCCGGCGAGATGGCACACCTGACCGGCATCGCCAAGGACGACATCGTTGCCCAGCCCGATCCGCAGGCCCTGGACGCCGCGTATACGTGGAATGCCGTGGTCGCATTAAAAGGTGCGCGCACTGTCATCGCAACGCCGGATGGAACGTTGTATCAACATGAAGGCGGCAATGTGGGCCTGGCCATCTCCGGTTCCGGGGACGTCCTGGCCGGCATCATCGCCGGGCTGGCGGCGCGTGGCGCGTCGCTGCAGCAGGCGAGCTGCTGGGGCGTGGCGCTGCATGCGCGCGCCGGGGAACGCCTTGCAGAACGCATGGGCACGCTTGGATATCTGGCGCGGGAGATTTCACAGGAAATTCCCGCGTTGCTGGAACAGGTCGCAGGCGCACATGCCGGCGACGCCGAAACCATCCGGCAGCAGACGCCGGTGGGTTGGGGAATGGGTGTGTGACACCTGGTTTCCAACACGTTCCGCAGCACGACGCGGAACGACGTACGAAGGTGTGCTTTCCGGCGAACTGGCAGCCTGGCTGCCGGTCCAATTTGTACAGTCGGATTCGTGCACTGACCGGGGCCGCGTATTGCGTCGGTTCCCTGATGGTTCCACTGCTGGGTTCCCGAACCCTCGGAGGACCTAACCTGGCGCCCTTGCCTCCATGGCCTCACCTGGAGATAACGGCACAAGATAGACGTGAACGAGGAGTGTAAACAATGAAAGCAATGACCAAAGCACCAAAAATCCTGCTGACCGCTGCCATCCTGGCTTCCCTGCTGGGCGCTTGCCGCAAGAACGAACCGGCAACCGACGCTGGCACCACCACGGGCGACACGTCGGCCACCACGCCAAGCAGCACCTCGGGCGCCACCGGCACCACGGGTGACACCGGCACCGGCGCAACCGGCACCGGCGCAACCGGCACCACCGGCACCACCGGCGACATGGGCACCGGCGCAACCGGTACCGGCGCAACCGGCACCACCGGCGACATGGGCACCGGCACCACCGGCACTGGCGCGACCGGCACCACTGGCACCGGCACCTCGGGCACCTCGGGTTCGATGGGTACCACCGGCACCGGCACCGACACCGGCACTGGCACTGGCACCGGCACCGGTACCTCGGGCACCTCGGGCTCGACCGGCACCACCGGCACCGGCACCGGCAGCAGCAGCGGCGGCTGATCCGTTATCCGCCAGGCAACGAACGGGGCCCGCGGTGCGGGCTCCGGGACTTCCGGTCCTGGCCGGAAGCCGGCTTCGTGCTGCAGCACCCGCATCGTCGATCGCCAGCCCGGCAGGGCTGGCCATGATGTATCGTGTCGCCCGCGGCAGTCGCCGCGTGCTTCCTTTCCCCAAGCCCTCCCCGTCCAGTCCCCTTTGCACTGAGCGCCTGTTTGCGCGCTGCGTTTATTCGGTGCGCCCTCGTTATCCAGAACGCCCCTGCTCCCTCGTATGCGGCCTGCCGGCATCCCTGCCGAGGCAGGAGCCTGCCTGAAAAAAAAGAGGGCCAGCTCACGCTGGCCCTCCGGGCAGTGCACAAGGCGGCTGGCCGCCGCTTCACTCGTCAGGCTGGCTGCGCGGTACCGCGGTCGCGGCCAAAGAGGAAACGTCCAATGAACAGGATCACGCGGTATACCAGTCGCACGAAGGTCAGCGTCAGGATCGCCTCGACAAAGGTCACGAAGAAGGCTGGCAGCACGTGGTAGCGCTCCGCGCGGCGGTTGAACTTCGCGAACATGCGGTCGCGGGCGATCTCGATGCTGTCGTAGAAGCTCGGCACGACCAGCAGCGTCAGCACCGTCGAGGTGATCACGCCGCCGATGATCGCGATGGCCAGCGGCTGGTAGAACTGGCCGGCATCGCCGAACGCCATCGCCACCGGGAACATACCCGCGATCAGCGCGAAAGTCGTCATCAGGATCGGGCGCAGGCGCTTGCGGCCGGCCTGCATCAGTGCCTCCTCGCGGTCCATGCCTTCCTTCTCCAGGGCACGGGCGGCGTCGATCAGCAGGATCGCATTCTTAGCCACCAGGCCCATCAGCATGAGTACGCCGATCATGCTCATCAGGTTGAGCGTGTTATTGGTCAGGAGCAGGGCCAGCACCACGCCGATCAGGGACAGCGGCAGCGACAGCATCACGCCCAGCGGCGCCGTGAACGAGCCGAACTGCATCACCAGGATCAGGTACATCAGCAGGATGCCCGAGAACAGCGCGATCATCATCTCCCTGAACAGTTCCTGCTGGTCTTCGCCCTGGCCGCCCAGCGCCAGGCCATAGCCCGGCGGGAAGTCGAAGGTCCTGGCCAGTTTCATGGCGTCGGCCGTCACCTCGCCCGGCGAGCGGCCCTGGGCGTTGGCCGAGACGGTGATCAGGCGCTCGCCATTCTTGTGGCGGATGCCGGCCGGGCCCTTGCCCATGGTGATGGTGGCGATCTGCTCGAGCGGCACCATCATGCCGGTGCCGGCCACCGCGATCGGCAGGCGCTCGATGCTCTCGGTGTTGACGCGGTCGTCCGGATGCAGGCGTACGGCGACGTCGCGGGTCTCGCTGGTCGGGTCGACCCAGTCGCCCACCTCGATGCCGGCAAAGGCCACGCGCAGCGCCTGGGCGGCGTCGTTGATCGAGATGCCCATGGCGTTGGCCAGGCCGCGGTCAAGCACGATCTGCAGTTCGTTCTTCGGATCCTGCTCCGACAGGGTGACGTCGACGGCGCCCGGGACCTGGCGCAGCTTCTCCATGTAGGCGGAGGTCAGCTCCATCAGCTTGCGCGAATCCGGGCCGGTGAACTCGACCTGGACCGGCTTGCCGCCGCCGCTCAGGTCGTCGATGACGGTGTACTCGGCGCCCACCAGGGGGGCGATCTTGGCGCGCAGCTCGGCGCCGATCTCGTAGGCGCTGCGATCGCGCTGGCTGCGCTTGCCGATGTCGATCCAGACCCGGCCGCCGCTCAGGTTGACGTTGCTGTTGGTGTCCTTGGTTTCCGGGATCGAACGGGCGATCTCGGCCGCCGCCTCCACCTTGCGGCGTGCGTATTCCAGGCTCGACGACGCCGGGGTGCGGACCTCGACCATGACGGTGCCGTGGTCGGCCTTCGGCAGGAAGCTCGAGCCGCCGAAAGCGATGTGCAGGCCGATGGCGCTGACGAAGCTGAGGACGGCGATCACGCCCATCCACCTGCGATGGTGCAGCGCCCAGGCGATCACGTTGCCGTAGCGGTCGGCCTGGCGGTCGAACCAGGCATTGAAGCGCTGCAGTACGCGGCTCAGGCCCTTCTTCGGCGCATGGGCGTGGTCCGGCGGGTCGCCCCAGTAGGCCGACAGCATCGGGTCGAGCGTGAACGAGATCAGGAGCGAGACGATCACCGAGCAGGTCACGGTGAGCGCGAATGGACGGAACCACTCGCCGGACACGCCCGGCATGAAGGCCACCGGCACGAACACGGCCATGATCGAGAAGGTGGTCGCGGCCACGGCCAGGCCGATCTCGGCCGTGCCTTCCAGCGCGGCGGTACGGCGGTCCGAACCCATTTCGAGGTGGCGCACGATGTTTTCCCGCACCACGATCGCGTCGTCGATCAGCACGCCGATCGCCAGCGACAGGCCCAGCAGGGTCATGAAGTTCAGCGTGAAGCCGCACAGCCAGACCGCGATGAAGGCCGCCAGCACCGAAGTCGGCAGCGACAGCGCGGTAATCAGGGTCGACCGCCAGGAATTGAGGAAGGCATACACCACGAAGATGGTCAGGATCGCGCCCAGCACCAGGGCCTCGATCACGTTGTTCAGGCTGCTCTGCGCGTCTTCGCCGCCGTCACGGGTCACTTCCACCTTGGTGCCTTGCGGCATTTCCTTGTTGGCTTCGGCGACCACCTCGTGCACCCGCTTGGCCAGGGCGACGGTCGAGGCATCGCGCGCACGGGAAATCTGCAGGCCGACGTTCGGGTTGCCGCTGCGGATCGACAGGCTGTTGATGTCGGCAAAGCCGTCCTTGATCTCGGCCACTTCGTTCAGGCGCACGATCCGGTCGCCGTTACGCTTGACCACGATCTGCGAGAAATCCTCGGGACGCTCGATGCGGCCGACCAGGCGGATGCCCTTCTCGTCGAGCTCGCTGCGCAGCTTGCCGACCGGGGCGTTGGTGTTCTGGGTGCGCAGGGCGTTGGTGACGTCCGACACCGAGACGTTGTACTCACGCAGTTTCTCGGCGCGCAGCAAGACCGACAGTTCGCGGCGCAGCGCGCCGCTCACGTTCACGGTCGACACACCCTCGATGGCACGGAACTTGTCGGCCAGTACGTCTTCGGCATAGCGCGAGATCTCGGCATGCGACTGCGTGCTGGAGGACAGCGCCAGGTGCATCACCGGCTCGGCGCTCATGTCGAAGCGGCGCAGGACCGGCTCGCGCATCTCGACCGGCAGCTTGTAGCGCACCGAGGCGATCGCGTTGCGCACGTCGTCCGAGGCCTCGATGACGTTGCGGCCGAAGTCGAATTCCATCCAGATCGACACGCCGCCTTCATACGAATTGGAATGGATCTTGGTGACGCCCTGGATCGCCAGCAGCTGCTTTTCCAGGCGGTTGGTGATCTCGCGTTCGACGGTCTCGGGAGAAGCGCCCGGATACGGGACGTCGAGGGTGAGTGCCGGGCGCTCGACGTCCGGGTTCTGGTTGACCTTGAGCTTGGACAGGGCGAGCAGGCCGATGCACATCATCGCCACGATGATGACGATGGTGGCGACCGGCCGCTTGACGCTGAAATTGGAGAGGAACATTTGTTGTTTTCCTTATTTTTCCCGTATGCCTTATTTGCCCTGGACTGGCGCGCCGCCGGCGCTTGCCACCAGTGCGGTCGGCATCACGACCTTCTGGCCGTCCTTCAGGTTCGAAGTCGGGGCGCGCAGCACGATGTCGCCGGCGACCAGGCCCTGCTTGACCTCCACGTTGCCGGTGCGCGGATCGCGCGCGCCGACCACCAGCGGGACCTTGTTCAGGGTCTTGTCCTTGATGCGCCAGGTGAAGGCGCTGTCGCCGGCCTTGACCAGCGCCGCTTCCGGCAGCATCAGGGCGTTCGTGCTCAGGGCGTCGATGCGGCCTTCGGCGTACAGGCCGGCCACGCGCGGCTGGGCGTTGTCGGCGAACGCCACCAGCACCTCGACCTGGCGGGTGATGGCGTTGGCGGCCGGGTCGATGCGCTTGACGGTGCCGGCGAACTGCTGCTCGCCGTAGCCGTTGACGCGGAAGTTGACCTTCTGCCCGACCTTGACGGTGGCGATCGAATCGGCCGAGACGCGGCCTTCGAAGCGCATGCTGTTCGGGTCGATGACCTTGACCAGTTCCTTGCCGATGTTGGCGGTATCGCCCGCCGAGACCTTGCGCTCGGAGACGATGCCGTCGAACGGCGCACGCACCACGGTGCGGTTGAGCTGCTGGCGCGCGGTGGCGGCGCGGCTCCTGGCGGCCGACAGCTCGCTCTGGGCGCTGTTGCGGCGCACTTCGGCCTCGTCCAGGCCCACGGCCGAGGTCATGCCCGAGGCGCGCAGGGTCTTCATGCGCTCGAGCTGGCGGTTGGCCTGGTCGAGCGCCTGGCTGGCGGCGCGCACGGCTTCGTCGGCGGAGGCCACGGTGTCGCGGATCGCGGTTTCATCGAGGCGCACCAGCACGTCGCCGCGCTTGACCGGCTCGCCGTTTTCCTTCAGGACCTGCAGCACCACCGCCGAGACCTCGGCGCGCAGGTCGGCCTTGCGCTCGGGCTGGATCGAACCGGTGACGACCGGGCCGCTCGACAGGGTGTCGCTCTGGATGGTCAGCACGTCTTCCGATGCGACCTGCAGCTGCGACGGACGCTTGTCCTGCGGATCGACCTTGGCGCCAGCCTGAGTCGATCCCTCGGCACCCGGCTTGGCAGGCTCCTGGGACTGCTTGCCGCAGGCGGCGAGCGCCGAGGCGATGGCAAGGACGAGTAGTGTTTTGCGCAGCATTGTTGTTCTCCAGAGAATGGACTCAGTATGTGTTCTTGTAAAAACGCGGATATAGACAGCCAGCGCGCAGTATCGAGTAGTGCCCTACCAACCGCAAGCGACGACTCTGCGTACTGCCGAAATCGAGGGATGAAATGCGATATTTGGCGACGAGCTGCATTCCAGGCGGACTGAAACGCAAGGTTTCTTGGAGACCACTGCGGACGGGCGGACGTCCGCCTGTCCGCCCGCCCGTCGTTGGCCCCCGGTCAACCGAGGAGCGCGTTGATCAGGAAGCCCATGCCGATGCCGGTGGCGATGCCGCCCGTGATCTCCACCAGGGTGTGGCCCATGCGCTCGCGCAGGACGACGTGGCCCACGGTGTCGCACGCCAGCTTGTTGATTGCCGCCGCCTGGCGCCCCACGTGCTGGCGCAGGCTGTTGGCATCGATCATCACGATGAAGGCGAGCGTCACCGCAACACCGAAGGCCGGGTGGTCCATCCCTTCGCGCAGGGCGATCAGGGTGGCCATGCTGGTGACGACGGAACTGTGGTTGCTGGGGAAGCCGCCGTTGCCCACCAGGTTGAAGGCCCAGCGGCGCTGGCGCGCGCTGGTGATCAGGAATTTGATCGGACCGACCACCATCCAGGTCAGCACAGGTGTTACGAGGTAGATGAAATCCATGGGTTCGCTCAGAGTAGGTAAATGCCGGGCGGAATTATCTCATTAGCCGAGTCGCCCGGCGACCTCCGATGCGCCGCCGCCGGGTCCGCGGCGGTAATATTCGACCAACGAGTCAATACGCCCAAGGGGACGTCATGCGGCATTTCCGGTTGTCGATCGCGGTCACGGTCATCCTCATGGGACTCGCCGGCTGGTGGGGCTACGAGCACCGCGGCATCGCCGGCATGCTGCAGGCCCTGTGGATCACCGCGATCCTCGGCGTGCTCGAAGTGTCGCTTTCTTTCGACAACGCGGTCGTCAACGCCTCGGTCCTGCGCGGCTGGAACGAATTCTGGCGCAAGCTCTTCCTGACGGTGGGCATCCTGGTGGCCGTGTTCGGCATGCGCCTGCTGTTTCCGCTCGTGATCGTGTCGGCAGCCACCGGGCTGGGCCTGGTCGAGGTCTGGCACATGGGCATCGACAACCCGAAGGAATACTCGCGCCATCTCACCGAAAAGCACGCCGAGGTGGCGGCCTTCGGCGGCGCCTTCCTGATGCTGGTTTTCCTGAACTTCCTGTTCGACGAGGAAAAGAAGCTGCACTGGCTCGGCTGGGTCGAGGAAAAGGTCGGCAAGTACGGCACCGAGGGCCTGGCCATCCTGCTGACCCTGTTGGCGGTCTGCGGCGCCATGTACCTGATGCCGCCCGAGCGCAAACTGGCGGTGCTGATCGCCGGCGTCACAGGCGTGCTCATCTATATCGGCGTGCAGTGGCTCAGCGGCCTGCTCGAGCACGAGGAAGAAGACCCGGTGGTCGGCAAGATGATCTCGCAGGGCAGCATCGGCGGCTTCCTTTACCTGGAGGTGCTGGACGCCTCGTTCAGCTTCGACGGCGTGATCGGGGCTTTCGCCATCACCAACGACATCGTCATCATCATGCTCGGCCTGGCCATCGGCGCCATGTTCGTGCGCTCGATGACCGTGTTCCTGGTCTACAAGGGCACGCTCGAGCAATTCGTCTACCTCGAACACGGCGCGCACTATGCGATCGGCATCCTGGCGCTGATCATGTTCATCGGCGTCCACTATCACATTCCGGAATGGTTCACCGGGCTGTCGGGACTGGCGTTCATCCTGGTGTCCCTGTGGTCCTCGGTGCGCTACCGGCGGCGCATGGAGCGCGAAGGGCTGGCCGAACACGCCGCATGAGGCCACGCCGCATGCGCGCGGAGCATGAACCCGCGCCTGCCATTTTGCTATTCCGCCCAGCCGTGGCAGAATGGGCGCGGCCGCGCCATGCTGCCATCCTGACAACCTTCTATTCCAACGACTGAACCGCCATGCCCAACGCCCCGAAACAACGCGCCACCGCCCTCATCCTGTCCGCCGTCGCCGCCGTGCTCGTGCTGTTCGCGCTGTACACCTGGTTCACGCTCACGTGGTCGTACTCGGAAGGCGAGCGCGCCGGCTACCTGCAGAAGTTCTCGAAGAAGGGCTGGCTGTGCAAGACCTGGGAAGGCGAGCTCCTGCTGTCGAGCATGCCGGGCGCGATTCCCGAGCGCTTCGCCTTCACCGTGCGCGACGACGCCGTCGTGCAGCAGCTGCAGAATGCGATGGGCCAGCGGGTGCAGATCTCGTACGAGCAGCATGTGGGGATCCCGACCTCGTGCTTCGGGGAGACCGAGTATTTCGCGACCAAGGCGAGCACCGGTCCGGTGAATCCGGTGGCGCCGAGCAATGCGCCGGCGGCGCAGTGATACGCCTGACGTATTAGTTAAGCACTAATAATATGCGCAGCATATCAAGCAACATGGGATCCCGGCCTTCGCCGGGCGGTCACACCGCCCTGCCCTACTCCCCCTCGTTCTTGCGCTGATTCAGGATCACCTCCGCCAGCCTGGTCGCCGCCTGCGAGGCCGAGGCCGGCGGCACCTGCTTGAACCGTCCCAGCACTTCGCGCGTGATGTTCACCGAAGCCACCCGGTGCTCGGCCTCGGCCTTGCGCTCGCCGATGGCGCGATCGAGGGCGGCCAGCTCGGCCGACTGATCCTCGTGGCGCTGCGTTTCCAGCTCGGCCAGCTGCCTGCGCGCCTCGGCCATGCGCTGCGTCGTGTCGGCCGCCTTGCGCTGCATTTCGGCATGGCGCTGGGCATTCTCGATGAGCGCGCGCTGCGCATCGCGCTTCTCGACCGCCGCCCGCAGGGCATCCTGTTCGGCCGCCTCGCGCGCGCCGGCGAGCCTGGCCTGCTCCTCTTCCGCCGCGGCGCGCGCCAGGGCCGCCTGGGCCGCGGCCTGCTCGGACGCCAGCCGCGCAGCCGCCGCCTCGTTGGCGCGCGCGTCGGCCTCGGCCTGCTGGCGCTGCGCGGCCAGCTTGCGCTCGGCCAGCGCCAGCGATTCGCGCGCGGCCAGGGTGGCGGCGCGTTCGGCGGCAAGCGCGGCTTGCGTCGTTTCCAGCTGCTGTTGCTCCACCGCCGCGCGTTCCGCCTGCGCCGCCGCCAGCTCGGCCGCGCGGCGCGCCTGCTCCTGCCGGGCCATCGCAGCCGCCCCGGCATGCTCGGCTTCCTCGACCGCGGCACGCGCCTGGGCTGCCTGCGCGTCGAGCATGGCACGCTGCGCGGCTTCGGCACGGCGCTCGGCCTCGGCCTGCTCATGCAATTGCCTGCTGGCGTCCTGCGCCGCCTGGGCACGCGCCTCGGCCGCCCGGGCCAGCGCGCGTTCGGCTTCCACCCGCTCCTGTTCGCGCGCCAGGGCCGCCTCTTCGGCCAGCACCCGCTCGCGCTCGGCCTGCAGCAGGCGCGCGGCCTCCCCGGCACGGCGGCGCGCCGCTTCCGCAGCCTGTTCCTGCACCTGCGCCTGCTCGCGTGCCGCCGCCAGCGCCGCTTCCTGCGCGGCGTTCCCGGCGGCGCGGGCATCGGCTTCGGCCTGCACCAGGGCCGCGCGCTCTTCCAGGAGAACACGTTCGCGCTGCTCTTCGTCCGCCTGGCGCCGGCTTGCCTGCGCCGCCGCCTCGTCGGCCGCGGCACGCTCGCGCGCCTGGGCGGCGGCATGCGCTTCGGCCTCCAGCCGCGCCTGGGCCTGCTGGCTTGCCGCTTCCTCGGCCTGCGCGCGCTGCTCGGCCACGTCGCGCAGCTTGCGGTCAGCCTCGATGCGCGCCTCGGTCGCCGCCAGGATGCGGGTCTCGGCCTCGCGCCGCGCTTCGGCGGCGGACACGGCCATCTGCTCCAGGCGCTCGCGGTGGGTGGCGGCGTCGCGCAGTTCCTTCTCGGTCTGCAGGCGCATGCGCAGCGACTGGGCGACCACGCGCTCGGATTCGGCCTGCGCCAGCGCGATCGCTTCGCGCTCCTGTTCGATGTGGGCCAGCGCGCGGGCTTCCTCCAGCGCGCGCGCCTCGGCCGCGGCACGGGAGAACGCCGAGGACAGCGCCACCTGGTCGGCGCGCTCGCGCTGCAGGGCCAGTTCCAGCGCCTCGGCCTCGGCCTCGGCCAGCTTCTCGGCGGTCTGGCGGGCGGCGCGCTCGGCCCGCTCGCGCTCGCGCGCCAGGATCGCCACGCGCGCATCGGCGCTGGCGTTGTGCAGCACTTCTTCCTTGGCCGCCTCCACCGCGGCCATCCGCTCGACCGCCTGCAGGCGCGCCTGCTCGGTCTGCGCCAGCAGTTCCTCGGCCGCTTGCGCCGCCTGGGCCGCCATCTCGGCCTGGGCCTGCACCTGGGCGGCGGCGCGGCGGCGGGCCTCTTCCTCGCTGCGGGCGCGCGCTTCGGCAGCCATCCGGGTTTCGGTTTCGTGCTGCACGCGGGCGCGCAGCTCGGCGGTTTCCTGGCGGATCGCTTCCAGCCGCTCGTTCGACGCCTGGGCGGCCGCGCGCAGCGACTCCAGCCGTTCGCGGTTGGCCGCGATCGCCTCCTCCGATGCCTGGGCACTGGCCAGCGCCGCCGCGGTGGCCTGCGCATCCAGCGCGGCGCGTTCGTCGGCCAGCGAGCGGGCCCGCGCTTCCGCGTGGGCCCGGCTTTCCGCCGCCACGTTGGCCTTGGCTTCGGCCTCGACCCGGGCGATGGCTTCCTGGATCTCGCGCATGTCCATCGGCCCGCGTCCGGAAGGCGCGTCCGGCGCAGGTCCGGGTGCGCCCAGTCCCTGCGGCACAATGCTGCCGGCATGGGACAGGTCGATCGTGAAATCGGTATCGTCGGACTCGGGCTTGATGGGTTCCATGGTCGTTCTCAGTGGCGGACGCAGGCTGCGTCCAGCCGATTATCCGGTAAATCGTCCACACGTGTCACGCCGAACTGGACGGCAAAACGCACCCAATTCCCGGCGCCGCCCGGGGTCGAGATCGCCGCCTGCGCCGGCCGTGCTAGACCGGCCACAGCGGCGGCTCGTCCATCAGCGCCACCTGCTCGCGCAGTTCGAGGATGCGGTCCTGCCAGTAACGCTGGGTATTGAACCATGGGAAGGCCGCCGGGAAAGCCGGGTCGTCCCAGCGCATCGCCAGCCAGCTTGCATAATGGATCAGCCGCAGCGTGCGCAGGGCTTCGACCAGGTAGAGCTGGCGCGGGTGGAATTCGCAGAAATCCTCGTAGCCGGCCAGCACGTCGGCCATTTGCCCCACCATCTCGTGGCGCTCGCCCGACAGCAGCATCCACAGGTCCTGCACGGCCGGCCCCATGCGGCTGTCGTCGAAGTCGACGAAGTGCGGGCCATCGGGGGTCCAGAGGACGTTGCCGCCGTGGCAGTCGCCGTGCAGGCGCAGCAGGGGCAAGTCGCCGGCGCGCTCGTAGCAGCGCGCCACGCCGCCAAGTGCCTGCTCGACCACGCTGGCCCAGGTCGCAGCCAGTTCGGGCGGGACGAAGCCGTGCGTGCGCAGCCAGTCGAAGGGATCGCGCCCGAAGGTCTGCGGATTGATTTCCGGCCGCGCGAGGAAGGGTTGCGCGGCGCCCACGGCATGGATGCGTCCGATGAAACGGCCGATCCATTCCAGCGTCGCCGGGTCGCCCAGCTCGGGAGCGCGCCCGCCACGGCGCGGGAACA
This sequence comes from Massilia consociata, assembly GCF_042432755.1. NCBI lineage: Bacteria > Pseudomonadati > Pseudomonadota > Betaproteobacteria > Burkholderiales > Oxalobacteraceae > Massilia > Massilia consociata. Next base: position 385,150 of record NZ_JBHLWP010000011.1, read on the forward strand.
CGGCGAAGCGGTAGCCGCCGTGTTCGTGCAAGGTGCGGCCGTCGATGACACTGGCCGGCACCACCGGCACTTCCGCTTCCGCCAGCTCGGCCGTGAAGGCATGCTCCTCGAGGATGGCCGCATCGCTCCAGCGTCCCGGCCGGTAGAACTTGACGACGACGGGCGCGCCCTCTTCCAGGCCGACCTGGTAGACGCGGTTTTCATAGCTGTTGAGCGCCAGCAGGCGCCCGTCGCCGTACAGGCCGACGCTCTCGACGGCCTCCAGCACGGCTTGCGGGTCGAGGCGGGAGAACGGATGGGCCTGGCTATTTGCTTGGGAAGACGTGTGATCCATCCGCCCATTGTAAGCGCCGCGCCGCGTTCCGTCCTCGGGCCGACCGGATTCGCACCGCCGTTGCGCCGTTGCCCGCGCGGCTCCTGCCCAGCCGCAGGTTTTGCGTGCCCTCCCGGCCCGCAGGGGTTACACTGGCGCCCTCACACGCACATCAACCGCAACAAGAACACCCCATGCATCTCGACGAGCCCCTCAGCGAAAAAGAATTTAACGATCTCGACCAGTTCCTGCTGTCCGAACGCTCCCCCGAGGACGCGATGACGATGGACACCCTGCACGGCTACCTGACCGCGATCGCGATCGGCCCCGAAACCATCATGCCGGCCGAGTGGCTGCCGCGCGTCTGGGGCCAGGACGGCAAGCAGGCGCCGGCCTGGAAGAACCCCAAGGAAGAGCAGCGCATCATCAACCTGATCATGCGCTTCATGAACGAGGTCTTGATCACCTTCGAAGCCGCCCCCAAGGAATTCGAGCCGCTGTTCTGCGAGCACGAGGTCGACGGCGACGCCCTGATCGACGCCGAAGCCTGGTGCTGGGGCTTCTGGGAAGGCATGGAGCTGCGCCCCGGCAGCTGGGCCCCGATCTGGGACTCCGAAGTGGCCGGGCTGATGCGCCCGATCTACCTGCTCGGCGCCGACGAGATCGAGGAAGCCGAACTGGCGGAAGTCGAAGATCCGCGCAAGGCGCACCAGCTGGCGCTGGAAATCGAAGCCAACATCCCGGCCATCTACCGTTTCTGGCTGCCGCGCCGCAAGGGTGCGGTCGAGACCATCGTGCGCGAAGAGCCGAAGGTCGGCCGCAACGACGACTGCCCTTGCGGCAGTGGCAAGAAGTACAAGAAGTGCTGCGGGGCGGAGGCCGGCTGACCCGAACCGGTGGCAGGGCAGCGGCTCTGCCAGGTGAGCGCGTGGGCAGGAGACCTGTCCACGCTACGAGCGACACGGCATCGCCTTCGTAGGGTGGGCAAGTTCCTGGCCCACGCGTTCATGCAGCCGCCGGACAGCGCTTCACGCAGCGTTTTCCAGCGACTCAGCACCGATCCCGACAAGCAGATCCCCCGGCCGCACCATCCCCGCCAGCCTGCCCTCCCCGTCCACCACGAACACCTGCCGCGCCCCGTCGCGCAAGCGCGCCAGCAGCGCGCCCGGCGGCGCATCCTGCGCCACGGCCACCAGGTCCATCTCGATCAGCTCGCCCACGGTCGGCGCCGCATCGCGGCCGAACAGCAGCGCCGTCGCATGGCGCGCGCGCTGGCCCAGCGGGCGGTCGACGCCCCCGCCGGCCGCCACCAGGGCGGCCATGCTGAGCACCCCCAGCGGGCGCCGCTCCGCGTCCACCACGGGCAGCGCCGGCTCGCCATGGCGCAGCAGGGCGGCGCGTGCCGCCGACAGCGGCATGTCCGGGCTCAGCAGGGCCGGCACCGGACGCGCCAGCGCCCCGCAGCTCGCCAGGCGGGCACGCCGCGCCGCCGCATGCTGTTCGGTCTCGGCCAGGATCGCCGCCAGATCGTCGCGGCTGACGTCGAGCGTCTCGCCATAGCTGTCGAGCGCCGCGTCCAGGTCTTCGCTGGCGAAGCCGGCGCCGGCTTCGGGTGGCCGCGCCACCGGCTGCACATGCGGATAGCGGTGCCCGGACAGGTTGTTCCACACCAGCGCGCCCAGCACCATCAGGACCGAGTTCAGCCCGACCGGCATCAGGGCGAACCAGAAACCCGCGTCATGCACGGCCGCGCCACCCAGCACGACGGTGACGGCCACCGCGCCGCCCGGCGGGTGCAGGCAGCGCAGGGCGGCCATGGCGGCAATGGACAGGCCGCCCGCCAGCGGCGCCGCCAGCAGCGGATCGCCCAGTTGCGCGCAGGCGACCCCGGCCAGCGCCGAGACGACGTTGCCGCCGATGACAGGCCAGGGCTGGGCCAGCGGCGCCGCCGGCAGGCAGAACAGGAGCACGGCCGAGGCAGCCATGGGGGCGATCAGGTAAGGCAAGGCGCCGCCAGCCCCGCCGCCACCGGCACCGCCGAGCGCGGCACGCGTCACCAGCGCAGTCGAGAGCAGCGCCAGCAGGGCACCGAGCGCGGAACGTACGTGGCCGGCATACGAAGCAGGTCCGGCCGGGCGCAAGTGCAGGCACAGGCGCAAGCACCGCTCGATCAGCATGGAGAACATGGAAACGGTTTGCAACAAATGGGGCCGCCATTACACCACAGCTTGCGCCGGCGCGGGTTGCGACATGTCCTCTTGTACATTTAACCACTCAATCATGTACGATACCTGCCTGCAACAAACCTTGCGGCCGGCTGTGCCGTAGACCAACAACAAGAGGACCCGCGATGAAAACACTCCAGCAACGAACCCTGTCCGCCCTTGCCACCGCCCTTGCGGCCGGTTTCGCCGCCGCCAGCTTCGCCAGCCCGGCCTGGGCCGCCGCGCCGATGGTCAAGACCCCTGCCCCGGGCTATTACCGCGTCATGCTCGGCCAGTTCGAGATCACCCCGCTGTCGGACGGCACCGTGGACCTGCCGGTGGACAAGCTGCTGAACCAGGATGCCAAGAAGACGGCCGCGACCCTGGCCAAGTCCTACCTGGGCGTGCCGCTGGAAACGTCCGACAATGCCTACCTGGTCAACACCGGCAGCAAGCTGATCCTGATCGACAGCGGCGCCGGTTCCTTCTTCGGCCCGACGCTGGGCAAGCTGGTCGCCAACATGAAGGCCGCCGGCTATGCACCGGAACAGGTGGACGAGATCTACATCACCCACTTCCACGGCGACCATGTGGGCGGGCTGGTCAACGATTCCGCCGCGGCGTTCCCGAAAGCCGTCGTGCGGGCCAACAAGCTCGAATCGGACTACTGGCTGAGCCAGGCGAACATGGACAAGGCCAAGGACAAGGACGGCTTCAAGGCCGCGCAGGCGGCGCTCGGCCCGTATGTGAAGGCCGGCCGTTTCAAGGCGTTCGAAGGCGACGTCGAGCTGGTGCCGGGCATTCGCGCCCAGCTGACGGCCGGCCACACGCCCGGCCACACCACCTACATGGTGGAAAGCGGCGGCCAGAAACTGCATGTCATCGGCGACCTGATCCACGTCGCGGCGGTCCAGATGGAAAACCCCGAGGTGACGATCGGGTTCGACAACGACCCGAAAGCAGCGGCCGCCCCGCGCCGGAAGGTATTCGACGCCGCCGCCAAGGGCGGCTACCTGATCGGCGGCGCCCACCTGCAATTCCCGGGCATGGGACACCTGGCAAAGGATGGCAAGGGCTACCGGTTCATCCCGGTGAACTACACGCAGATGCGCTGAGCGCGGCGGCGACGCCGTCCAGCAGGCGGGTGAGCTCGCCCAGGTCCACCGGCTTGACCAGGTGGTGCTGGAAACCGGCCGCGAAGGCGTCCTCCCGGTCCTGCTGCTGGCCGTAGCCGGTCACGGCCACCAGGACCGCGCCGGCGGTATCCGGCAGCGCGCGCAGGCGCCGCGCCAGTTCGCGGCCGTCGATCTCGGGCAGGCCGATATCGAGCAGGCACACGTGCGGCGCCACGCTGCGCGCCCGGTCGATCGCACGCAGCGAATCGTGCTCGATCACCACCTCGTGGCCGTGCGCCGCCAGCAGCAGGCCGAGCGTCTCGGCCGCATCCACGTTGTCGTCCACCACCAGCACCCGCAGGGGCGCCGGTTGGCCAGCGTGCGCCGGCGGCGCCCCGTGCGCGGCCCCGGGCGCCGGCGGCACCTCGTGCAGCAGCGGCAGCGTGACGACGAAGGTGCTGCCCTTGCCCGGCCCGGGGCTGGAACAGCCCACCGTGCCGCCGTGCAGTTCCACCAGGTTCCTGACCAGCGCCAGGCCCAGTCCCAGCCCGCCCTGCGAGCGGTCGGACGAGCGTTCGGCCTGGGTGAACAGGTCGAACACCCGGCTGGTCAGTTCCTGGTCCATGCCGATGCCTTCGTCGCGCACGCTCGTCACCAGCGCGCCGGCGCGCAGCTCGGCGCGCAAGTCGATGCAGCGCGCTTCCGGCGTGTACTTGCTGGCATTGCCCAGCACATTGACCATCACCTGCACCAGCCGCGCCTTGTCGCCGTCCACCAGCAGGCCCGGGGGCGGCAGGCGCACCGACAATTGCTGGCGGCGCGCGTCGATCATCGGCCGCACCTGCTCGACCGCTTCTTCGAGCACGGCGCGCGCATCGACCTGCGCCCGTGCCAGCGTGATCAGGCCGCGCGTGACGCGCGAGACATCGAGCAGGTCGTCCACCAGGCGCGTCATGTGGCGCACCTGGCGCCCGATGATGCTGCTGCTCTGGCGCACCCGCTGCTCGTCCAGGCGGCCGATGCGCAGCAGCTCGGCGGCTGCGCTGATCGGCGCCAGCGGGTTGCGCAATTCGTGCGCCAGCATGGCCAGGAACTCGTCCTTGCGGCGGTCGGCCTCGACCAGCTTTTCCTCGGCCAGCTTGCGGTCGGTGATATCGCGGAAAAAGGTGGCGATGCTCCCGTCCTGCATCGGGTAGGCCCGCACCTCGGTCCACAGGCGCGAACCGTCCGGGAACACGTGCGTGTGTTCGGTACTGCCGGCCACGCGCGAGCGCATCACCTCGCGGTACATCGGCCCGGGTTCGGCATCGACCGTGTGCGGGAAGGCTTCCCAGTGGTTGCGTCCGATGACATCGGCGGCCTTCATGCGGCAGATGCGCAGGCCTTCGGCGTTCATCTCCAGCACCGTCCAGTCGGCGGCGATCACGGCGAAGCCTTCGGCGATGGTGTCGAAGATGTCGCGGCTGCGGTCGCGTTGCGCGCGCAGTTCGGCCTGCGCGCGCGCGGTCTCGGCGGCCGACCAGGTGCGCTCGGCCACGTCGCGCGCCAGCTGCACCTCGTCCTCGCTCCAGTAGCGCGGCTGCGGGCAGTCGATCCCGAGGCAGGCGGTCAGGCGGTTCGACTTCACCAGCGGCACCACCAGCAGCGCGCCGATGCGGTCGGCGGCATAGCCGCTGCGGTAGCCGATCGTGCGCACGTCGTGCGCGGTGTCGTGGATGCGCACCACGTCGCCCGCGCGCAGCGCCGCGCCCACGGCGGGGCCGAATCCATCGAGGCTGAAGCGCGGCTGCAGGTTCGGCGGCAAGCCCGCACGCCCGTCGCGGCTCCACCCGCGCGGCATCGTGAAGCGCCCGGTCGCCTGGTCCATCTCGGCGTACATGACCCGGCCCGCACGCAGCTCGCCGCCCAGCAGCGCGCTGGCGGTGGCGATCACCTCTTCGCCCGAGGCCAGCGGCCGCAGCGCATCCGACACGGTCAGTTCGAAGGCCGCGCGGCGCTCGGCCGCGACCCGGCGCGTGGTTTCCATGACGGTGCAGAACAGGCCGGCGACCTCGCCGGCGTCGTCTTTCAGGGGAGCGTGCGAGAAGGTGAAGGTGGCACGCTCGGGATAGCCGCGCCGGGCGACGGTCATCGGCATGTCCTCGAAGTAGACCGGCTTGCCCGACAGCGCGCGGTCGACCAGCGGCACCATCTCGGCCCAGATCTCGGCCCAGAGTTCCGGAAAGCGTGCGCCGAGCGCGCGCTCGTGCTTCTGCCCGAGCAGCGGCACGTAGGCGTCGTTGTAGAGGAAAACCAGGTCAGGGCCCCACGCCAGGAACATCGGGAAGGCCGAGTGCAGCATCATGTCGACCGCGGTGCGCAATGCCGGCGGCCACTGTTCGGGCGGGCCGAGCGGGGTCTGGTTCCAGTCGTGGCGGCGAATGCGCGAACGCATCGTCGCATTGTCGTCCTGGCCGGTGTGCGCGGTGTGCGGAAGATGAGCCATGGGACGATTGTCGCATAACTTGTTGCCCACCATCCACTATCGAAAGGCGGGCAACCGGCTTACCCCATGCGCATTACAGCTTGCGCATTACAGCTTGCGCATTACAGCTTGATGAAATGCTCGCGGTAGTAGCGCAGCTCTTCGATCGATTCGACGATGTCGGCCAGGGCGGTGTGCTTCTGGTGCTTCTTGAAGCCCGATGCCAGTTCGGGCTTCCAGCGGCGGCACAGTTCCTTCAGGGTCGACACGTCCAGGTTGCGGTAGTGGAAGAATGCCTCCAGCTTCGGCATGCCGCGCGCCATGAAGCGGCGATCCTGGCAGATCGAGTTGCCGCACATCGGCGACTTGTTGGCCGGGACATACTGCCTCAGGAAGGCGATCAGTTCCAGCTCGGCCTGGGCTTCGGTGACGGTGGAGGCCCTGACGCGGTCGATCAGGCCGGACTTGCCGTGCGTGCCCTTGTTCCAGTTGTCCATCTTGTCGAGCGTCTCGTCCGACTGGTGGATGGCGAATACCGGGCCTTCGGCGATGATGTTCAGGTCGGCGTCGGTGACGACGGCGGCCACCTCGATGATGCGGTCGTTGTCCGGGTCCAGGCCCGTCATTTCCATGTCGACCCAGACCAGGTTGAATTCATTCGGACGCACGGCAGTGCCCGCGCCTTCGGTTTGTGTAGCTTGTGACATAATTCTCTCTTTGCTTTTCAGTCCTGCATTTTTTTCTGCACTCATCCCGCATTTTCTCACAGGCACAGAATGTCTTCATTCGGCTTTTCGGTTTTGTTCATCGTTTTCTTTGCGCTGACCCTCGGTTTGCGCTTCTGGCTGGCCAACCGGCACATTCGCCACGTGCTGCGCCACCGCGCCAGCGTACCGGCCGAGTTTGCGCCAAAGGTGCCGCTCGCGGCGCACCGCAAGGCGGCCGACTACACGGTGGCCAAGACGCGCCTGGGCATCGTGTCGATGCTGTGGGGCGGCGCGGTGCTGATCGGCTTCACGCTGCTGGGCGGCCTGCAGGCCTTGTCCACCGCCCTGCTGGGCGTGACGGGACCGGGCATGGCGCATCAGATGGCGCTGGTGGTGGCCTTCGCCGTCATCTCCGGCGTGCTCGACCTGCCCTTCGACTGGTACCGCCAGTTCGTGCTCGAGCAGCGCTTCGGCTTCAACAAGATGACCCCTCGCCTGTGGCTGGCCGACATGGCCAAGGGCACGCTGGTGGGCGCCGCGATCGGCCTGCCGCTGCTGTGGGTGATCCTGGTCCTGATGGACAGGAGCGGCGACCTGTGGTGGCTGTACGCCTGGCTGGTCTGGAGCGGCTTCCAGCTCCTGATGATGGTGCTGTACCCGACCGTGATCGCGCCGCTGTTCAACAAGTTCACGCCCCTCGCCGACGCGTCGCTGAAAGAGCGCATCGAAGGCCTGATGGCGCGTGTCGGCTTCGCTTCGAAGGGCCTGTTCGTGATGGACGGCAGCAAGCGCAGCGCGCACGGCAATGCCTATTTCTCCGGCTTCGGCAACAACAAGCGCATCGTGTTCTTCGACACCCTGCTCTCCCGCCTCGACCCGCACGAGATCGAAGCCGTGCTGGCGCATGAACTCGGCCACTTCAAGCTGCGCCACATCCTCAAGCGCATCGTGGTGATGTTCGCGCTGTCGCTGGGTTTCCTGGCGCTGCTCGGCTACCTCAAGACGCAGGCCTGGTTCTACACCGGCCTGGGCGTGGTGCCGATGATGAACGCCTCGAACGACGGCATGGCCCTGATCCTGTTCGCGCTGGTGCTGCCGATCTTCACCTTCGTGCTGGCGCCGCTGAACTCGATCACCTCGCGCAAGCACGAGTTCGAAGCCGACGCCTTCGCAGCGAAGCACACCGACCACCGCCACCTGGTATCGGCGCTGGTCAAGATGTACGAGGACAACGCCTCTACGCTCACGCCGGACCCGTTGCATTCGGCCTTCTACGACTCCCACCCGCCGGCGTCGGTGCGGGTGAAACACCTGACGATGGCGGCAGCATGACACTTCTCGAGCGACATTCCACCCACGGCGCCGCGGCGCTGGACCCGCAAGCCATTGCAGCGCTGCTCGCGCAGGTGCCCGGCTGGCAGGCCATCGACGGCACCATCGCGCGCGAGTACGGCTTTCGCGACTACCGCGAAACGATCGCCTTCGTCAACGCGGTCGCCGCCATGGCCGAAAGCGAGAACCACCATCCCGAGCTGACGGTTGGCTACCGCCGCTGCCTGGTGGCCTACACCACGCACTCGGCCGGCGGCGCGCTTTCGGAGAACGATTTCATCTGCGCGGCCAAGGCCGACGCGCTCTACGCACAGAGGCCGGGCGCATGAGTTCAGTTGCAAACACCTTGACCGGCACCATCATTGCCGCCCACGGCCGCCACTACCTGGCCGACGCCGGCGGAGAAAAGCTGCAATGCGTCACGCGCGGCAAGAAAACCAATGTCGCCGTCGGCGACGTCGCCCACCTCAAGCGCACCTCGAACGACCAGGCCGTCATCGAGAAGATTGCCGACCGCACTACCCTGCTCTACCGCTCGGACCAGTACAAGTCCAAGCTGCTGGCCGCGAACATCTCGCGCCTGTTCATCGTCGTCGCCACCGAACCGAGCTTCGCCGACGACCTGGTTTCGCGCTCCCTGGTGGCGGCCGAGGCGGCCGGCATCGAAGCGCACATCATCCTGAACAAGGTCGATGTCGAGGAACCGCTGGCGCGCGCCCGCGAGCGCGCCGGCCTGTACGCTTCGCTGGGCTACCCGGTGCACGAGCTGTCGGCGCGCGCCCGTCCGGAGCATGCGGTCGAGACCTTGAGCCCGCTGCTCGCCGGCCAGTCGTCGATCTTCATCGGCCAGTCGGGCATGGGCAAGTCCTCGCTCATCAACCTCCTGGTGCCGGACGCCGACATCGCGGTGCGCGAGATCTCGGAAGCGCTCGACACCGGCAAGCACACCACCACGTTCACGCGCCTGTACTGGCTTGACGGCGGGGCTGCGATCATCGATTCGCCGGGCTTCCAGGAATTCGGGCTGTACCACCTGACGGAAGGGATGCTGGAGCGCGCCTTCGTCGAGTTCAAGCCGTATTTGGGCGGCTGCAAGTACTATAACTGCCGCCACCTGGCCGAACCGCAGTGCGCGGTGCTGGGCGCGGTCGGGGAAGGCAAGATCGCGAAGATGCGGCACGAACTGTATGCGCAGCTGTTGCACGAGTCTTCCCAAACTTTGTATTAACCGTAAGGGTGATCTGGTCCAGTGGACAGATCGCGCGCTGCCGACCACCCTACGAAAAACCCGGTTTCCCTAGCGGAAAGCAAAACCCTTATAATTCAAGGGACAACAGCAAAGTAAAGACGATATGCCAGTCGCAAAGCCCATCAAGCACTTCCTGCAGTTCTCCGACTTCACGTTCGACGAATTCGAATACGTCATCGAGCGCGCGAAGGTCATCAAGCGCAAGTTCAAGGCCTACGAGGTATACCACCCGCTGGTCGACCGCACCCTGGTGATGGTCTTCGAGAAGAGCTCGACCCGCACCCGCCTTTCCTTTGAAGCCGGCATGCACCAGCTGGGCGGCGCCGCGATCTACCTGAACACGCGCGACAGCCAGCTGGGACGCGGCGAGCCGGTGGAAGACGCCGGCCAGGTGATGTCGCGCATGTGCGACATCATCATGGTGCGCACCTTCGGCCAGGAGATCATCGAGCGTTTCGCCGCCCATTCGCGCGTCCCGGTGATCAACGGCCTGACCAACGAACACCACCCCTGCCAGGTACTGGCCGACATCTTTACCTTCTACGAGCACCGCGGCCCGATCGCGGGCAAGACGGTGGCCTGGATCGGCGACGCCAACAACATGCTGTATTCGTGGCTGCAGGCGGCCGAGGTGTTCGGCTTCCACCTGAACGTCTCGACCCCGAAGGGCTACGAGATCGACCCGAAGCTCGTATCCACCCAGCGCTACACCCTGTTCGAGAACCCGTCGGACGCCTGCGAAGGCGCGCACCTGGTCAGCACCGATGTCTGGACCAGCATGGGCTACGAGAAGGAAAACGCCGAGCGCCTGAAGGCCTTCGACGGCTTCATCGTCGATGGCGCCAAGATGGCGCGCGCCACCCCGGACGCACTGTTCATGCACTGCCTGCCGGCCCACCGTGGCGAGGAAGTCGCGGCCGAGGTCATCGACGGCCCGCAGTCGGTCGTCTGGGACGAGGCGGAAAACCGCCTGCACGTGCAGAAGGCCCTGATCGAATACCTGCTGCTCGGCAGGATCGAAGACAAATAATCCATTTTACGTACCGATTCAACCCACCCACCTAGTTTGATCGTCGACCTCCCTTCCGCCCCGGCGGAAGGTGTTCGCAAAGGCCGGCTGACCATCTGAAAACCCACCTCCCTCCACACTGGAATCTTCCATGAGCGACATTAAAAAAGTAGTCCTTGCCTACTCCGGCGGCCTCGACACCTCGGTCATCCTGAAATGGCTGCAGGATCACTACAACTGCGAAATCGTCACCTTCACCGCCGACCTCGGCCAGGGCGAAGAGCTGGAACCGGCCCGCGCCAAGGCGATCAAGTTCGGCATCAAGCCGGAAAACATCTACATCGACGACGTGCGCGAGGAATTCGTGCGCGACTTCGTGTTCCCGATGTTCCGCGCCAATACCGTCTACGAAGGCGAATACCTGCTGGGCACCTCGATCGCGCGTCCCTTGATCGCCAAGCGCCTGATCGAGATCGCCAACGAGACCGGCGCCGACGCCATCTCGCACGGCGCCACCGGCAAGGGCAACGACCAGGTCCGCTTCGAGCTGGGCGCCTACGCGCTCAAGCCGGACGTCAAGATCATCGCGCCGTGGCGCGAGTGGGACCTGCTGTCGCGCGAGAAGCTGCTGAAGTACGCGGAAGACGCCGGCATCGAGATCGACATGAAGCACAAGAACGGGGGCGCGCCGTACTCGATGGATGCCAACCTGCTGCACATCTCGTTCGAGGGCCGCCACCTGGAGAACCCGAGTGCGGAGGCCGAGGAATCGATGTGGCGCTGGACCGTGTCGCCGGAAGCAGCGCCGAACGAAGCCGAATACCTCGACATCGAATACGAGCAGGGCGACATCGTGGCCCTGAACGGCAAGCGCATGGGCGCCGCCGACGTGCTGACGGAACTGAACCGCCTGGGCGGCAAGCACGGCATCGGCCGCCTCGACCTGGTCGAGAACCGCTACGTCGGCATGAAGTCGCGCGGCTGCTACGAGACCCCGGGCGGCGCGATCATGCTCAAGGCGCACCGCGCGATCGAATCGATCACGCTGGACCGCGAAGTGGCGCACCTGAAGGACGACCTGATGCCGCGCTACGCGAGCTTGATTTATAACGGCTACTGGTGGGCCCCGGAGCGCGTCGCGCTGCAGACCCTGATCGACCACACCCAGAAGACCGTGAACGGCTGGGTGCGCGTGAAGCTGTACAAGGGCAACGTGATCGTGGTGTCGCGCGATTCGAAGACCGATTCGCTGTTCGACATGAACATCGCCACGTTCGACGAAGACGGCGGCGCCTACAACCAGGCCGATGCGGGCGGCTTCATCAAGCTCAACGCACTGCGCATGCGCATCGCGGCCAAGGCGCGCACGGCACGCGGTAAATAAAGCCTGTCGTCACCATCCCGGCAGGCATTTTATTGCTGCCATTCCAAGCCGCCTCCGGGCGGCTTTTTCATCGGCACGGTTGTGAAAAATTTTGTGCCATGCGCGCTCTTGCTGACAGCGGAGGCACCCGAGCGCGGGGTCGCATGGGTTGTGAGCAAGCGCGGTGCGAGATGCGGTAGCGTAAAGCCGCCAAACTGGGTTCCCGCCTGCGCGGGAACGACGTTCTCGAGCCAACACCCGGAGCGAAGGCGGCGGACTTTCCACTACCAGCCTCGAAACCGTCGTTCCCGCGTAGGCGGGAACCCAATCTTGTTTGCGTACCATCAGCGTCGGCAGTACAGGTTCGTCCGACGATACTGCGATGGACAAACCATCCTACGTTTGCATCCTGGCCAGCCGACGCTACGGCACGCTCTACATCGGCGTCACATCCGATCTGGTCCGCCGCCTCTGGCAGCACAAGGAAGGCTTCGTCGAGGGTTTTACCAAAACCTATCGCGTTCACCAATTGGTCTGGTATGAAATGCACACCGACATCGTCTCTGCCATTACCCGCGAAAAGCAGATGTTGGGCGCGGGGCCGCATGGGTTGTGAGCAATCGCGGTGCGAGATGCCGTATCGTAAAGCCGCCAAATTGGGTTCCCGCCTGCGCGGGAACGACGTTCTTGAGCCAACACCCGGAGCGAAGGCGGCGGACTTTCCACTACCAGCCTCGAAACCGTCGTTCCCGCGTAGGCGGGAACCCAATCTTGTTTGCGTACCATCAGCGTCGGCAGTACAGGTTCGTCCGACGATACGCCGATGGACAAACCATCCTACGTTTACATCCTGGCCAGCCGACGCTACGGCACGCTCTACATCGGCGTCACATCCGATCTGGTCCGCCGCCTCTGGCAGCACAAGGAAGGCTTCGTGGAGGGTTTTACCAAAACCTATCGCGTTCACCAATTGGTCTGGTATGAAATGCATACCGACATCGTCTCTGCCATTACCCGCGAAAAGCAGATCAAGAAGTGGCGCCGTAACTGCAAGATCAACCTGATCCAGTCCGCCAATCCAGATTGGCGCGACCTCTACGGTGACATCACCACCTAGCTCCGCAAATCATCCACCGGCTCGCTCCCAAACCGCTTCGCCAGCAGGTAATCCACCAGCGCAACCGCGCAATCGCCCGGCGCCACCAGCACCCCGCCCTCCTTCATGTCCACGAAGCGCTGTCGCAGCGGGAAGCGCGCGTCCGGCGTGGCCCGGATTTCGGCCTGCATGTCGGTATCGATGACGCCCGGCGCCAGGCTGACGCAGCGCACCCGCGCATCGCCGTCGAGGGCCACGGCGCGCGCATGCTGGTCGAGCGCCGCCTTGGTGGCGCAATACACGCTCCAGCCGGGATAGGCGCTGCGTCCCGCGCCGCTCGAGACGTGCAGGATGCGCCGCTCGGCCTGCGGCGCGGCCTGCACGAATGCGGCGGACAAGGCCAGTGGCGCGGCCACGTTGATCGTGGCTGCGCGCAACGCCGCCAGCGGGTCCTGCTCGGCCAGCCTTCCGACCGGGGTGACCACGCCGGCGTTGTTCACCAGCAGCGCCGTGTCGCAACCCGAAAGAAACGAGCGCAGCGTGTGCCCGCCGAGCCAGTGGGCCAGCGCCGCGCCGTCGCCGAAGTCGACCGTTGCCTGCTCCATGCCTTCGCCGATCTCCGCATGCCCGCGCGCCAGCCCGAGCACCGGGATGCCGCGCGCCACCAGTTCCGCCGCCACCGCGGCGCCGAGGCCACGCGTGTGGCCCGTCACGACTGCCTTGATCATCGCCTCTCCCCTTCGACTAGATGAATACCGGTTCCGGCTCCAGTTCGACCCCATAGCGCGCCTTCACGTCGGCCTGGATCGCGCGCGCCAGGCGCACCACGTCCGCGCCAAGCGCCCCGCCCAGGTTGACCAGCACCAGCGCCTGCTTCGGGTACACGCCGGCCGCGCCCAGCGCCCGTCCCTTCCAGCCGCACTGGTCGATCAGCCAGCCGGCGGCGAGCTTCTCGCTGCCGTCCGGCTGCGTATGGTGCACCAGGTTCGGGAATTCGGCCAGCAGGCGTGTGCAGTGTTCGCCCGGTATGACGGGATTCTTGAAGAAGCTGCCCGCATTGCCGATGTCGAGCGGGTCGGGCAGCTTGCGGCGCCGGATGGCTTCGACGATGCGCCCGATCTCCTGCGGCGTGGGCTGAGCCAGGCCGGCCTCCTCGACCGCCTTCGCCAGTTCGGCATAGCGCAGGTTGGGCTGCCAGGCCACCGGCAGGGCGAAAGTCACGTCCAGCACCACCAGTTCGCGCCCTTGCGCATGCTTGAAGATGCTGTCGCGGTAGCCGAAGCGGCAGGCTGCCGCGTCGAGCGTGCGCACCTCGCCGCTGGCCATGTCGTAGGCGGTGAGCGAATGGAACACATCCTTCGTTTCGGTGCCGTACGCGCCCACGTTCTGGATCGGGGCCGCGCCCACGGTGCCCGGAATCAGGGACAGGTTCTCCAGGCCGCCCAGGCCCTGCGCCAGCGTCCACTGCACGAAACCATGCCAGTTCTCGCCTGCCTGCGCCCGCACCAGCACCCGGCCGTCCCGCTCTCCCAGCACTTCCTTGCCCAGACCCGCCATGTGCAGCACGATGCCGTCGAAGTCGCGCGTAAACAGCATGTTGCTGCCGCCGCCCAGCACCAGGCGCGGCAAACCGGCAAGTAGCGGGTCGCGCCGGACGGCGTCGAGCTGCGCCGCCCCGGTCACCCGCAGGTAATGCCGGGCCCGCGCCGGGATGCGGAAGGTGTTCAGGGAAGCAAGGGAAAAATCGTGGGAGATGGGCAGGTCGGCGTGCATGGCGTCAGGGTGTTTTTTGGCCATTATAGTGGCAAGCCCGGCCCGGTCTGTTGCCGTGCAGGTAAATCCGGTGGCCTGAGGGAGGCGTTGTCCGGTAAAATAGAGGGATTCATCTAGTTAGCATCATCAAGAAAAAGGAAAGCCGCCATGCCATCGTTTGATGTCGTCTGCGAAGCAGACATGGTCGAAGTGAAGAATGCTGTCGAACAATCGAACAAGGAAATCACCACCCGCTTCGACTTCAAGGGCAGCTCGGCCAATGTCGAGCAAAAGGAGCGTGAACTCACCCTGTTCGCCGACTCCGACTTCCAGCTCGGCCAGGTCAAGGACGTCCTGATCAACAAGATGGCCAAGCGCAAGGTCGATGTGCGCTTCCTCGACGAAGGCAAGGTCGAGAAGATCGGGGGCGACAAGGTCAAGCAGGTCATCAAGGTGCGCAACGGCATCGAGACCGAGGACGCCAAGAAGATCACCAAGGCCATCAAGGAAAGCAAGATGAAGGTCCAGGCCAGCATCCAGGGCGAATCGGTGCGCGTCACCGGCGCCAAGCGCGACGACCTGCAGGCCGCCATGGCCCTGCTGCGCAAGGACATCCAGGACCTGCCGCTGGCTTTTAACAACTTCCGCGACTGACCGCCGCGAATCGACCCGCACGCGGCCGCCGGCCGCTGCTCCAACGGCAAACGCCGCGTGAACCCGCCCCGCGTTGGGGTAAAATGACGGCCGCGCGCTGCGCGGCCTGCTGCATATGTACGCGTAGGGAACTACGGTAGTCTAAGGATTGCAATGAAACGTGTTGATGATTTCCGCCTGCGTCTGGGCAACAAGGAATATGTGCCCATCATGATCGGCGGGATGGGCGTGGACATCTCGACCTCGGAGCTGGCCCTCGAGGCCGCCCGTCTCGGCGGCATCGGCCACATCTCGGATGCGATGGTGCAGGACGTGTCGGACCGCAAGTTCGACACCACCTTCGTCAAGGACAAGACCAAGCTCTACAAGTTCAACATCAACAACATGAACAAGGCGGTGGTGCAGTTCGACCTCGACCGCCTGGCCGAGGCAACCCGCCTGCACGTCGGCTCGACCATGGAAGCGAAGAAGGGCGACGGCCTGATCTTCGTGAACTGCATGGAAAAGCTGACCATGAACGCGCCCAAGGAAACCCTGCGCACCCGCCTGTCGGCGGCGATGGACGCCGGCATCGACGGCATCACCATGTCGGCCGGCCTGCACCTGGGTTCCTTCGAGCTGATCAAGGACCACCCGCGCTTCCGCGACACCAAGCTGGGCATCATCGTGTCCTCGGTGCGCGCGCTGCAGCTGTTCCTGAAAAAAGTGTCGCGCCTGAACCGCCTGCCCGACTACATCATCGTCGAAGGCCCGCTGGCCGGCGGCCACCTCGGCTTCGGCATCGACGACTGGCAGCAGTACGACCTGCACACCATCATGGACGAGATCCATGCCTACATGCGCGAGCAGCAGCTCGACATCCCGGTGATCGCCGCCGGCGGCATCTTCACCGGCTCGGACGCGGTCGGCTTCCTGGAAAAAGGCGCCGGCGGCGTGCAGGTGGCGACCCGCTTCACCGTCACCCACGAGTGCGGCATGCCGGAGCACGTCAAGCAGGAGTACTTCCGCGCCAGCGAGGAAGACATCATCGTCAACGGCGTCTCGCCGACCGGCTATCCCATGCGCATGCTCAAGAGCACGCCGGCAATCGGCTCCGGCATCCGGCCGGGCTGCGAATCCTACGGCTACCTGCTCGATGCGACCGGCAACTGCGCCTACATCAACTCGTACAACCGCGAGGTGCAGGCCAGCCCGGACGGCAAGAACATCTCGGTGTTCGACAAGACCTGCCTGTGCACCCACATGCGCAACTTCAACTGCTGGACCTGCGGCCACTTCACCTACCGCCTGAAGGACACCACGCACCGCCTGGCGGACGGCAGCTACCAGATACTGTCGGCCCAGCACGTGTTCGAGGACTACCAGTTCAGCGTGAACAACGAAATCGCGCTGCCGCCGAAACAGGAAGTGGCATCCCCGAGCGCCGCCGCCTGACACAGCCTGCGTTTGCTGTTCCATATCTTCAAAGCCACGGTTCGCCGTGGCTTTGTCCTTTATGCGCCGCGCATATCGGAACGCGTGTAATCTGGCATTCGGCGAGCATTTTTCCCGAAGGATGCCAGCATGTCCCTGATCGAAGCATCTACGCAGGTTACTTTCCTGACCGATGACGAGGGCAACGTTGTCACCTGGAACCCCGCGTGCTCGACCATGTTCGGCTGGACGCCGGAACAGGCGCCGGGACGCCATCTCGACGCGCTGCTGGCGGGTGACGCGCATTGGCCCGCGCTGGCGTCGTCGGGCGGCGCCCGGGTCCGCATGCGCTTCGCGGGCGGACGCGAAGGCAAGGCCACCCTGCTCCTGATCCGCCAGTACGACGCGCGTGGCGAGCCTCACGGATGGAGCGCCACCGTGAGCGTCTCGCCGGCCGATTCCACCAGCGAACCCGAGCGCGTCGGCAACACCCCGCTGGCGGAAGTCGTCGACCTGCTGCCCGGCACCTTCTACGCGATCAACCGCGAGGGCCGCTTCGTCCTCTGGAACCATAACCTCGAACGCATGACCGAACTCACGCCGGACGAGCTCGCCGCGGCCCACGTGATGGACATGTTCGAGCCGCGCGAACGCCCGCTGGCGATGGAAAACTTCCGCCGCGTGTTCGAGCAAGGGGCCGAGGTCTCGATGGAGATGCATTATGTCTCGCGCAGCGGGCGCGAGACGCCGATCCTCGTGGGCGGCGCGCGCGTGGCCTGCGACGGCGACCAGTACCTGTTCGGCATGGGCATCAGCATCGCCAAACGGCGCGAGAAGGAACGCCAATTACTCCTGAGCGAACGCGCGCTGCACGCGGCCAGCAACGGCATCGTGATCACCCGTTGCGCCGGGCGCGACAACATCATCGAGTACGTGAACCCGGCCTTCGAACGCATCGCCGGCTATCCGGCCGCCGAAGCGATCGGACGCGATCCGCGTTTCATGGCCGCGCCCAATTTCGACACCCACGAACGCAGCCAGGTGCGGCTGGCAATCGCCGAGCGGCGCGCGGTCAACGTGGTGTTCCGCAACCAGCGCAAGAACGGCGAACTGTTCTGGAACGACCTGAGCATCACGCCGGTGCGCGACGAGTACGGCGAGGTCACGCATTTCATCGGCATCCTGCAGGATGTCACCGCCACCAAGCAGCGTACCGACCACCTCGAGCACGAGATCAACCACGATCCCCTCACCGGCCTGGCCAACCGCACCCTGCTGTGGGACAGGCTCGACCATGCCGTGCACCTGGCGCTGCGCCACAAGTCGATGGTGGCCACCGTGCTGATCGACCTGGACAACTTCAAGACCATCAACGACACCTTCGGCCACGAGGCCGGCGACGTGGTGCTGAAGGTGGTGGCGCGGCGCCTGCAGTCGGCGGTGCGCGAGAGCGACACGGTGGCGCGCATGTCGGGCGACGAGTTCGTGCTGGTGCTGGTGGACCAGCCTTCGCTGCGCTTCACGCTGCGCATGGTCGAACGGCTGCGGCGGTCGCTGACGATGCCGGTGGCCTTCGGCGGCAACGAGATTCCGATCGGCGCCAGCCTCGGCGTGGCGATCTTCCCGGCCGACGGCAAGACCTCGGCCGAACTGGTGCGGGCGGCCGACATGGCCATGTACCATGCCAAGGGCAACGGCGGCGGCGTGCATTTCTTTTCGCCGGAGATGCGCTCGGCCAACGAACGACGCGCCGCGCTCGCCAACAGCATCCGGGCCGCGCTCGACCACGACGAATTGTTCCTGCTGTTCCAGCCGCGCATGGACGCGCGCAGCGGGAAGGTGCGCGGCTTCGAGGCGCTGCTGCGCTGGCGCCATCCCGAGCACGGCGTCATGCTGCCGGCCGCCTTCCTGGCCGAGGCCGAGGAGACCGGCCAGATGGTCGAGATCGGCAACTGGGTGCTGGACCAGGCCTGTGCCTTCCTGCAGCAGTTGCGCCAGCTCGGCTACAGCAGCCTGCCCGTCTCGGTGAACGTCTCGCACCGCGAGTACAGCCAGCACGGCTTCATTGCCGGCCTGGCGGTGCGCATGCAGCGCTACGGCCTGCCGCCCGGCGCGCTCGAGATCGAGATCCCGGAGGCCGACCTGATCCGCAACCCGGGCCTCGGGCGCGACCTGTCGGCCCAGTTGGCCGAAGTCGGCGTGGCGCTGTCGATCGATGAATTCGGCAAGGGCATTTCCGACCTTGCCTTCCTGCAGCAGTTGTCGGTGCGCCAGGTCAAGCTGTCCAAGGCCGCGGTGCGCGACATCGCAGCCGATGGCAGCAGCGGCCGCGGCAGCCTGCTGGCCAAGACCCTGATCGATATCGGCCACAACCTCGACCTGGCCGTGGTCGGCGAAGCGGTCGAGACCGAGGCGCAGGTGGCCTTCCTTACCTCGCACGGTTGCGACCAGCTGCAGGGCCAATGGTTCAGCGAACCCTTGCAGCCCGACGCGGTGCGCGAGATGCTCGACCAGCGCCGGCAGGCGTAGGTGCTTGCGTTCAGCCGTCCTTGTTGATGCGGTTGATGAGAGCGCCGAGCACGTCCTCGGCCAGGGCGTTGTCCACCTGGCAGGTGCCGGCATTCTCGTGGCCGCCTCCGCCGTATTCCAGCATGAGGGCGCCGATATTGGTGTTCGAGGTCCGGTTCAGGATCGACTTGCCAGTTGCAAACACGGTGTTTTGCTGCTTCACCCCCCACAGCACATGAATTGAAATGTTCGTTTCGGGGAACAGCGCGTAGATGATGAAGCGGTTGCCGGCAAAGATCACCTCTTCATGGCGCAGGTCGAGCACCACGAGGTTCCCGTGGACCCGGGCGCAGCGCCGGATCTGCTCCTTGCAGCGCTCGCTGTGCTCGAAGTACAGCTCGGTACGCTCGCGCACGTCGGGCAGCTCCATGATCTGCTCGATGGTGTGCTGGGCGCAATAGTCGATCAGGGCCATCATGAGCTGGTAGTTCGAGATGCGGAAGTCGTGGAAGCGGCCCAGGCCCGTACGCGCGTCCATCAGGAAGTTCAGCAGGTTCCATCCCTGCGGGAACAGCACCTCTTCGCGCGAGAAGCGGGCCGAGTCGCCCTTGTCCACCGCCGCCATCATGTCGTTCCAGGCAGCCGGAAAGGTCTGCGCCCCGCCGTAGTGGTTGTAGACGACGCGCGCCGCCGACGGTGCCTCCGGCTGGATGACGTGGTTGTCGCGCCGGCCGGTGTTGCGGATCGTTTCCGACAGGTGGTGGTCGAACGCGAGGTGCGCCGCGGGCACGTACGGCAAATTGGTCGTGATGTCGCGTGCGGTGATCGCGACCTTCCCGTCCTGCATGTCCTTCGGGTGCACGAACAGGATGTCGTCGATCAGGTCGAGGTGCTTGAGCAGCACCGCGCACACCAGGCCATCGAAGTCGCTGCGGGTTACGAGTCGGTATTTGTCGTGAACGGCTGACATCGGCACATCCTTTCAAGAAGCGGATTGTCGGACAGGTGCCGGCCTGGGGACCTGCATGGCCGGAGTCCAAAGATCATACCTTGCAATGTTTCCAAATTACAGCCTTTGCGTTGGCGCATTCTGGCGGGACCCGGTGCAGTCCATGCCGCGGTTTGTGCAGGCTGTCGCACGAGGCTGGCCCTACGGACCCGCTGCGGGTAAAGTTGCATCATCCCAACAGTCCAGGATGCCGACAATGTTGTTTTTCCGGCACGCGCAAGCGGCCGAGGGTACACTCGCCGATTGCACCCATTCCACATAGCGACACGACACCGATCAGCACACCATGCAAGCCAGGCACACCAACCAGCACTATTTCTCGAGCGTCCTGTCGTGGCTCTACCGCGGCTTCGACGCCGTGGCGACCTGGGTCACCCAGCTCTCGTGGTGGAAGTTCTTCCTGTTCGCGATCCTGACCCTGACCGCCGGCGCCATCTTGCAGGAAGAACTGTTCTCCGGTCCGGCCAGCGAAGAGATCGCACGCGCCGAACGCGAAGCCGGCCGGCGCAGCGACGCGGCGATCCTCATCGACGAGAGCGGGATCCATTTCAACCCGCGCAACCGGCCCAGGAACGGCACGGCGCCCCCGCTGCCACCGGCGCCGCCCGATGCATCCGACGCCCCGGAAGCCCCGGATGCACCTGCGGCGCCGCCCGCCCCTGGCTCCCCGTCCGCCTCGACCACGATGGGCGCCAACGGCGAGTCGGTCCACATCGAGCTGCCGCCGCAGATCGGCGAGGAACTGTCGAACGCCATCGAAGCGGCAGTGGAGGACGCCGCCGAGCAGAAAGTGTCGCGCTACCACAAGCAGGCTTCGACCTGGTTCATGAACTTCGTGATCCTGTTCGTGCTGGCCCTGTTCGGTACCAAGGCCCTGGTCGGCGGAAAGAAGCGCGCCGAAGCCGAATCCCAGGTGGCGAACGCCGCCGCCGAGCGCGAGGCCATGCAGCGCCAGCTGTCGGAAACGAAGATGCAGATGATGCAGGCGCAGGTCGAGCCGCACTTCCTGTTCAACACCCTGGCTTCCGTGGAGCACCTGATCCAGGTCGACCCGCCGCGCGCCTCGGCCATGCAGCGCAGCCTGATCCAGTACCTGCGCGCGGTGCTGCCGCAGATGCGCGACAACGCCGTCGTGACCGGCCTGGGGCGCGAAGTGGACATGGTGACGGCCTACCTGGACCTGCTCAAGATGCGCATGGAAGAGCGCCTGACCGTGATCATGCAGGTGCCCGACGGCCTGCGCAGCGCGGCCTTCCCGCCGATGATGCTGCAGTCGATGGTCGAGAACGCGATCAAGCACGGCCTGGAGTGCAAGCCGGAAGGCGGCACCCTGAAGATCACCGCCGAGGTCGTCGACAGCAAGCTGCGCGTGACCGTCACCGACGACGGCGTGGGCTTCGGCGTGATGCCGAGCGACGGCACGGGCCTGGGGCTGCAGACGATCCGCGACCGCCTCAAGCTGCTGCACGGCGATGCCGGCCAGCTGCACATCGCGGCCAACAGCCCGAGCGGCGTGATCGCGATGATCGAGGTGCCCTACCAGCTGTCGAAATAGGCCGCCGCCGGACATCTTGCCTGCCGCGCCGTTTCATTGAATAATTAAATAATTGTCACCCTTAACTTTGCTACCAGGACCACCATGCCTACCGCAATCATTGCCGACGATGAAAGACTGATGCGTGACCAGCTGCGCCTGCGCCTGTCCGAGGCCTGGCCGGAGCTGCAGATCCTGGGCGAAGCGAAGAACGGCGAAGAAGCGGTGGAACTGGTCGAGCAGCTCAGGCCCGACCTGACCTTCCTCGACATCCGCATGCCGGGCAAGACCGGCATGGAAGCGGCGCGCGACATTGGCGAGCGCAGCCAGATCGTGTTCGTCACGGCCTACGACCAGTATGCGGTGGAAGCCTTCGAGCGCGGCGCGATCGACTACGTGCTCAAGCCGACCGAGCCGGAGCGCCTGAAGCTGACCGTGGACCGCCTCAAGGGGCGCCTGGAGCGCCCGAACGAGAAGGTCAACGACAGCGTGCAGGCGATGCTGTCGCAGCTGGCCGAGAAGATCGCGGCGCCGAAACCGAAGCACCTGCAGTGGATCCAGGCCAGCATCGGCCAGGACCTGCGCATGATCCCGGTCGAGGACATCCTGTTCTTCCGTTCGGACGAAAAATACACCTGCGTGCAGACGGCCACGTTCGAGGCCCTGATCCGCAAGCCGGTGCGCGACCTGGCCGAGGAACTCGACCCTGCGCTGTTCTGGCAGATCCACCGCGCCACATTGGTCAACGTCAACGCCATCGAAGGCGTGACGCGCGACATCCGCGGGCGGCATCTGGTGCTGGTCAAGGGCCGGCCGGAGAAGCTCGAGGTCAGCCGCAGTTTCCTGCACCTGTTCAAGCAGATGTAGAACGGCGCCGTTGCCGCGCAACGGCCTTTCCTGCCGCCGCACCGGCGACCGTGCGCGACGTGCCTGCCAGTTGACCTAAAGTCACGCCACAGCAAACTGGACAGGACTACTCATGAGCAACAGACGCAATGACAGCTTCCTCCTGGTCGCCGGCGTGCTCGGCGCCTTCGGCGCCGGCCTGGCCGCCGGCAGATCCATCGCCCGGGCAAGCGCCTCCGGCACGACCGACACCGGCCTGCCGCGCGCCAGCCTGCTCGACACACTGGCCTTCGGCATGGAGGTCTTTGCCCCTCTGGTAGCCCAGGGCGTGATCATCCGCCGCTCGCCGGTCGTGGCCGCGGCGGAGCGACTGGACCTGGACGGCCGCGCGGTGCGGCGCATGCAGAAACTGCGCGACAAATACGGACGTGGTCCGCTGATGCTGCCGCTGCCGATTCGCAAGCAGGCCGTGGTCCTGGCCCCGGAACACGTCCGTCGGGTGCTGGACGAGTCGCCCGCCCCTTTCACCGCCGCCAGCACCGAAAAGCGCGCAGCCTTGTCGCATTTCGAACCGAAAGGGGTACTGGTGTCGGAAGGGGCCGAGCGCGCCGAGCGCCGCCGCTTCAATGAAGCAGTGCTCGATACCGCCAACCCTGCGCACCGGCTGGCCGGAAGCTTCCTGCCGATCGTCGAAGAGGAAGCAGCGCGCATGCTGACCGGCGCAGAGCGACCCGGCGCGGTACAGGGCGAACTGGACTGGAATACGTACTCCGATCGCTGGTACCGCCTGATCAGGCGTGTCGTGCTGGGCAATGGCGCGCGCGACGACCACGAAATTCAGGAGCTGGTCGTGCGCCTGCGCGGGGCCGCAAACTGGGCCGGTTTCCACCCCAGGATGCGCGCAAAGCGTGAACGTTTCCTCGCACGTATCCAGATGTATCTCGACCGCGCCGAGCCAGGCAGCCTGGCGGGCTTCATGGCCCAGATCCCGCGCAAGGCCGACACCGAACCGCGCCAGCAGGTGCCGCAATGGCTCTTTGCCTTCGACGCGGCCGTCATGGCCAGTTTCCGCGCGTTGGCGCTGCTGGCCAGCCACCCGGACCAGTTGCAGCGCGCTCACGAGGAAATCGCCGCCCATCCGCGGCGCGATGCGCTGCCCTTCCTGCGGGCGACCGTACTGGAAGCGCTGCGCCTGTGGCCGACCACTCCGATGGTGCTGCGCCAGAGCACCGCTGCCACATTCTGGGAGAACGGCACGATGCCTCCTGGAACCGGCGTGCTGATCCATGCACCCTTCTTCCATCGCGACGACCGGCGCCTGCCGTACGCGGACCGTTTCACGCCGGAACTGTGGCTGCAGGAACAGGGCGAGCAGGACTGGCCGCTGATTCCCTTCAGCGACGGCCCAGTGACCTGTCCCGGCCGCAACCTGGTGCTGATGCTGACCAGCGCCATGCTGGCCTCCCTGCTCGACGGACGTTCGCTGCGGCTCGCGTCCGGGCAGCTGCTCGATCCGGCCCGCTTGCCGGGAACGCTGGACAACTACGCATTGCGCTTCGCGCTCGGTAAGTAGCGGCGCCGCTGCAGCCGCGCAGGGCCGCGGCCGCGTGATGCGGACGGGACCCACGCCAGCCGGGCGTCCTTGTGGGGTGTCAAGCCCCTCTCCGGTCGCGCCACGTAATGTAGAGCTCCCGGCCCTGCGCGGCCTTCTCCTTGGCAGCTTTCCCGCATGACACCACAGCGACGCTACCGCCGTCACAAAGCGGACACGGCGGCTCTTGTGTTCGGTTTTCTGGGCGGCTATTGCGCCGGCCAGGCCGCGGCTGCGCTGCGTCGCGCGCGCGCGCTGCGGCGCGCCGGCCGCGACAGCGACAACCGCCGCATCGACGGCCGCCGCATCGTTCACAGCGCCAGCGATGCCATCCTCTCCATCGGCGAGAACGCCGTCATCCTGTTCGCCAACCCGGCTGCAGCCCACATGTTCGCCACCAGCGTTGCGGCGATGCAGGGCAGCACCCTCGCGCGCTACATCCAGGCGCCGGTGCGCAATGCCCGCACCCCGCTCGACTACTTCCCGGCCGGCGGCGGGCGCGCCGGGCGCCGCGCCACCGACTATGCCGTCACCGGCATCCGCGCCAACGGCCACCTGTTCCCGATCGAAGGCTCGATCTCCGTGGTCGAGCAGAATGGCCGCCGGGTCTGCAACGTGATCCTGCGCGACGTCTCCGAGCGCCACCTCGTCCAGCAGAAGCTGGCGCGCTCACACGACCAGCTGCGCCAGCTGTCGTCTGCGCTGCAGACCATCCGCGAGGAAGAGCGCACCCACATCGCGCGCGAGCTGCACGACGACCTCGGCCAGCTGCTGGCCTCGCTGCGCATGGACCTGACCCTGCTCCAGCAGAACAACCAGCTGCCCGAGCCGAGCCGCCCCTTGATCGAAGGCATGGAAGCGAACCTGCTCACCGCCATCGCCTCGTTGCGCCGCATCGCCACCAACCTGCGCCCGCGCGCGCTCGACGAGGGCGGCCTGTATTTTGCCCTGCAGGGCCTGCGCGCCGAGTTCGAGGAGCGCCACGGCATCGCCTGCCTGCTGTTCGCCGACGAGGCCGGGCTGCGCCTCGACGATGCCACCAGCACCGCCATCTTCCGCATCGTGCAGGAAGCGCTGACCAACATCGCCCGCCATGCCGAGGCCACCGAAGTCGTGCTCAACCTCGACCGCATCGACGGCGAACTCCTGGTAACCATCCGCGACAACGGCCGCGGGATCCGCGCCGAAGACATGGAAAAGGTCGAATCGCTCGGCCTGGTCGGCATGCGCGAACGGGTCTGGGCCCTGCACGGCCAGATCGCCATCAGCGCCGACGAGCCGTCCGGCACCCGCATCGACATCGCCCTTCCCCTCGACGGCCACGCCCGCCCCGACGCCCCCTCCGGTTGACCCGTCCGGCATGACAGGATGCTACGTATCAGGATGTCACTAAGAGGAAATATTCTCTAGTTAATATCCCGGTCGATCTGAGTCATTCGTGAACTCGACATCCTGTCCAAACCAACCGGAGATCTGCATGAAGTACAAGTACCTGGCAGCTGCGCTGCTGTCGACCCTGCCGCTGTTCGCCCACGCCCAGACCAACGTCACCGTGTATGGCGTGATGGACGCAGCGATTGCCCTGGAAGACACCGACGCACCGGGTGAAAAGCGCCGTACCGTGGTCAACTCGGGTAACCAGTCGAGCAGCCGCCTCGGCTTCCGTGGCACCGAAGACCTCGGCAACGGCCTGAAGGCGATGTTCAACATCGAAGCCGGCGTCGCCCTCGACACCGGCGCCGCCGATTCCTCGCTGTTCGGCCGCCGCGCCGTGGTCGGCCTGCAGGGCGATTTCGGCACCCTGACCGTCGGTCGCGAATACAGCCCGATCGCTGCGGTCGGCGCCGCCTCCGACATCATGGGCCAAGGCATGTTCGGCAGCAACCTGTCTGCCTTCGGCACCAATCGCCTGACCCGCCGCCTGGCCAACTCGGTCAACTACAAGAGCAACGCCGCCGCCGGCTTCACCGTCAACGCCGCCTACTCGGCCGGCGAGCGTACTGTCGAACCGTCGGGCGACCTGATGGGCGTGTCGGTGGAATACAAGAACGGCGGCCTGTACCTGGGTGCCGGCTACCACAACATCGAGCGCCTGGCGATCGGCGACGACAAGGAATACGGCTTCGGCGCGGGCTACACCTTCGGTGCCTTCGAGATCAAGGGTAACTACCTGGTCGCCGACCAGACCGGCCCCAACAACGAGTACAAGAACGCCAACATCGGCGCCTCGTATGCCGCCGGCCCGAGCAAGTTCTTCGTGAACTTCCAGCAGCAGAAGCTCGAGACCGGCGCCAAAGGCAATACCGTGTCGCTGGCCTACACCTACGCGCTGTCGAAGCGCACCAACATCTACACCACCTACGCCCAGCTGCGCAACAACGGCCGCGGCGTGTTCGGCATCAGCTCGTCGTCGACCGCGGTCACCCCGCCGGCGACCGCGCTGGGCGCCGATCCGTCGGTGTTCACCCTGGGCGTGCGCCACTCGTTCTAAGCGCTGCATCCCTACCGGTCCCGTCTCCGCGGGACCATCCGATGCCGGTTTGCGCCGGCATCGCCTCCTCGCCCTTCCTGTCCCGTCCCGGCCTTGTCCCGTTAAGTTCACCATACAGGCGTGTTCGCGGCTGCATGGATATTTCTTTTCAAGTTTAATAACACGACAACATCGTGCGGATGCTGCCGCAGGATGCCGCACGATTGAAATAATTAGCGATTACTTAACAATGCATCCGGTATGATCGGCATCGAATTCATCAATTTTTCGATTCCGGTCTTCGGCACAGGAGGGGCGCATGGCTACAGCGACATGGCGGACGGAGGTGCTGGGCGGGTTCGACCCGTCACAGTGCGAGGATGGGCGCGCGGACGAGCTCGCACTGCTGCGCAGCTGCATCGAAGAGCGCATCGACCAGTTGCTGGCCGACTCCGGCGGACAGGCCGATCCCCTGAGCGCCGCCATGCGCGCGGGTGCGCTCAGCGCCGGCAAGCGCATGCGCCCGCTGCTGGTGATGCTGGTCGCACGCGACCTCGGCTGCCACTCGCCGGCGCTGGTGGACGTGGCCTGCGCCGTCGAGATGGTGCACGCGGCATCGCTGATGCTCGACGACATGCCGTGCATGGACAATGCCCAGCTGCGGCGCGGTAAGCCGGCCATCCACGTGCAGTACGGCGAGGACGTCACCATCCTCGCCTCGGTGGCGCTGCTCAGCCGTGCATTCGGCGTGCTCGCCACCGCCCACGACATTCCCCCGGTGACCCGTGCGCGCCTGGTGGCGAAGCTCGCCGAGACGGTCGGCACCCAGGGCCTGGTGCGCGGCCAGTTCGAAGACCTGCACGGGGCCGGCACGCGCACGCTCGACGCCATCGCGGCCACCAACGAGCTCAAGACCGGCGTGCTGCTCGGCGTCGCGGTCGACATGGCCGCCATCATCGCCCAGACCGACGACGGCGTCGCGCAGTCGCTGCGCGCGTTCGCGCTGGCGGCCGGCCACGCCTTCCAGATCCGCGACGACTTCCACGACCTGCCCGGCAACGACAGCGCCGTGACGGGCAAGGACACCGGCAAGGACCTCGGCAAGGCCACCCTGCTGGCCTCGCTCGGCATCGATGAAGCGCAGCGCCGCCTGGCCACCCACCTGGTCGACGCCGAGCGCCACCTGGTCGCGGCCCTGGGCGCGTCCAGCAGCACGCGCCATTTTGTCGACGGCCTGTTCGCCCAGGGCCGCTCGCGCCTGCGCCTGGCGCCCGACGGCGGCCTGTCCTATGCCGACAGCGCGCCGGCTCGGGGCCGCGAAGTACGCGTCAACTGAACCAGGAGAAGGGTCGCATGGCGCATTTCGGGGTCGTGGCACCGGCGTTCTACAGCCACTACAACGCGCTGGAAGCACTGGCGGGCGAGCTGGTGGCGCGCGGGCACCGCGTCACCTTCCTGCACCGGCCGGATGCCCGCCAGTACCTGCGCGACGGACGGGTCGGTTTCCACGCCGTCGGCGCCGATACCCACCCCCTCGGTTCGCTGGCCGATTCGCTGCAGCGCGCCGCCAACCCCGGCGGACCGCTGGGCCTGCGCCGCGTCATCCTCGACATGGCGGGCACCACCGACATGCTGTGCCGCGAGCTGCCGCATGCCATCGCCACGCTCGGGATCGACGCGATCGTGGCCGACCAGATGGAAGCGGCGGGCGGGCTGGTAGCCGAAGGGCTCGGCATCCCGTTCGTCTCGGTCGCCTGCGCGCTGCCGGTCAACCGCGAGCCGGGCATCCCCTTGCCCGTCATGCCCTTCGCGTATGCGGACAGCGAGCGCGCGCGCCAGCTCTATGAAGGCAGCACCCGCGTCTACGACTGGATGATGGGCCCGCACCATCGCAGCATCGCGACCAATGCCCGCCGCTTCGGCCTGGAACGGCGCGCCGGGCTGCACGACTGCCTGTCGCCGCTGGCCCAGGTCAGCCAGACGGTGGAAGCGTTCGACTTCCCGCGGCGGGCGCTGCCGGCGCACTTCCACCACGTGGGGCCGCTGCGCCCTGTCGTTGCCCGCCCGCAGGCGCGCGCGGCGAAGCGCATACCGGCGGTCGCCGCGGGCCGCCCTTTCGTGTTCGCCTCGCTCGGCACCCTGCAGGGCCAGCGCTTCGGGCTGTTCAAGCGCATCGCCCAGGCCTGCCGCCGGCTCGACGCCCAGTTGCTGGTGGCGCACTGCGGCGGCCTGGATGCGCCCCAGGAACGCGCGCTGGAACGGGCCGGGGCTACCTGGGTCTGCGATTTCGCGGACCAGCAGGCGGTCCTCGAACGCGCCGATGCGGTGGTGTCGCACGCGGGCTCGAACACCGTCATGGATGCGATCGCCGCCCGGACACCGATCCTGGCGCTGCCGATCGCCTTCGACCAGCCCGGCACCGCGAGCCGCGTCGTGCATGCGGGCGTGGGACTGAAGGCGTCGGCGCGCCTGGCCGGCAGCGCACAGCTGGCGGCCTCGCTGCGGCGGCTGCTCGACGAGCCCGGTTTCGCGGCGCGCCTGGCCGCGCTCTCGGACAGCGTGGGCAATGCCGGCGGCACGCCGCGCGCGGCCGACATCATCGAGACGGCGCTGCGACTGCATCCGCAGCTTGGGACGACAAGCGTGGCCAGCCATGGTTAAGGCCGCGCCATCGCCCGCATCTGGGCGCGAGCCCCGGTACGATCTGATCCTGGCCGGCGGCGGTCTTGCCAATGGCCTGCTGGCCTGGCGCCTGCGCCAGCGACGGCCCGAGCTGCGCATCCTGCTGCTCGAAGCCGGCGAGCAGGTCGGCGGCAACCATACCTGGTCCTTCCACGAGTCCGACCTGGCCCCCGCGGAACACGCATGGATCGCGCCGCTGGTGTCGCACCGCTGGCCACGCTACGACGTGGTCTTCCCCGCCCTGAAGCGCACCCTCGACGGCGGCTATGCCAGCATCGCCTCGCACGACTTCGCGCGCGTGATCGAGCCGGCGCTCGGCCCTGCCCTGCGCACCGGCGCGCGCATCGCCGCGCTGAGCCCGACCTCGGTACGCCTGGCCGGGGGCGACGTCCTGCACGCGCACGCCGTGATCGACGGGCGCGGCCCATGCCCCAGCACGCGCCTGTCGCTGGGCTACCAGACCTTCCTCGGACAGGAGCTGCGCCTGGCCGCGCCGCACGGCCTGCATGCGCCCGTCATCATGGACGCCTCGGTCGAGCAGCAGGGCGGCTACCGTTTCGTGTACCTGCTGCCGTTCGGGCCGGACCGGGTGCTGGTCGAGGACACCCATTACGTCGACAGCGCCGCGTGGGAACCGGAGCGGCTGCGCGCCAACATCGCGGCCTATGCCGCGCTGCGCGGCTGGCAGGTCGAGGAAGTGCTGCGCGAGGAACACGGCTCGCTGCCGATCGTGCTGGCAGGCGACATCGACGGCTACTGGGCGGACCTGGCCGGCCAGCCCTGCGCCGGCCTGCGCGCCGGCCTGTTCCACGCCACCACCGGCTACTCGCTGCCGCATGCGGTGCGCCTGGCCGACCGCATCGCGCAGCTGCCAGCCCCGGACCTGCGCGCGCCGGCACTGTTTGCGGCCATCCGCGACGAGGCCCGGCGCGAATGGCACGGCCAGCGCTTCTTCCGCCTGCTCAACCGCATGCTGTTCCTGGCCGGCCGGCCCGAGCACCGCTGGCGCGTGATGCAGCGCTTCTACCACCTGCCCGCGCCCCTGATTGCCCGCTTCTACGCCGGCCGCCTGCGCCTGCGCGACAAGGCCCGGCTGTTGAGCGGCAAGCCGCCGGTGCCGGTGGGACAGGCTTTCTCCGCCGCGTGCAAGATCCACCCCGAACAGATCAGGAAACCCGCAGGAGCACAGGCATCGATATGAACACCAGCCAGAAGAAACAAGCCGTCGTCGTCGGCGCGGGCTTTGGCGGCCTCGCGCTCGCCATCCGCCTGCAGGCCAGCGGCATGCAGGTCACGCTGCTGGAAAAGCGCGACAAGCCGGGCGGACGCGCCTATGTGTACGAAGACCAGGGCTTCGTGTTCGATGCCGGGCCGACCGTCATCACCGACCCGTCCTGCATCGAGGAGCTGTTCACGGCCGCCGGCAAGCGCATGCGCGACTATGTCGAGATGCTGCCGGTCACGCCCTTCTACCGCCTGTGCTGGGAAGACGGCAGCCACTTCGACTACGCCAACGACCAGGAGGTGCTCGACCGCCAGATCCATGCGCGCAACCCGGCGGACGTGGAAGGCTACCGCCGCTTCCTGGCCTATTCGAAGGCCGTGTTCGAGGAAGGCTACCTGAAGCTGGGCGCCGTGCCCTTCCTGTCGTTCCGCGACATGGTCCAGGCCGGGCCACAGCTGGCCCGCCTGCAGGCCTGGCGCAGCGTGTACAGCCTGGTCGCGCGCTTCATCCAGGACGAGCACCTGCGCCAGGCCTTTTCCTTCCATTCGCTGCTGGTGGGCGGCAACCCGTTCGCGACCAGTTCCATCTATACCCTCATCCACGCTTTGGAACGCCAGTGGGGCGTGTGGTTCCCGCGCGGCGGCACCGGGGCGCTGGTGCGCGCGATGGTGAAACTGTTCGAGGACATCGGCGGGCGCATCGAACTGAACGCGCCGGTGGCGCGTATCGAAGCCGACGGCGGCGACGGCAGGCGCGTGAGCGGGGTGCGCCTCGAGGACGGCCGCCTGTTCCCGGCCGACGCGGCCGCCTCGAATGCCGACGTGGTCCATACCTACAAGACGCTGCTTGGCCACCATCCGCGCGGCGCGGCCGAGGCCAGGGCGCTGCAGAAGAAGCGCTTCAGCAATTCGCTGTTCGTGCTGTACTTCGGCCTGGACCGCCACCACGATCAGCTGCAGCACCACACGGTCTGCTTCGGTCCGCGCTACCAGGGGCTGATCAAGGACATCTTCGGCGGCAAGGCGCTGGCCGACGACTTCTCGCTCTACCTGCATGCGCCCTGCGTGACCGACCCCTCGCTCGCGCCGCCGGGCTGCGGCAGCCACTACGTGCTGGCGCCGGTTCCGCACCTGGGCAATGCGCCGATCGACTGGGAAGTCGAGGGACCGCTGTACCGCGACCGCATCTTCGCGTACCTGGAACAGCGCTACATGCCGGGCCTGCGCAGCCAGCTCGTCACCAGCCGCATCTTCACGCCGCATGACTTCCGCGACCAGCTCAATGCCCACGTCGGCTCGGCCTTCTCGCTGGAGCCGATCCTGACCCAGAGCGCCTGGTTCCGCCCGCACAACCGCGACAGCGAGCTGTCCAACCTCTACCTGGTCGGGGCCGGCACCCATCCGGGCGCGGGCGTGCCGGGCGTGATCGGCTCGGCCAAGGCCACGGCCGGCCTGATGCTGCAGGAAGCGCAGGCGACGGCGACGGCAACCCTGCCGCAACAGGTGCGGGCATGAGCGAAGCGCTGATGGACCATGCGACCCGCACCATCGAGGTCGGGTCGAAGAGCTTCGCGGCGGCGGCAAAACTGTTCGATCCGGGTACCCGGCGCAGCGTGCTGATGCTCTACGCCTGGTGCCGCCACTGCGACGACGTGGTGGACGGCCAGGAGCTCGGTTTCAACGTGGCCGACCCGGACGGCCACCATGGCCGCCACGGCCATGACCCCGCCGCCCGGCTCGCCGTGCTGCGCGAGCAGACGCGCCGCGCCTACGCGGGCGAAGCGATGGCGGACCCCGCCTTCGCGGCCTTCCAGGAAGTGGCGCTGCGCCACCGGATCGAACCGCGCTTCGCGCTCGACCACCTGGCCGGCTTCGCCATGGATGTGGAGGGAGCGCGCTACGAGACCATCGACGACACCTTGCGCTACTGCTACCACGTGGCCGGGGTGGTCGGCCTGATGATGGCCTCGATCATGGGCGCGCACGATCCGGAGGTGCTGGACCGCGCCTGCGACCTCGGGCTGGCCTTCCAGCTCACCAACATCGCGCGCGACATCGTGGAAGACGCCCGCATGGGCCGCTGCTACCTGCCCGCGCAATGGCTGCGCGAAGCCGGCATCCCGCCGCACGAGATCGCCGAGCCGCGCCACCGCGCCGCGCTGGCAAGGCTGGCGGCGCGCCTGGTCGATCATGCCGAACCTTA
Organism: Massilia consociata; assembly: GCF_042432755.1. Lineage (NCBI taxonomy): Bacteria > Pseudomonadati > Pseudomonadota > Betaproteobacteria > Burkholderiales > Oxalobacteraceae > Massilia > Massilia consociata. The sequence goes on from NZ_JBHLWP010000011.1 coordinate 417,888, forward strand.
CTACGACTCCGCCGCCGAAGGCATCAAGGCCCTGCCCCTGCGTTCGGCCTGGGCGATTGCCAGCGCCCGCAACGTGTACCGGCAGATCGGCATCGAGGTCAAGCGCCGCGGCGCGCACGCCTGGGACGAGCGCGCCGGAACGACGAAGGCGATGAAATTGTGGCTGCTGGCAAAAGGCGCGGCGCGCGCGCTCAGTTCGCGTGCCGGCGCGATGCGGCCTCGTCCTGCCGGCCTGTGGCCGCGTCCGGGCCGGCCCGGCGCGGGGGACGCCCCTGGTGCTGCGCATGCAAGGCCTGCTTGAGCTTGTGGACGGGCGGCGCGTACAGGAAACCGAACGACACAGCCCCGTCCTTGCCTTCGACCGCATGGTGCATGCGGTGGGCCTGGTACAGGCGCTTGAGGTAGCCGCTGCGCGGGGTGTACCTGAACGGCCAGCGGCGGTGCACCAGCCCGTCGTGGGCGACGAAGTAGAGCACACCGTAGGCCGTCATGCCGGCACCGACCCATTGCAGCGGCCAGGCGCCTTCGGTGCCGAACCAGATCAGCGCGATCGCCACGCCTGCGAACACCACGGCGTACAGGTCGTTCTTCTCGAACCATCCCGTGCGGGGTTCGTGGTGCGACTTGTGCCAGCCCCAGCCGAAGCCGTGCATCACGTACTTGTGCGCGACGATGGAAAACAATTCCATCAGCACGACGGTGAGCACGACAATGAGGGTGTTGAGCAGCATGCACAGAGCCTACCATAAGCCCCGCGCCGCACGGCTGATGCCCTCACCGCGCGACGGGTCATCGGCGGTACAGATTCCACTCGACGAAAGGAACACCATGCGTATCGAATCCACCCTCCTGCTTGCCTGCGCCTTGTTACTGGCGGCAGTCCCCGCCACCGGCGCGACGGTCGAAGTGCGCGTCTCGGGCGTAGCGGGCGGCAAGGGAAAGGTCAACGTGGCGGTCTGCGACCGCGAGCGCTTCCTCAAGCAGTGCGCCTACAGCGCCTCGGTGCCGGCCCAGGCGGGCGAGACCGTGGTCAGCCTGAAGGACATTCCGCCGGGCACCTGGGCCGTGCTGGCCTACCAGGACGAGAACGACAATGGCCAGCTCGACCGCAACTTCATCGGCATCCCGAAGGAAAAATACGGCTTCAGCCGCGACGCCGCCAGCCGCTTCGGGCCGCCCTCGTTCGACGCTGCCGCCATCGAGGTGGGCGAGGGCACGACCGTGGCGCCGATCAAGCTCCATTGACGCCCGCTTGCGCGCGTCGTGCTCCGCCAGCGTGCCGCCATGCTCCAATGCGTGGCATCCTGCCTGGCCCGGCGCCCTCTTGCGGGGCGCGCTGCAATGCAACAGAAAATAACGGTAGGAATCAGACAACGCTTCGGGTATCGTTGTCACCCACAAGCGGCCGGGCAGCGTTTCCGGCCATGATCGAGTTGCATTGATTGCTACGGGGATTAGTAAATGAATGAGTTGGTTTCTGCCTTGAATGCCTATGTCTGGAGCACGGCGCTGATTGTGCTGTGCCTGGGTGCAGGCCTGTATTTTTCCATCCGCTCGCGCTTCCTGCAGCTGCGTCACGTGCGTGAAATGACCCGCCTGATGATCGACGGGAAGAGCTCCGACCAGGGCGTCTCGTCCTTCCAGGCCCTCACGATGACGCTGGCCGGCCGCGTCGGTACCGGCAACATCGCCGGTGTCGCCACGGCCATCACGTTCGGCGGGCCCGGCGCCGTGTTCTGGATGTGGGCGGTCGCCTTCCTCGGAGCCAGCTCGGCCTTCGTCGAATCGACCCTGGGCCAGGTGTACAAGGAATCGATCAACAAGCAGTTCCGCGGCGGCCCGGCCTTCTATATCGAAAAAGGCCTGGGCATGAAGTGGTATGCCGTGATCTTCGCGATCACGACCATCCTTGCCACCGGCCTGCTGCTGCCCGGCGTGCAGGCCAATTCGATCGCCGAAAGCCTGAAGACCGCGACCGGCGTCGACACGACCGTGACCGGCGTCCTGCTGTCCATCGCGCTGGCCTTCATCATCTTCGGCGGCGTCAAGCGCATCGCCACCTTCGCCGAGTTCGTCGTGCCCTTCATGGCGCTCGGCTACATCGTCGTGGCCTGCATCATCATCTCCATGAACATCGAGAAGCTGCCGGGCATGCTGGCGCTGATCTTCAGCTCGGCCTTCGGCCTGGAAGCCGGCTTCGGCGCCATCATCGGCATGGCGATCCAGTGGGGCGTCAAACGCGGCGTGTATTCGAACGAAGCGGGCCAGGGCACCGGCCCGCACGCGTCGTCGGCGGCGGAAGTGAGCCACCCGGCCAAGCAGGGCCTGGTGCAGGGCTTCTCGGTCTACGTCGACACCCTGTTCGTGTGCTCGGCCACCGCCTTCATGCTCCTGATCACCGGCCAGTACAACGTGCAGGCGCCGGACGGCACGGCGATGTTCACCGGCATCCAGGGCGTCGCTGCCGGTCCGGGCTATGTCCAGACGGCGCTGGAGAACATCATGCCGGGCTTCGGCGCGCTGTTCGTCGCCATCGCCCTGCTGTTCTTCGCCTTCACGACCATCGTGGCCTATTACTACATCGCCGAAACCAATATCGCCTACCTCAACCGCGCCACCGGCCGTCCCTGGCTGGCCTTCCTGCTGAAGCTGGCGATCATCGGCGCCACCTTCTACGGCGCCATCAGGACGGCCGACGCGGCCTGGGCGCTGGGCGACCTCGGCGTGGGCCTGATGGCCTGGCTGAACCTGGTTGCGATCCTGCTGCTGCGTAACGTGGCCTTCAAGTGCCTGCGCGACTACGAGGCGCAGAAAGCCCAGGGCAAGGATCCGGTGTTCGACCCGGTGGCGCTGGGCATCGACCGCGCCGACTACTGGGTCGCGCGTGGCCTCGACGCAAACCAGCAGGGCAAGGCAAATCCGACGGTAACTGCCACGACGGCCGGCCAGTAAGATCTTCTGTCCCCGGGCCCTCCCCGCTGCGGCGGCCTTGCCAATCAGGCATGGCCGCCGCTTGCGTTATAATGGCGGTGGGTGGCTTACATGGGGTAAGTCAGGTATGCGCGATGGTCGGGCCGCCACGCGGCTTGTCTGCGACCGTGTTCGCAATCATCATGACCGATATCCGACTTCCCGCCCGTACGCCCTTCGTCTTCCAGCATGCCGCCAAGGGGGCCGCATGATCCGCGTCGAACGCCGCCTTTCCGACACCTTCAAGGAATTCGCCGCCTCCGGCAAGGCCGGTGGCGTCATCCTCATCCTGTGCACGCTGCTCTCGCTGGCGCTGGCGAACTCGGCCTACGGGCCGGTCTACGTCGGCTTCTGGCACCAGTATGTGGCCGGGCTGAGCATCGAGCACTGGGTCAACGACGCCCTGATGGCCATCTTCTTCCTGCTGATCGGCCTCGAACTCCAGCGCGAATTGCAGAACGGCGAACTGTCCGACCTGCGCAATGCCATGCTGCCGATCCTGGCTGCGGCGGGCGGCATCGCCGTGCCGGCGCTGATCCACTTCATGCTCAATGGCGGCACCCCGACCCAGGCCGGCGTCGGCATCCCGATGGCAACCGACATCGCCTTCGCGCTCGGCGTGCTGGCACTGCTCGGCAGCCGCGTCCCGGCCTCGCTCAAGGTGTTCCTGACCGCGCTCGCCGTCATGGACGACCTCGGCGCCATCATCGTGATTGCCGTGTTCTATTCCACCGGGCTGTCGGTCGCCTACCTGGGCGGCGCGCTGGCGGTCTTTGCCGGCCTGATGCTGATGAACCGCGTGCTGCGCGTGATGGCACTGCTTCCGTACCTGCTCGGCGGCGCAGTGATGTGGTTCCTGATGCTCAAGTCCGGCGTGCACGCTACCATCGCGGGCGTGTTGCTGGCCTTTGCCATCCCCTATTCGAGCAAGCAGGACGACGTGGCCTCGCCGTCGCATCGCCTTGAGCACGTGCTGCACAAGCCGGTCGCCTTCCTGATCCTGCCGATCTTCGCGCTCGCCAATACCGGCATCGTGATCAGCGCCGGCTGGACCGAGGAACTGCTTTCAAGCAACAGTCTGGGCATCATCCTCGGCCTCGTCGCCGGCAAGCCGATCGGTATCGTCCTGTTCTGCTTTGCCGCTGTCGCAGTCGGCCTGTGCCGCCTGCCGCTCGACCTCGCATGGCGCCACGTCCTGGGTGCGGGCATGCTCGGAGGCATCGGCTTCACCATGTCGATCTTCATCACCAACCTGGCCTTCGTTGGCGCGAACGAGACCATCAACGCGTCCAAGATGGCGATCCTGGTGGCCTCGCTGGTGGCAGGCATTGCCGGGTTTGTCTGGCTCAAGCTGTTCGGCAAACCCCTGGCGTCGGACCGCGACACCGACACCATGGATTTTGACGTGAGCGAGCCCGCCGCCCCGTCGCGCTGAGCGCCGGCCCGGCAACGGGCAGCGCGCATGAACAAAAGGCCAGCAACGCGTTGCTGGCCTTTTTACTTTCCTTACCTAAATTTCTAACCCAAGCGGAGCCGGATGGCGGGCCGACATCCGGCGGCCCGGCCATGGAACGCGTCCGCGCGGTGCGTCCCGGCCTTACTTCAGCCGGCAGGTCAGCGCCCAGCAGCTATCCCAGCGCCCGATCTTGATCTCGCGCACCGCCGTGCCCAGCCGCTTGCGCAGCGCACTGTCGGTCGGGTAGTTCTTCGGCAGCTCATGGCGATTGCCGTCCGCGTCGGTAAAATTGGCCCAGGTATTGCCCTGGGCATCGGTACGGGCGACCGTCGGGCTGGCGCCCTCGACGTACTCATCGTCGATCAGCACCAGCAGCGCATCCTTGCCGATGCGGGCGCGCAGTCCGGCCAGGAAGGCGTCCTGCTCTTCGCGGCGGAAGTGCGACCACAGGAAGCCGGCGAACACGGCCGTGATCTTTCCGACCCCGTTCGCCGCCTCGTTGCCGATGTCGGGGGGCAGGTTCAACGCATCGACCACGCGGTACCGGACGTTTTCCAGCCCTTCACCGTGCTCGCGCGCCACCGCCAGCATCGTTTCGCTGATATCGGTGGCCAGCACCGCCTTGGCCGTTTCGGCCAGCACGTCGGTCCAGTAACCGGTGCCGCAGCCCAGTTCCAGTACCGTGTGCCCGCGCATCAGGCCGGCGACCTGCTCGGCCACATCGTCCAGGTCGTCCTGGCGGTCCTCGTCGCTCTCGTCGTGGAACTGGGCGTCGTAGTGATCGGCAATCGCCGTGTAGAAATCTGCGACAGGGTTATGACTCATGGGGTTTCCTTATTGTTACAGTGCGGCGCATTCACGGCGCGTCGCTCAAAGCTCGTAATTCTCGCCGCCGCGCATTGCCGACTCGACCATCTTGCGGTTGAGCGTCGGGGCGAGCAATTCGATGAAAGTGTAAATATAGCTGCGCAGGTAGGCGCCCTGCTTGATCGCCACGCGCGAGGTGTTCATGCCGAATAGGTGACCGACGGGAATGGCGCGCAGGTTACGGTCGCGTTCGGGATCGAAGGCCATGCCGGCGATGATGCCCACGCCCATGCCCAGTTCGACATAAGTCTTGATGACGTCGGCGTCGATGGCTTCCAGCAGCACGTCCGGCTTCAGGTTGCGCAGGCCGAAGGCATGGTCGATCTTGCTGCGGCCGGCGAAGGCCGCGTCGTAGGTGATCACCGGGTAACTGGCGATCTCCTCCAGCGACACCGCCTTCGAGCGCAGCAGCGGGTGTTCGTGCGGCACCACCAGCACGTGTTCCCACTGGTAGCACGGCAGCGTGATCAGGCCTTCGATGGCGGCAATCGACTCGGTGGCGATCGCCAGGTCGGCCTGGTCGTTCTTGACCATGTCGGCGATCTGCTTTGGGTTACCTTGAAGCAAGGACAAACGCACCTTCGGGAACTTCTGCATGAAGGCCTGCACCACTTTCGGCAGCATGTAGCGCGCCTGGGTATGGGTGGTGGCAATGGTGAAGCTGCCGCTGTCGTGCGCCGCGTATTCCTTGCCGATGCGCTTGAGGCTGTCGATCTCCTGCATGATCAGCTCGACCGACTGCAACACCAGCCTGCCGGGCTCGGTCAGCCCGCGGATGCGCTTGCCATGGCGGGTGAAGATGTCCACGCCGAGTTCTTCCTCGAGCTCGATGATGGCTTTGGACACACCCGGCTGGGAAGTGAACAGTGCCTTGGCTGCATCGGTCAGGTTGTAGTTCTGGCGTACGGCTTCGCGTACGAAACGCAGCTGGTGAAGGTTCATGAAGTGAAGGCTTTTCCTGTGTCGGTTGTTGTTATTGCGGCAGCAGACGACATTTTAAGATGCTTATTCGGGTTGCGCATATAAGCAAATGAATTCTCCGTAGTTTGGAATATAAGCACTGGTCCGTACACTTGACCCAACATTTAACGGGTGGACAATGTTTGCAGCAATGTTTGCAGGCATCTGCCCCAACTGGACGAGACCATGTACCGCTACGACCACTACGACCATCTCATCGTGCGCGAGCGCATCGCGCAGTACCGCGACCAGGTGCAGCGCCGCCTGAACGGTGAGCTGCTTGAAGAAGAATTCCTGCCGCTGCGCCTGCAGAACGGCCTCTACATGCAGCGCCACGCCTACATGCTGCGCGTCGCCGTGCCCTATGGCCTGCTGTCGTCGAAGCAGATGCGCATGTTCGCCCATATTGCCCGCAAGTATGACCGCGGCTACGGCCACTTCACCACCCGCCAGAACATCCAGTACAACTGGATCGAACTGGAGCAGACCCCGGACATCCTGACCGACCTGGCTTCGGTGGAAATGCACGCCATCCAGACCTCGGGCAATTGCATCCGCAACATCACCACCGACGAGTTCGCGGGAGTCGCGGCCGACGAGATCATCGATCCGCGCCCGTTCGCCGAAATCCTGCGTCAATGGAGCACCTTCCACCCCGAGTTCATCGCCCTGCCGCGCAAGTTCAAGGTGGCGATCAACGGCGCCGTCGAGGACCGCGCCGCCATCGCCATCCACGACATCGGCCTGACCGTGGTGCGCAACGAGCTAGGGGAAGTCGGCTTCAAGTTCATGGTTGGCGGCGGCATGGGCCGCACCCCGATCATCGGCAGCGTGATCCGCGAATTCCTGCCGTGGCAGCACCTGCTGACCTATACCGAAGCCGTGATGCGCGTGTACAACCAGCACGGCCGCCGCGACAACAAGTACAAGGCCCGCATCAAGATCCTGCTCAAGGCCGTGGGCGTCGAGGAATTCACGCGCCAGGTCGAAGCCGAATGGGCCGACCTGAAGGACGGTCCGGAAACCCTCACCCAGGAGGAATTCGACCGCGTGGCCCAGTGGTTCCAGCCGCACCCGTACGCCCAGCTGGACGACAGCGATCCGGCCGCGGCCCATGCGGATAACCGCGCCTTCGCCAACTGGCTCAACCGCAACGTCAAGCCGCACAAGGTGCCGGGCTACGCCGCCGTGGTGCTGTCGCTCAAGAAGACCGGCGTGCCGCCGGGCGACGCGACCGCCGAGCAGATGGACTTCGCGGCCGACCTGGCCGACAAGTACAGCTTCGGCGAACTGCGCGTGACGCACGAGCAGAACCTGGTGCTGGCCGACGTCGAGCAGTCGAAACTGTTCGAGCTGTGGCAGCTGGCCAAGGCCAAGGGCCTGGCGACGCCGAACATCGGCCTGCTGACCGACATCATCTCGTGCCCGGGCGGCGACTTCTGCTCGCTGGCGAACGCCAAGTCGATCCCGATAGCCGCGGCGATTGCAGAGCGTTTCGACAACCTCGACTTCCAGCACGACATCGGCGACATCGAGCTGAACATCTCGGGCTGCATCAACGCCTGCGGCCACCACCACGTGGGCAACATCGGCATCCTCGGCGTCGACAAGGACGGCAGCGAGTGGTACCAGGTGTCGATCGGCGGCGCCCAGGGCAACGCCACCGCCATCGGCAAGATCATCGGCCCGTCGTTCTCGGCCGTCCAGATGCCGGAAGTGATCGGGCGCCTGCTCGAAGTCTATGTGCGCGAGCGCTTCGAAGGCGAACGCTTCGTCGACACCGTGCAGCGCCTCGGCATTGCGCCGTTCAAGGAACATGTCTATGCCACGCCGATCGCGGCGGGCGAACTGGTTGGGGAAGACCACTATGCCTAATTTCGTACAGCACAAGCAGATCATCAAGCACCGTGCGGTGGTCGACGACGACTGGAGCGTGCTGCGCCTCGTGGAAGGCGACACGCCCGAGGCGGTCGAGGTCCCGGAAGGCAAGGTCATCGTTCCCCTGAGCGTGTGGCAGGCGCAGCGCGACGCGCTGGCAGGGCGCGCCGACATCGGCGTCTGGCTGGCGCCGGACGAGGAGGCAGCCGCCATCAAGGACGACCTGGCGCGCTTTGGCGTGGTAGCCGTGGACTTCCCGAAGTTCTCGGACGGCCGCGGCTACTCGACCGCCTTCAACCTGCGCAAGCGCCTCGGCTACAACGGCGAGCTGCGCGCGATCGGCGACGTGCTGCGTGACCAGCTGTGGCCCCTGTCGCGCGTCGGCTTCGATGCCTTCGCCACCCGCCAGGACCGCAGCATCCACGACGCGCTCAAGGGCCTGACCGTGTTCTCGGAAACCTACCAGGCTTCCGTCGACCAGCCGCTGCCGCTGTTCCGCCGCGCCCCGCGCGGCACGCCGCCGGAACTGACGGACGTTGGCGCAGGCATCTGAGGAAAGCACCATGAGTGACCTCCACCGCCGCGTCGAAGAGACCAACGCCATCCTGGCGCGCATCGCCCGCGACTACTCGCCCGCCGTGTTCGCATCGAGCCTGGCGGCCGAGGACATGGTCCTGACCGACCTGATCCTGAAAGCGAAACTGCCGATCGGGATCTTCTCGCTGGAGACCGGCCGCCTGCACGCCGAGACCCTGGACATGCTGAACCGCGTGCGCGAGACCTACGGCTACGAGATTGCCCTGTTCCGCCCGCAGCCGGAAGCGGTCGAGGCCTACGTGTCGCAGAACGGCCTGAACGCCTTCTACGACAGCGTCGAGATGCGCAAGGAATGCTGCCGCGTGCGCAAGGTCGAGCCGCTCGGCCGTGCCCTGTCCGGCAACAAGGCCTGGATCACCGGCCAGCGCCGCGCCCAGTCGACCACGCGCGCCGAACTCGCGGTACAGGAAGACGACGCCGCGCACGGCATGCAGAAGTTCAACCCGCTGGCCGACTGGTCGGAACAGGACGTCTGGGACTACCTGCGCGCCAACAAGGTGCCCTACAACGCCCTGCACGAGCGCGGCTACCCGTCGATCGGCTGCGAACCCTGCACCCGCGCGATCCAGCCGGGCGAGGACGTGCGCGCCGGCCGCTGGTGGTGGGAAAACCCCGAATCGAAGGAATGCGGCCTGCACGTGGTCGACGGCAAACTCATTCGCATCAAATCCGTGGCGGCCTGAGCCTCCACCATCCAGACAAGACAAACATGACGAACCTTCTCGACAACCCGGCCGTCCTCACGGACGTGAATGCGCGCCACCTCGACGCCCTCGAATCCGAGGCCATCCACATCCTGCGTGAAGTGGCGGCCGAATGCAGCAACCCCGCCCTGTTGTTCTCGGGCGGGAAGGATTCGGTTGTCCTGCTGCGCCTGGCCGAAAAGGCCTTCCGCCCGGGTAAATTCCCGTTCCCGCTGGTGCACATCGACACCGGCCATAACTTCGACGAAGTGATCGCCTTCCGCGACGCCCGTGTGGCGGAGCTGGGCGAGCGCCTGATCGTCGGCTCGGTCGAGGACTCGATCAAGCGCGGCACCGTGCGCCTGCGCAACCCGCAGCTAGACTCGCGCAATGCCGCCCAGGCCGTGACGCTGCTGGAGACCATCGCCGAACACGGTTTCGACGCCTGCATCGGCGGCGCCCGCCGCGACGAAGAGAAGGCACGCGCCAAGGAGCGCATCTTCTCCTTCCGCGACGAGTTCGGCCAGTGGGACCCGAAGGCCCAGCGTCCGGAACTGTGGGACCTGTATAACACCCGCGTCCACCCGGGCGAGAACATGCGCGTGTTCCCGATCTCGAACTGGACCGAACTCGACGTGTGGCAGTACATCGCCCGCGAGAAGCTGGCCCTGCCCCCGATCTACTTTGCGCACGAGCGCCAGGTCATCCCGCGCAACGGCCTGCTGGTGCCGCTCACCCCGCTCACCCCGGCCCGCGAAGGCGAGACGGTCGAGACCCGCACCGTGCGCTTCCGTACCGTGGGCGACATCTCCTGCACCTGCCCGGTGGCCTCGACGGCCAGCACCGTGGAGAACATCATCGCCGAGACCGCCGTCACCGAAGTGACCGAGCGCGGCGCGACCCGGATGGACGACCAGACCTCCGAAGCCTCGATGGAAAAACGCAAGAAGCAAGGATATTTCTGATGAACGCGATTAATGAGAACCTGAACCAGCGTCCGAACGCCGAAGCGGGCCTGCTGCGCTTCATCACCGCCGGTTCCGTCGACGACGGCAAGAGCACCCTGATCGGCCGCCTGCTGTACGACAGCAAGGGCATCTTCGCCGACCAACTGGCCGCCGTCTCGCGCTCGAAGCACAAGCGCACCGTGGGCGACACCATCGACCTGTCGCTGCTGACCGACGGCCTGGAAGCCGAGCGCGAACAGGGCATCACCATCGACGTGGCCTACCGCTACTTCGCCACCCCGAAGCGCAAGTTCATCATCGCCGACACCCCGGGCCACGAGCAGTACACCCGCAACATGGTGACCGGCGCCTCGACTGCGGACGCCGTGATCATCCTGGTGGACGTGTCGAAGGTGAAATTGGGCGATGACGGCAGTGTGGAGCTGCTGGTACAGACCAAGCGCCACTCGACCATCGCCAAGCTGCTGCAGATCGAGCACGTGATCGTGGCCGTCAACAAGATGGACCTGGTGAACTACGACCAGACCGTGTACGAGCGCATCGTCGCGGCCTACCGCGAGTTCGCCGCTTCGCTCGGCCTGAAGGACGTGACCGCGATCCCGCTGTCGGCACTCAGCGGCGACAACGTGGTGACGAGCTCCGAGAACATGCCGTGGTACCAGGGGCCGACCCTGATCGAGCTGCTGGAAGGCCTGTCGGTGTACGACGAATCGCACGCCGCCCCGTTCCGCTTCCCGGTGCAGCTGGTGGCGCGCCACAACGGCCACGAAGCCAATGACTTCCGCGGCTACATGGGCCGCATCGAGTCGGGCAAGGTTTCCGTCGGCGACAAGCTGGTGGTGCAGCCTTCGGGCCAGACCGCCACCGTCAAGGACATCGTGACCTTCGACGGTTCGCTGCAGACTGCCGTGGCCGGCCAGTCGGTCACCCTGCTGCTGAACGAATACCTGGACATCTCGCGCGGCGACATGCTGGCCAGCCAGGACCAGCCGGCGACCCTGCTGAAGCAGGTGGTGGCCGACGTGTGCTGGATGTCGGACGAACCGCTGGACGCGCGCCGCAAGTACTGGATCAAGCACGGCACCCGCCAGACGGCGGCCAAGGTCAAGCAGGTCGACAGCATCCTGGACGTCAACACGCAGCAGCGCAAGGTGGGTGACCTGAGCACCGAAGGCCTGAAGCTGAACGACATCGCCACCGTGCAGCTGACCGTGCAGCAGCCGCTGGCGGCCGACGCCTACGCCGACAACCGCGCGCTAGGGGCCTTCATCCTGATCGACGAAGTCACCCACCAGACCGTCGCGGCAGGTATGATCCGTCTGGATCAATAAGCGAAGGGGTACTATGGCGGCACTGGGCAAAGTCTATCTGGTAGGAGCCGGACCCGGTGCCGCCGACCTCATCACCGTGCGCGGTGCACGCCTGCTGGCGCAGGCCGACGTCGTGCTCTACGACGCCCTCGTCACCCCCGAGATGCTGGCTTTGTGCCGCCAGGCGGAGCTGATCTCCGTCGGCAAGCGCTCGGGCCAGCGCTCCACCGCCCAAACCCTCATCAACCAGCAGCTGGTCGAGTGCGCCGGCAGATTCCGCCACGTTGTGCGCCTGAAGGGCGGCGACCCGATGCTGTTCGGGCGCGCCGACGAGGAATTGCGCGCGCTGGAAGCGGCCGGCATCGAGGTCGAAGTCGTCCCCGGCATCACCACCGCGGTGGCCGCGGCGGCCGCCGCCAAGCAGCCGCTGACCAAGCGCGGCGTGGCCCGCAGCGTCGCTTTCTTCACTTCCAGCACCGCCCCCGACCACCCTGAACATCCAGCCCTGCCCGAAACCGACACCCTGGTGCAGTACATGGGCGGGCGCGAAGCGGCGGCCACCGCCGAGCGCCTGCTGGCGGAAGGGCGGCGTCCCAACCTGCCGGTGGTGGTGGTGGAGAACTGCACCCGTGCTGACGAGCGGATCATGCGCCTGACGCTGGCGGACCTGGCGCGCGGGCTGGAGCCGGGGCATGGGCCGGTGCTGGTCATGCTGGGCGAGGCGCTCGCCAAGCGCGAACACCAATCCTGACGCGGGCGGCGAAGCCGCCCATCCACAGCATCAGCCCCAGGGCGTGAACTCGATGCCGTTCTGGATCATCCCGATCACCTGCGCCTGGTTCTCGGCGCTTTCGCTGAAGTGGGCCAGCACCGCCGCGCGCGGCAGGTGATCGCCCATCACGTCCAGCCAGTAGTCACGCCCCGCGATGTCGGGGGCACGATGCAAGACGTTCTGGTACAGCAGTTCGAGGAAGCGGGCGTCGCTCGTATTCGTGCCGTACAGGTCGGCAAACTCCTGGCTGGTGGCAAAGCCGAACGCAGCCTGCTGCAGCGTCTCCCCGTTATCCAGCATCTTGATCCAGTAGCCGAGCCCGGCCTTGTCCGGCACCCGGTTGAATGCCGCCTTGTAGAGTCGATAGGCCTGGCCCGCGGTGCCGTCGATATCCAGCGCGACCGACACGTCACTGAAAGCCAGCCGTTCGACATTGACCAGGGTGGTGGCGGTGCCAGTACCGTACAAATCCACCACCTGGGTGCTGCCGGCGCCGAGCGTAATGCCGTATGCGCCCTTGCGTGCGTCGAAGACGATCGTGTCGATGCCGCCCTTGCCGTCGATGCGCTGGTTTCCGGCCGCGGCCACGAACACGTTGGCGAAGTCGTTTCCATAGGACGTGACCGCGCTGCTGCCGGATGCCGCGCCGCTACCCGAACTGCCGGCGCCGACAGGGACCGGTGCGGGGCCTGGTGCCGGTGCCGGTGCCGGTGCCGGTGCGGGAGCCGGTGCCGGTGCGGGAGCCGGTGCCGGTGCGGGCGCCGGCGCAGTTACGGAAGGCAGTTCCGGTGTCGACACGCTGATCGTGGGCGCGGTGGCGGTCGGCGCACCGGGCGCGGCACCCGCTACTGCCGTACCGGCCAGCACCCGCGCCTCGACCATCACCGCGCCGTTGGCGCCGGTGTCGATCCAGGCCGCCGCGAAGCCCCCGCCGGCCAGCGCGGTCAGCGCCGGGTTGGTCTGGTCGCCTGCGCGCACCTCGTTGATCGCGAATTCGCGGGCATCGCTTGCCTGGCCGTCCGCGCCGAAGCGGCGCCCGAAGATGCCGTTGCCGTCGAAGTCGCCCGATTGCGACTGCCAGGCGACCAGGAAACCGCCATCCGACAGCGCCGTCACCGAGGCGTCGTAACGGCCGCCGCCGCTGTCGAGGTTGGCCTGTACCACGCCGCCCAGGCGGTTGCCGCCGGCATCGAAGCGCTGGAAGAAGATATCGCTGATGGCGAAGCCGATCGGCGAATTGGCGTAGCTGTCCCAGGCCACCACGAAGCTGCCGTCCTTGAGCGTGACCGCGTGCGGCAGCGGCGCCGCGGTGGCGATGCTGGCTGCCAGGCCGTCGCCGTTGACCGCGACCGGGGCGCGACCATTGACCGCCGCGTAGACGTTGCCGTCGCCGATTTCGCCCCAGCTCACGACATAGGTCGAGCCGGCCGTCGCCAGCGACGGGCTGTAGGCCGTGCCCAGGCTGCCGTAGAGCTGTTCGGCGCCCAGCTTGCCGGCGCCATCGGCAACGCGCACGTGCACCTGGCCGCCGGCGCGCCAGGCAATCGCGAAGCCGCCGCCAGGCAGGGCCACGACGTCGGGCATGGCGGTGTCGCCGGCCGGGCCCAGGTCCGCATACTGTTGCGCGCCGCCATTGCCGGCCGCATCGACGATGCGATAGGCCACCCTCGCCATGCCGCCGGCCACGACCGTGTAGGCCGTCACGAACAGGCCGCCATCGAGGGCGGCCACGGCCGGTTCGCCCTCGATCGCCCCATCCGTGGCGGAGGTCAGCGCGAAGGCCGCGCCGCGCGCCGTGCCGGCCGCGTCGCGGACCTGGGCCATCAGGCCGCCGCCGGCCGCGTCCGGCGCCTGCCAGACGGCGACGAAGCTGCCGTCGGCCAGGGTGGCCAGGGCCGGGTTGGCCACTGCGGTGCCCTGCCCCAGGGCCAGGTCGTTGCCGAAGCCGGCCAGGTCGCGGGTCGTGCCTGCCTCGATGCCGTAGACCAGGGTCTCGGCGATGCCGCGGCCCGGCAGCGGGTTGCCATAGCCGTCGATCTGGTAGCGGTCGTAATAATGCACCGTGACGCTGACGTGCGAGCCCGCCTCGGGCAGCAGCGCGGCATTGTTGACCACCAGGCGCGCTGTCTCGTCCGTCGCCGGGTTGTAGGAAATCGAGAACAGCCCCGCCACCGACTGGCCGTCGATGACCCAGCGTCCGCCGGTCAACTGGCCCCAGTCGATCGGCGTCAGGACGGCGGCGACGTCGCCGTTGCGCAGGGTGGTAAAGATCGTGTCGCGGTCGTCGATGATGGCGACCGGTGCGTAGTCAATGGTCTCGGTGCTCATGGGGCGGATAGGCTGGCTCGTCGCGCCGGGATGGCGCGGTGCCAGCAATTATCATGCCCTACGGAAACCACTATTGAAAGGTAGAAATTAAATTCCTTACGGAAATTTGGCAGGAATCCAACGGAACATTAGCGCCTTTGCCAGAGGTGTTAGCACTCCGCCAGCATCGCGCGTGGCCGGCATGGACAGGCCGGCGCGGCTGTGCTTACGCAAGCGAGCGGATGCAGTAATCGCGCATCGCCGCCTGTACGCCGGGGTCTTCGCCGATGGCCCCCACCACCTGCAGGCGCAGGCCCGGATGCGCGGCGCGGATGGCGTCGGTGAGCTGGGGCAGGTCGCGCAGCAGGTGCCCTCCCTGCCCCAGGAACACCGGCACCACGGTGATGTCGTCGGCACCCTGCGCCACCAGGGCGTCGATGGCGACGGGCAGGCTCGGCGTCATCAGCTCGAGGAAGGCCAACGTCACGGCGCACTCCAGGGACTGGGCCTCCACCTGCGCCCTGACCTGGGCCTGCAGGCGTTCGAAGGGAGCGGCCCATGCCTGCGCGCGGGCGCCATGGGCGAACAGGACGAGTGCTTTGCTCATCAATGCCTTTCCACCCACCACAGGGCGCCCAGCGCCAGCAGCAGGAACAGCATGCTCGGGGCAGCCGCGGTGAAGAACGCGGGCAGCGCCGTCAGCACGCCCAGGTGCGAGAACAGCGCGTTCAGCAGCAGGAAGCTCACGCCGATCATGATGCCCACGAAGATCTTGAGGCTCACGCCGCCGCTGCGCGTGTGCAGGTAGGCGAAGGGCAGCGCCAGCGCCATCAGCACCAGGATCGACACCGGGTCGAACAGCTTCTTCCAGAACGCCACCTTGAAGCGGTCGGTCTCCTGGCGGTTCTCGGCCAGGTGGCGGGTGTAGACCGCCAGTTCGTTGGCCGACATGCGTTCCGGGTCGGAGCGCGATACCGACAGGATCTTCGGGGTGATCTCCGACGCCAGGTCCATCGAGGCCAGCTTGCGCGTGCCGACGGCAGCCGTCTCCTGGCCGAAGCCGGCCTGGATGCCCTGCGCTTGCTGCGCCGCGGCGCCGGGCGCGGGCGGCGTGCGGCTGTTGGTGAAGACGGTCTGGCTCACGTCGGTCAGGCGCCAGGTGTTGTTGCCGCGGTAGGTGCCGCTGGCCGCGGTGATCAGCGCGCGCATGTGCATGTTGGTATCGAACTCGTACAGGCGCACGTCCACCAGCTGGCCGTCCGGGCGGATCTGGCGCACGTTGAAGAAGCGCGTGCCGATCACCGGGCCCTTGACGCCATCGGTATGGATGCTGTCCTTGGTCCACATTCCCGAGCGGAATTCGGCCGACAGGGTCGAGCCCTTGGCCGCCAGGCGCACACGCTCGGCCAGCGGCGCCGTGCGCGGCGTGATCAGTTCGCCGAACACGAAGGCGACCCCCACGAGCACGAGGCCGATCTTGAAGAGCATCGTGGCGGCCATCCGGGTCGACATCGAGGATGCGCGCATGATGGTGAACTCGGAGCTCGATGCGAACTGCGCCATCGTGTAGATGGTGCCGATCAGCGCCGCCACCGGCAGCACCTGGTACACGTTGCCCGGCACCAGCAGCAGCACGTAGAGCAGCGCATGCTGGAATTCGTAGCCGCCCTTGCCCACCGACGGCAGTTCGCCGGTGAGGTCCATGAACGAGATCAGGCCGAGGAAGGCGAGCAGCACGAAGGCGACCGCCTGCAGGATGCTGACGGCGAAGTAGCGTTGCAGGATCGTCATTCGGCCTCCACCTTCGCCAGCGGGGCCTGGGACGGCTGCTGCGCGCCCGCCCTGAGCAGGCGGCGCCGCTTCCAGGCGTTGATCAGGACCAGCGGATGCCAGCGGTGGTTGACGTTCAGGCGCCAGGCGAACAGCGCCAGCACCGCCAGCGCGGCCGCCAGGTGCAGCGGCCACCAGGCCACGGCGAACTCGAGCTTGCCGCGCTTGACGCTGTTCTCGAGCAGCTTGGTCAGGTTGTTATAGGTGAAGAAGATCAGCAGCGCGAGGATCATGTTGGCCGAGCTGCCCGCGCGCGGGTTGACGAAGCCGAGCGGGATCGCCAGCAGCATCAGTACCAGGCAGACGATGGGCGCCGAGATGCGCGCCAGCAGTTCGGCGCGCGTGTACTGGTTCTCGACCGCCAGCAGCGCGGCCGTGGGCAGCGCGTTGATCGGCGTGTCGGCGCCCAGCACCGGCATTCGGGTAGCCACGCGCATGCTGTAGCGCTCGAACTCCATCGACTGGAAATCGGCCTGCCCCGGGGTGCCCTGGTAGCGCCGGCCGTCGGTCAGCACCAGGTACTGCCCGCCCTTGGCGTCGGTCTCGATCACGCCCTCCCTGGCGACGACGACCGCATTGCCGCCGTTCTGGTCGTTCGAGCTGACGAACACGTTCTGCACCACCGTGGCCCCGGCGGTGGAGCGCTCCACGAAGAACACGCGGTCGGCGGACGAGGATTCACGGAACTGGCCGGGCGCCACGCGCTTGAGGTCTTCGCGCTTCTGGAAGCGCTCGACGAATTCGGTGCGCTTCATCGCCGCCCAGGGCGTGACGAACAGCGACAGCGCCGCCACCAGCGCCACCACCGGCAGGCCGAAGGTCAATACGGGACGGATCCAGCGCCGCAGCGACATGCCCGATGCGAACCACACGACCATCTCGGAATCGCGGTAGCTGCGCGTGACCGCGGCCAGCACCGAAATAAAGGTGGTGAGAGTCAGGATGGTTGGCAGATAATTCAGAATGGCAAATCCGATAAGGGCCAGGACATCGCCCGAATCGACCTTGCCGCCAGCGGCCTTGCCGAGGACGGAAATCAGGGTCCAGGTAACCAGGATCGTGAACAGCACCGTAAAGGTGGCGCCGGCCGAACTCACCAATTCACGTTGCAGGGCGCGTCGAAAGATCATTCAATAGATATAATTGCAGGTTGGGCAGTACGCCGCGCTGAGTGAGCCACGGTACGCCAAAACAGAAACGGAGAACCAAAAATGGACTTTAGCATAAAAGCATTCGACACCAAGAACACCCTGGCCGCTGCAAAAGCCGGCGTGGTGGCAGTCGCCGTGTTCGAAAACAAGAAACTGTCGCAGGCTGCAAAAGCCCTGGATGCCAGCGGCGAAATCACCGCGGCGGTCAAGTCCGGCGACATCAGCGGCAAGGCTGGTTCGACCCTGCTGCTGCGCGGCGTCGGTGGCGTCGCCGCGGCGCGTGTGCTGTTGGTGGGCATGGGCACCGACGAGGCCGTGAGCGACAAGAGCTATACCACCGCCGTCGGCGCGGCCCTGAAGGTGTTCGGCACGCTGGGCAGCCAGGATGCCATTATCGCATTCCCGGTCGCGGATGTGAAAGAGCGGGACATCAACTGGGCAGTGCGCGCACTCGTGATCGCCGCCAATGAGACCGAACACCGTACTGATAGCCAGAAGAGCAAGAAGGAACCGGCTCCCGCCGGCGTGCGCAAGATCGTCATCGCGGCCGACGCCGCCAACGCGGTCACGCAACTCAAGCCGGTGCTGGCGCAGGCCGTCGCGATCTCGAACGGCATGGCGCTGACCAAGGAACTGGGCAACCTGTCGCCGAACGTCTGCACCCCGACCTACCTGGCCAACACCGCGCGCCAGCTTGCCACCGAATACGGCTTCGACATCGAAGTCCTGGAGCGCAAGCAGCTCGAAGCGCTGAAGATGGGCAGTTTCCTGTCGGTGGCCAAGGGCAGCGACGAAGCGCCGAAGTTCATCGTGCTCAAGCACATGGGCGGCAACAAGAAGGATGCACCGGTGGTCCTGGTCGGCAAGGGCATCACTTTTGATACCGGCGGCATCTCGCTCAAGCCGGGTCCGAACATGGACGAGATGAAGTACGACATGTGCGGCGCCGGCTCGGTGCTGGGCACCTTCCGCGCCATCGGCGAGATGGGCCTGAAGCTGAACGTGATCGGCATCGTGGCCGCCTGCGAGAACATGCCGTCGGGCCGCGCCAGCAAGCCGGGCGACATCGTGACCTCGATGAACGGCCTGACCATCGAAATCCTGAACACCGACGCCGAAGGCCGCCTGATCCTGTGCGACGCCCTCACCTACGCCGAGCGCTTCAAGCCGGCCGCCGTGGTCGACGTCGCCACCCTGACCGGCGCCTGCATCGTGGCCCTCGGCCACCACACCAGCGGCCTGTTCACCCGCCACGACGACGCGCACGATGCCCTGGCGCAGGAACTGCTGGACGCCGGCAAGCAGGCGGGCGACGTGGCATGGCGTTTCCCGCTGGGCGAGAACTACAACGAGCAGCTCAAGTCGAACTTCGCCGACCTGGCCAACATCGGCACCCCGGGCGCGGCCTCGATCACGGCGGCTTGCTTCCTGGAGAACTTCACCCGCAAGTACACCTGGGCGCACCTGGACATCGCCGGCACCGCCTGGAAGTCGGGCGCGAACAAGGGTGCGACCGGTCGCCCGGTGCCGCTGCTGACCACGTTCCTGATGAACCGCGTGTAAGACAGTGACCGCATGCCGCCATGAAAGAATATTTCACGGCGGCATTCAAGATGAAATATTATTTCATCAGTGAAAACAGCCCCGCTTGCGGGGCTGTTTCGCATGGATCGCCGCCAGTCGATGGCATCAGAACACCGGTGACTCCACCCGCTGCTGCTCCGCCAGCTCCTCGCGCCTGTTCACCGCCTCCATCAGCACCGTGACATGCGCCGGATACCCATATCCCGCTCCCGAGTGCCGGTCCACCAACTGCCCCAGCCCCGCACTGATCACGACATTGCCCATCATGCTGGCCGTATCTGCACGCGCGCCGACGACTTCCTGCGCGATGCGCATGCCATCCTTCTTGCAGGTAACGGTGAGCGGCTGGCTGCTGCGGGTGACGGTCACGCGCCCCGGCACGACCACGAACCAGCGCCCCTTGTCGTTATTCAGGATGCACCCTACGCCAGCGACCTCCCGGTAGTCGAGCACGGCATGCAGTTCGAGTTGCTGCACGGGAGAGTCGGACAGCGTGGCGCAGCCGCCGAGCAGCAGCGGCAGGGCCGGCAGGAGGGAAAGAAAGCGCGACATGGGACCTGGCAGATAATGCTTCATGCGCCGTTAACGGCAGCAGGAGCAAATGCTGAAGGGCCCATTGTGTCGGGCACGCGGCCCGGAGCAAGGCGGGAGATCGTGCTAAGGATGGGGCGAAAAGCGCGGCACCGCCACGCCGTCGACCACGACGTTTTCGAAGAACGCGGCCTTCGGCCGCACCCAGACGGCGCCGTCCTGGCCGCGGTAGACCATCACCGGCGTGTGGTCCGCTTCCAGCACGGCCTCGCAGACCAGCTCGTAGACGCCGCCCTTGTAGTGGCGGTAACGTACCACCGGCAGATCAGGCCTTGGTATCGGCCAGGGCCTTCTGCTTCTTCTTGAGGCCCTGGATAACTTTCAGCACGCCTTCCATGCCGGCAGCTTCGTCCAGTTCGCTGAACGCGTCCAGGACTTCGTTCAGCACGCGGTTGCGCACCGTGGCTTCGTCCTGCGTGACGGCAGGCTTCTGCTCCGGCTCCTTGGCAAACTTCGACGGCGCCTCGGCGGCCGCCTTGGCGCCGTGCGTCAGGGCAGCCTGCCAGATCACCCAGCGGCGCTGGGTTTCATACACGAGGTATTCTTCGGGCTTGTCCTCGCGGCGGCGAACAATGTGGCCTTCGCGCTGGGCCCACGCTTCGAATGCAGTGCGCATTTCAGTCCTTTGTAAATCGTCGTTCGGGTTCATGTGCTATCGAAAAAGCAATGTTTCGAAATAGTACCATTTTGCACTGCAACACCCCTGTCCGGCACATGCCGTGTCATGGTGCTGTCCGAACATCATTCAATCCGCAAATGGTACAACGTTAGTTGCACTGACGCAATAATTTTATTCCCATGCGGCAACAGTGTTACATGCCGCGGTGCTAGTTTAATTCTTCCGCGTATGTTTTTACAGCCCTATCCGCGAAAAACTGGCACATTTTTTAATATTCTATTAAGTCATTTTAACACAGACACTTGCTCCGCACGCAACGTTATGGGCAGCTAAACAACAGTTTCCATGCGGCGGGCATCAATACAACTGTCACATCTGCTTACATTATTCTGCCCACATAAGCCCACTCCCGGCACGATGCGCCAGGAATAATGGCGGGTTGCTGGTACAAGCATCCCGGTCCGGCCGACGCAGCTGTCCGCCTTCCCGGCAAACGGTTATGATGCCGCCTTTGCCACACTACACGCCGCTGCCCCATGAAGATTGCCACCTGGAATGTCAACTCGCTGAAGGTCCGCCTGCAGCACCTGCTCACCTGGCTCGAAGCCAATCCTGTCGATGTGCTGTGCATCCAGGAGACCAAGCTCACCGACGACAAATTCCCGGTGGCGGAGATCGAGGCGGCCGGCTACCAGGTGGCCTACACCGGCCAGAAGACCTACAACGGGGTAGCCATCCTGTCGAAGCATCCGGTCGAAGACGTACAAAAGAACAATCCGCGCTTCGAGGACGAACAGCAGCGCATCATTGCGGCGACCATCGCCGGCATGCGCATCATCTGCGCCTACATGCCGAACGGTCAGGAAATCGGCAGCGACAAGTTCGCCTACAAGATGGCGTGGCTGGCCGCTCTGCGCGAGTGGGTGGCGGCCGAGATGCAGGCGCATCCGCACCTGGCCCTGCTCGGCGACTACAACATCGCACCCGAGGAGCGCGACGTGCACGACCCGGCCGAATGGGAAAACCACATCCACTTCACGCCGCCGGAGCGCGAGCAGATGCAGGCGCTAATAAGCCTGGGGCTGCAGGATGCCTTCCGCCTGTTCGATCAGCCGGAGAAACAGTACAGCTGGTGGGACTACCGCCAGATGGCCTTCCGCCGCAACCGCGGGCTGCGCATCGACCACATCCTGCTCACGAACGACCTCGCCAAGCGCTGCACGGCCTGCCACATCGACCGCGAGACGCGCAAGTGGGAACAGCCGTCGGACCATGCGCCGGTAGTGGCGACGCTGGCGGACTGATTACCCGTCGATCGCATCCAGGACGGAGCTGACCAGCAGGCGCGCCGCCTCGGCGGCCGGCAGCGGGCGCGCGAACAGGTAACCCTGCGCGAACTGGCAGCCATGGCCGCGCAGCAGCTCGTACTGCCCTTCCGTCTCGACGCCCTCCGCCACCACCGACAGCTGCAGGCTGTTCGCCAGCGCCATCACGGCCGCGACGATGGCCCGGTCTTCGGAACTGGCCTCGAGCTCGCGCACGAAGGCGCGGTCGATCTTGATCTTGCGGACCGGGAAGCGCTTCAGGTAGGCCAGGCTCGAATAGCCGGTGCCGAAATCGTCGATCGACAGGCGCATCCCCATGCCGTTGATCTGGCGCAGGATGTCGAGCGTCCGTCCGCCGTGCTGCATCAGCGCCGTCTCGGTGAGCTCGAACTCCACCAGCGACGGATCGATTCCGGTCGCGCCGACGATGCGGCGGATCGACGCCACCAGTCCGTCGTGCATGAACTGGCGCGCCGACAGGTTGATCGCCAGCGGCACCGCGGCCAGGCCCAGCGCCTGCCAGGCCATGCTCTGCTCGCAGGCGCTGCGGATCACCCACTCCCCTACCGCCACGATCATCCCGTTCTCTTCCAGGATCGGGATGAACTCGTCGGGGCCGACCAGGACCCCGCCGCCGTCCCTGCCGCCACGGCGCCAGCGCAGCAGCACTTCGAGCGCATGCAGCCGGCGCGTGGCCGTGTCGATGATCGGCTGGTAGTGCAGCTCGAACTCTTCGTTCGCCAGTGCGCCGCGCAGGCTCGATTCCAGCGCGAAGCGGCGCGCCGCCGCCTGGTTCATGCGCTGGTCGAAGAACTGGTAATTGTTGCGGCCCGCGCCCTTGGCGTGATACATCGCGGCGTCGGCATGGCGCATCAGGGTCTCGACGTCGCCGCCGTCGTCCGGGCACAGGCAGATGCCGATCGACGGCGAGATGTGCAGGCTGTGTCCTTCGAACGGGAACGGCGTGGACAGCGCCTCGATGATCTTGTCGCCGACCTGCGCGCATTCCTGCGCCCCACCCACTTCCGGCAGCAGCACGACGAATTCGTCGCCGCCCAGGCGCGCCACGGTATCGCTGTGGCGCACCGCCGCGCACAGGCGCCGGGCGACTTCGCGCAGCAGGTGGTCGCCGGTGGCGTGGCCGAGCGAATCGTTGATGTTCTTGAAGCGGTCGAGGTCGAGGAACATGACCGCCAGCCTGTTGCGGCTCCCCTTCCCGCTGCGCGCGAAATTGCGCTGCGCCGTACGCAGGGCGCAGTCGAGCCGGTCGGACAGCAGCGCACGGTTCGGCAGCCCGGTCAGGCTGTCGTGGTAAGCCATGTGGTGCGCGCGCGCCTCGGCCTGGCGCCGCTCGTTGATTTCCTCCTGCAGCAGCTGGTTGGCCCCCGCCAGTTCGGCGGTGCGCTCGGCCACGCGGATTTCGAGCTCGTCGCGCGCGCGCCGGATCGCATCGGCGGCCTCGCGCTGCGCGGTGACGTCGTCGAGCAGCCAGACGCTGCGCCCGCTCTTCTTCTCGACGTCGAACAGGCGGCCGGACAGCCGGGCCCAGAAGCGCGCGCCGTCGCGCCGCGCCATCTGGTACTCCCCGGTATGCACCTGCCCGGCGTCGAAGCTGCGCGCGGTGTCCGTGCGCGCCATGCGCCAGGTCGCCTCATCCGGGTACAGCGCCCGCACCGGCCTGCCGTCCATGCCCCCGGGCGGGCTGCCGAACAGTTCCTCCATCTTGCTGTTGCAGTGCAGGGTCACGCCGTTCTCGACCACCGCGATGCCCAGCACGGCATTGTCGAGGATGGCACGGTTCTCCATCAGCGCATTGCGCAACTGGACCTCGTCGCGCTTCTCGCGGGTGCGGTCCTCGAACATCCAGATCGTTCCCAGTTCCGGGTCCCCCGGATTGAACAGGTAGCCGTTGAGCTGGACCCAGAGGCGCTCGCCGTCCTTGCGCACGAACTCGGCCTCGTTGCGGTAGGGGATGCCGCGTCCCAGCAGGGGATAGCTCTTGGCGCCGGCGTCGAGATAGGTCTGGTCGTCCGGGTAGAGGATACGGGTCGAGCGGCCGAGCGCCTCGCCGTCGCGGTAGCCGAACATCGCGGCGAAGGCCGGGTTGTAGCGCTGGATCACGCGGTTGCGCACGAACACGATGCCGATCGTGGCGTTGGCCATGATGGCCTGGACCTCGATCAGGGTCTGGCGCGCATCGGTCACGTCTTCGACGATCCAGATCGTGCCCGCCTCGCGCGTAGCGGGATCGACCGCGCGTGCACGCAGCCGGGCCCACATCATCGACCCGTCGCGCCGCCGGAACGGATGCTCGCCCTTCTCGAACAAGCCGCCGGTGGCGAGTACCGGATAAGCCTCGCCGATCAGGTCCTGGTAAGCATCGGGAGAACCGAACACGTCGCGCGGATGCAACTGGGACATCTCTGCGTAGGAGTACCCGAGCATCTCGCAGATGCGCGGATTGCAGGACTTGAACTGGCCGGGCAAGGTAAACAGGATGCCTACCGGCGCATTCTCGAGGATGGCACGCTGTTCGCGCAGCGCCACCTGCAGCATCTCGTGTTCGAGGTCGCGCGGGTCGACCGGCAGCTGCTTCCCTGCAGGGGAGATCCCGGCCGCGAGCTCGATCTCGCTGGATAGTCGGTCCATGTGATTGTTGATTTTCTCTCGGCTAGGTTGCCATTAAGAAATCATAAACCACAAATCCGCGATGCTCCAAAAATAACAAACACAGAAGACGGGCCGTGTTGTTGCGGCCCATCAGTGTTGCTAGAAGGAATCCCCAGGGACGCGCACCCAGCCTTCCATCAGCACGCGTGCGCTGCGGCTCATGATCGCCTTGGCAACGCGCCATTCGCCGTTCGTTTGCAGCGCTTGCGCGCCCACGCGCAGGGTGCCCGACGGGTGGCCGAAGCGCACGGCGGTGCGTTCGCCCCCGCCCGCGGCCAGGTTGACCAGGGTGCCGGGAATGGCGGCGGCGGTGCCGATCGCGACGGCGGCCGTCCCCATCATCGCATGGTGCAGCTTGCCCATCGACAGCGCGCGCACCAGCAGGTCGATGTCGCCGGCATTGACCTGCTTGCCGCTCGACGCGACGTAGCTGGCCGGCTTGGCCACGAAGGCAAGCTTGGGCGTGTGCTGGCGCTTGGCGGCATCCTCGATGCTCGAGATCAGGCCCATGCGCAGGGCGCCATGGGCACGGATGGTCTCGAACATGGCCAGCGCGCGCGGGTCGCCGTTGATGGCCTCCTGCAGTTCGGTGCCGTCGTAGCCGATGGCGTCCGCGTTCACGAAGATGGTCGGGATGCCGGCGTTGATCATGGTCGCCTTCAAGGTGCCGACGCCCGGCACCTCCAGCTCGTCGACCAGGTTCCCGGTCGGGAACATCGACCCGCCGGCGCCCTCTTCCTCGGCAGCCGGGTCGAGGAACTCGAGTTGCACCTCGGCGGCCGGGAAGGTCACGCCGTCCAGTTCGAAGTCGCCGGTTTCCTGCACTTCGCCGTTCGTGACGGGAACGTGGGCGATGATGGTCTTGCCGATGTTGGCCTGCCAGATGCGTACTGTGGCCATGCCGCTTTGCGGAACGCGTTCCGGGTCGACCAGGCCGCTGGCGATGGCGAACGAGCCGACCGCCGACGACAGGTTGCCGCAGTTGCCGCTCCAGTCCACGAAGGGCTTGTCGATCGACACCTGGCCGAACAGGTAGTCGACGTCGTGGTCCGGGCGTTCGCTCCTGGCGACGATGACGGCCTTGCTCGTGCTCGAAGTAGCGCCGCCCATGCCGTCGATCTGCTTGCCGTAGGGGTCGGGGCTGCCGATCACGCGCAGCAGGAGCGCGTCGCGCGCGGGGCCGGGCACGCGCGCCGCTTCGGGCAGGTCTTGCAGGCGGAAGAAGACGCCCTTGCTGGTGCCGCCGCGCATGTAGGTGGCGGGAATCTTGATTTGGGGGGTATGTGGCATATCGCGTCGGGTTCGTTCATTGTTGGCAAGTGAACGTCGCTCCCGCGAAGGCGGGAGCCCAATTTTGCCAACGTGCCGAGTACGCAAACAGAAATTGGGTCCCCGCCTGCGCGGGGACGACGTGCAAATGGCGCGTCAAATAATGTGTGCCGTGTCCGCTCAGGCAGCTACCTTGGGGACCGACGACTCGAGGAAATCCTGCGCGAAGCGCTGCAGCACGCCGCCCGCCTCGTAGATCGCCACTTCCTCGGCGGTGTCGAGGCGGCAGGTTACCAAGACTTCCACGCGCTCGCCGTTCCGGCGGTGGATGACGAGCGTCAGGTCGGTGCGCGGGGTACGCTCGCCGATCACATCGAAGGTCTCGGTCCCGTCGATGCCCAGGCTCAAGCGGTTCACGCCCGGCTTGAACTCGAGCGGCAGCACGCCCATGCCCACCAGGTTGGTGCGGTGGATGCGCTCGAAGCCCTCGGCCACGATCGCTTCCACGCCCGCCAGGCGCACGCCCTTGGCCGCCCAGTCGCGCGACGAGCCCTGGCCGTAGTCGGCGCCGGCGATCACGATCAGGGGCTGCTTGCGTTCCATGTAGGTCTCGATGGCTTCCCACATGCGCGTAACCAGGCCGTCCGGCTCGATGCGCGCCAGCGAACCCGATTTCACGTTGCCCATGGCATCAACCACCATCTCGTTCTTCAGGGTTGGATTCGCGAAGGTGGCGCGCTGCGCGGTCAGGTGGTCGCCGCGGTGGGTCGCGTACGAATTGAAGTCCTCTTCCGGCAGGCCCATCTTCGCCAGGTATTCACCGGCGGCCGAATCCGGCAGGATCGCGTTCGACGGCGACAGGTGGTCGGTGGTGATGTTGTCGCCCAGGACCGCCAGCGGACGCATGCCGGCCAAGGTACGCTCGCCCGCCAGCGCGCCTTCCCAGTACGGCGGACGGCGGATGTAGGTGCTCTGCGCTCGCCAGTCGTACAGCGGGCTCACCTTCGCACCGTCGTCGACCACGCGCGCGAACATCGGCGTGTAGACCTTGCGGAACTGCTCCGGCTTGACGGCGCGTTCCACCACGGCGTCGATCTCCTCGTCGGTCGGCCACAGGTCGGCCAGGCGGATGGGCGCGCCATTCGCATCCACGCCCAGCACGTCCTTCTCGATGTCGAAGCGGATGGTGCCGGCGATCGCATAGGCCACGACCAGCGCCGGCGAAGCCAGGAAGGCCTGCTTGGCATACGGGTGGATGCGGCCGTCGAAGTTGCGGTTGCCCGACAGGACGGCAGTCGCGTACAGGTCGCGTTCGATGATCTCCTGCTGGATGACCGGATCGAGTGCGCCGCTCATGCCGTTGCAGGTGGTGCAGGCAAAGGCCACCACGCCGAAGCCCAGCTTCTCCAGTTCCGGCATCAGGCCGGCTTCTTCCAGGTACAGTGCCACGGCCTTGGAGCCAGGCGCCAGCGAGCTCTTGACCCAGGGCTTGCGGGTCAAGCCCGCGCGGTTGGCATTGCGGGCAATCAGGCCGGCCGCGATCATGTTGCGCGGGTTGTTGGTGTTGGTGCAGCTGGTGATGGCCGCGATGATCACGGCGCCGTCCGGCATCAGGCCGGGGTCGTTGTCAACCCGGTTCTCCACCTTGACGGCAATGCCGCGTTCGGCCAGCTCCGAGGTCGGCACGCGCTTGTGCGGGTTCGACGGTCCGGCGATGTTGCGCACCACGGACGACAGGTCGAAGGACAGCACGCGCTCGTACTGGGCGGTCTTGAGGCTGTCGGCCCACAGGCCGGCTTCCTTCGCATAGGCTTCGACCAGCTGCACGGTCTCTTCCTCGCGGCCGGTCAGGCGCAGGTACTTGATGGTCTGCTCGTCGATGTAGAACATCGCGGCGGTGGCGCCGAATTCCGGGGCCATGTTCGAGATGGTGGCGCGGTCGCCCAGGGTCAGGCTCGATGCGCCTTCCCCGTAGAACTCGAGGTAGGCGGACACTACTTTCGACTTGCGCAGGAACTCGGTCAGCGCCAGCACGATGTCGGTGGCGGTGATGCCCGGCTGCGCCTTGCCCGTCAGCTCGACGCCGACGATGTCCGGCAGGCGCATGTACGAGGCGCGACCCAGCATCACGCTCTCGGCTTCCAGGCCGCCCACGCCGATGGCGATCACGCCCAGGGCGTCGACCATCGGGGTATGCGAGTCGGTGCCGACCAGGGTGTCCGGATAGGCCACGCCGTTCTCCTGCTGGATCACCGGCGACATGCGCTCCAGGTTGATCTGGTGCAGGATGCCGTTACCCGGCGGGATCACATCGACGTTCTGGAAGGCCTTCTTGGTCCACTCGATGAAGTGGAAGCGGTCTTCGTTGCGGCGGTCCTCGATGGCGCGGTTCTTGGCGAAGGCGTCCGGATCGAAGCCGCCGCACTCGACGGCCAGCGAGTGATCGACCACCAGCTGGGTCGGCACCACGGGATTGACCAGGGCCGGGTCGCCGCCTTGTGCGGCGATGGCGTCGCGCAGGCCGGCCAGGTCGACCAGCGCGGTCTGGCCCAGGATGTCGTGGCAGACCACGCGCGCCGGGAACCACGGGAAGTCGAGGTCGCGCTTGCGCTCGATGATCTGTTTCAAGCTGTCGGTCATGCTGGCCGGGTCGCAGCGGCGGACCAGGTTCTCGGCCAGCACGCGCGAGGTGTAGGGCAGCGTGTCATAGGCGCCGGGCTGGATGGCATCGACCGCGGCGCGTGTGTCGAAGTAGTCCAGGCTGGTGCCAGGGAGGGGTTTGCGGTGGTTGGTGTTCATCATGTGAAGCTCGTTTGCTCGGTGCGCTCGCTTGCTTAGCCACCCTTAAAACCGTCATCCCCGCGAAGGCGGGGATCCAAGTTTGCGTGAGCGGCCTGCACACAAATTGGGTTCCCGCCTTCGCGGGAAAGACGAATCAGGGGCCGCGGGTACTTTTTTACTTCCGATCCGCGATCGGCACGAACTGCAGGTCTTCCGGACCCACGTAATTCGCGCTCGGGCGGATGATCTTGTTGTCGATGCGCTGCTCGATGATGTGCGCGGCCCAGCCGGAGGTGCGCGAGATGACGAACAGCGGCGTGAACATCGCGGTCGGCACGCCCATCATGTGGTACGACACGGCCGAGAACCAGTCCAGGTTCGGGAACATCTTCTTGACTTCCCACATCACCGATTCCAGGCGCTCGGCGATGTCGAACATCTTCATCGAGCCGGATGCCGAGGACAGCGTGCGCGCCACTTCCTTGATCACCACGTTGCGCGGGTCGCTGATGGTGTATACCGGGTGGCCGAAGCCGATCACGACTTCCTTGTTCGCCACGCGGTTGCGGATGTCCGCTTCGGCTTCGTCGGCGTTCTCGTAGCGTTTCTGGATCTCCAGCGCCACTTCGTTCGCGCCGCCATGCTTCGGGCCGCGCAGCGCGCCGATCGCGCCGGTGATGGCCGAGTGGATGTCGGAACCGGTGCCGGCGATGACGCGGCTGGTGAAGGTGGAGGCGTTGAACTCGTGTTCCGCGTACAGGATCAGCGAGGTGTGCATCGCACGCACCCACGACTCGCGTGGCGGGTGGCCGTGCAGCAGGTGCAGGAAGTGGCCGCCGATCGAATCGTCGTCGGTTTCCACGTCGATGCGGCGGCCGGAATGGCTGAAGTGGTACCAGTACAGCAGCATCGAGCCGAACGATGCCATCAGGCGGTCGGCGATGTCGCGCGCGCCCGGGATGTTGTGGTCGTCCTTTTCCGGCAGGGTGCAGCCGAGCACCGACACGCCGGTGCGCATCACGTCCATCGGGTGGGCGCCGGCCGGTAGCGCTTCCAGCGCGCTCTTGACCGCCTGCGGCAGGCCGCGCAGCGATTTCAGCTTGGCCTTGTAGCCCTTCAGCTCGGCCACGGTGGGCAGCTTGCCGTGCACCAGCAGGTAGGCGATTTCCTCGAATTCGCAGGCGTTGGCGACATCCAGGATGTCGTAACCGCGGTAATGCAGGTCGTTGCCCGACTTGCCGACCGAGCACAGTGCGGTGTTGCCGGCGGCGACGCCGGACAGGGCCACCGACTTCTTCGGCTTGAACGTTGGAGTTTCGTTGGTCTGGGTGCTCATGCGTGGATCTCCTTGAGTCTGCTTATTTGGTTTTCTTCTGGGCGAACAGCGCGTCGAGCTTGGCTTCGAAGCTGTGATAGTCGATGCGGTCGTACAGTTCGGCGCGGGTCTGCATCGTGTCGAGCACATGCTGCTGGGTGCCGTCGCGGCGGATCGCGGTGTAGACGTTCTCGGCCGCCTTGTTCATGGCGCGGAAGGCCGACAGCGGGTACAGCACCAGGCCGACGTGCGCGCTCTTGAGTTCGTCGACGGTGAACAGCGGCGTCGAACCGAACTCGGTGATGTTGGCCAGCACCGGCACCTTCACGGCGTCGGCGAACTGTTTATACATCTCCAGGCTCGTCATGGCTTCCGGGAAGATCATGTCGGCGCCGGCTTCCACGCAGGCAACCGCGCGCTCGATGGCAGCGTCCAGGCCTTCCACGGCCAGCGCGTCGGTGCGCGCCATGATCACGAAATTCTCGTCGGTACGGGCGTCGGCGGCGGCCTTGACGCGGTCCACCATCTCGTCCTTGCTCACGATTTCCTTGCCCGGACGGTGACCGCAGCGCTTGGCGCCGACCTGGTCCTCGATGTGGCAGGCGGCTGCGCCGGCCTTGATCAGGGAGCGCACGGTGCGCGCCACGTTGAAGGCCGAGGCGCCGAAGCCGGTGTCGATATCGACCAGCAGCGGAGTATCGCACACGTCGGTGATGCGGCGCACGTCGATCAGGACGTCGTCCAGGTTCGAGATGCCGAGGTCCGGCAGGCCCAGCGAACCGGCGGCCACGCCGCCGCCCGACAGGTAGATCGCCTTGAAGCCGGCGCGCTTGGCCAGCAGCGCGTGGTTGGCATTGATCGCGCCCACCACCTGCAGCGGGGATTCTTCCTGGACGGCCTTGCGGAATGCGGCGCCTGCGGAGTGATGACTCATGGTGTCCTTTCTGTGATGCGTTAGGGATGCGTTGTAGGCTATGCGCTACAGTATGCAAGCAGCGTGCCAGTCGCTCCGAGGGCGATAAGAAGACGCACCGGACCCGGCTTGCGTGTGGATTCAAGGACTTAGATGGATGCCCCTCCCCGCCCTTGCAAGCCCGCGTTTCATCCGCGTTTCACAGTGAAACATTATAGGGGATGGTGAAACAAATAAAAAACCCCGCACGCGGCGTAATGCCGTTCAGTTAAGGTAGCTTCTTGACCTTCCGGACAGCATAACGCTTCGGCGTTGCCTTGACGGCCCGGTCGCATTTGCGGCCGGGCCGTTCGTCTTTCAGAAGGCTAACCAGCCTTT
>NZ_JBHLWP010000012.1:0-69438 GCF_042432755.1 Massilia consociata
TGTACAACCACCACATTCCGCAGCGCGCACTCGACGCGAAAACACCCATCCTCGCGCTCAAGGAATGGCAGCAGAAACGACCAGAATTATTCGTTAAACGCGTTTACGATCAAACGGGACTCGACACCTAAGCATACCTTCTGAACACTCACTAGTTATCGAGAAAGAACGTAAAACATCTCGGCGATAACAGCGAGGATGACAGCGATTGCAAGATAACCTGACCACATCACAAACCTTCCTTCCCAATTTCCCTCTTTGCTGAGTTTCGCGTAATAGCTCCACTCATGCCCGGGTTGGTACGCCCCTCTCTTACGATGTTTAGCGTCGATGATTTTGTTTGGGATTCCAAACAAAATCATGAAAATGGGAACAACGATCGCAGAAATCACTATAGTTTCCTCAAGCTATGTTTCTCTAGTCAGATTCTCGATGTCCGCTGCTGGCCGAACCCGGCCGTTGAGCTCAGCATAGCAGGTTGCCAGGACCGAAAAATCGCAGACTGTCACGAAGGACCGGATCCGACCTGTCGCAGTCATTCGCAGAATTTCTGAATCAATGCCTCGGCTGAATCGTAGGAAATCCCGAGCACCCCTGGAACTGCCGCCTTTGGCAGCGCTGACGCCCCGTAAAGTAATTCGCGCAATGCACCAGTCGCTGCCGTCTTCAACCCTGGCTGCTCCTCTCCCACGGTCAAAGGCCAGCGGTGCGAAGCTCTCTTCAGACCATCGGGCTCGATACCGAAAAGTGTGGGGCACTCCTGGTCCCAATGCTCTACCCAATATTGCATTGCTCGGCAAACAGCTTGCTGGTCTACATCCGAAATTTTGGACCAATCCATTGGGACTCTCGCAACAAGAAAGGTATTAGCGTGAAGGTCTGCTCCAGGCCGCTTCCGGAAGTTCATCGAGGCCCGGTGTCTACGCATGCTGCTCTGCTGGCAGAAGGAATCTTGGCAGACCTTAGACGTACTTAACCCGGCCGGATATAGAGTCCCGCGTGCTGCTGCGAATTGCGGTCGCCGCGCCGGTAGCTGCGGAAGGCGAGCGCACCGTGCTCGTCACGTGCGCAGCACGTACAGCCGCCGACGTGGTCGATTGCCTCGACACCTGCCTCACGCAGTTGATGGGCCGCCACGGCGCGCAGGTCCAGGTGCCGCGGTGTCGGCAGCAACTCGCTTGCGGCGATGGCTGGAAAGCGGGATGCGAATTCGTCCGCGAGTTCTGCGCTCACTTCGTAGCACGACGCGCAAATCGTCGGGCCGATCGCGGCAACCCAGTCGCGTCCTCCTGGCAGCGCATCCAGCACCGTCGGGATGATACCGCTGGCGAGGCCGCGCCAACCCGCGTGCACTGCCGCGATGTGGCTGCCGTCGCGCTTTGCCAGCAGCAGGGGCACGCAGTCGGCCGTGACGACGCTAACCGGAATCCCCGGCATCGACGTGTGGAAGGCGTCGGCCTCGCCGACTTGCTGGTGCATGCCGACAATCTTCGCGACACGGGTGCCGTGCACCTGCCTCTTGTTTGGCCGCACATCCCAGACCGGCTGTAGCGCGCCCGGTATCAGTTCCGCTTCTCTACCGAAGCCATGGGTAATATGCGGAATGCTGTTCAGGAGTGCGCTGGTGATCATGGAAAGACTCGCTGGAGATGGCTGGCAGGAAGCGTTTGCACAGGTTTCGATCGGCAAAATGTGCGCGAGGCGGCGACCGCTTTCAAGCTGTGGTGCGGAGAAACGCGGCCGGCTTGCCGCGGTTCAGAACTGCTCGTCCGCCCCCAGGTAACGCCATTGCCCGGGCGGCAGGTCGCCCAGCTTGACCTTGCCGATGCGCACTCGCTTCAGCCCGATCACTTTCAGGCCCACCATGTCGCACATGCGGCGGATCTGGCGCTTGCGGCCTTCGCGCAGGGTGAAGCTGAGCTGGTCCTCGTTCTGCCAGCGCACCTTGGCCGGCAGCAGGGGCTTGCCATCCATCCACAGGCCGTGGTTCAGCTTCTTCAGGTCCGCATCCGGCAGCTTGCCTGGCTTGGTGTACTGCACCCGCACCAGGTATTCCTTCTCGATCGACGTGTTCTCGCCGATGAGCTGCTTGGCGATGCGGCCGTCCTGGGTCAGCACCAGCAGGCCCACCGAGTCGATGTCGAGGCGCCCGGCCGGCACC
Source organism: Massilia consociata (assembly GCF_042432755.1). NCBI lineage: Bacteria > Pseudomonadati > Pseudomonadota > Betaproteobacteria > Burkholderiales > Oxalobacteraceae > Massilia > Massilia consociata. Next base: position 2,162 of record NZ_JBHLWP010000012.1, read on the forward strand.
AGGCTGCGCAGCTGGGTCGGGTGGAACTGTTCGGAAGAAGGATCGTCAGGCCAGCGGTTCTCGGGCTTGATGAGCGTGACGGCGGGCTTGTAGCCGTCTTCGGCCTGGCCGCTGACGTAGCCCACCGGCTTGTTGATCAGGACCGTGACGCGCTTGGACTGCTCGGCGGCGGCCTGGCGCTCGACGGTGATTTTCTGGTGCGGCAGCACCTTGCTGCCCAGCTCGGAGACGACCTTGCCGTCCACCCGCACCCAGCCGCGGGCGATCCATTCATCGGCTTCGCGGCGCGAGGACAGGCCGAGTTCGGACATACGTTTGGAGAGGCGGACAGGTTCGGTCATCGGAAAACAGGAATCAAGTTAAAACGGTAAAGGGAAGGGCTTGCATCTGGCGCGCTGGATGCCGGGCGCTAGATTTTAAGCGCGTCGAGCAGGTCGGTCTCGAGCTGGACCTGCACGCGCGGGTTGGCCAGGGCGGTGCCGTCGATCAGGAACACGTCCTCGACCCGTTCGCCCAGGGTCATGATCTTCGCGGTGTGCAGGTTGATGCGGTAGCGGGTGAGCACGCTGGCGATCGTGTACAGCAGGCCGGGGCGGTCGTTGGCCGCCACCGAGAGCACGTGGAACTGGCCGCGCTCGTCGGGACGCAGGTCCACGCTCGGGGTGACCGGGAAGGTGCGCGACAGGCGCGACAGGCGGCCGCGCGTCGGGACGGGCAGGGCTTCCTGCGACGCCAGCTGGGCGTGCAGCTCGTGCTCGATCAGGTTGATAATGTCGCGGTAGCTGCCCGCGAAATTCTCCTCGGTGACGAGGAAGCTGTCGAGCGCATAGCCGTGGCGCGTGGTATGGATCTTCGCGTCCAGGATGCTGAAATTCTTGCGGTCGAAGTAGCTGCAGATGCGCGCGAACAGGTCGGGCTGGTCCTTCACGTACACGGCCACCTGCAGGCCTTCGCCGATCGGGGCCAGGCGTGCTTTCACCACCGGGCGTTCGCTGGCCACCTTGTCGTGCAGCGCGCGGGTCTGCCAGGCGATGTCGGAGGCGTCGTGGCGCAGGAAGTAGGCGACGTCGAGCTGGCGCCACAGCGCCTCGTGCGCATCGGCGGGGAGACCGTACAGGCGCAGGGTGGCCAGCGCTTCCTTCTGGCGGGCGCGCAGCTCGCGGTCGGTGCTGTGCGGCTCGCCGCCCAGCACGCGCAGGGTCACCCGGTACAGGTCTTCCAGCAGCTTGGCCTTCCAGGCATTCCACACCTTCGGGCTGGTGCCGCGGATGTCGGCGACGGTCAGGAGGTACAGCGCCGTCAGGTGGCGCTCGTCCTTCACGACGGCGGCGAACGCGGCGATGACGTCGGGGTCGGACAGGTCCTGCTTCTGCGCCACGGTGGACATGGTCAGGTGGTGCTGCACCAGGAACACCACCAGTTCGGTGTCGGCCTCGCGCAACCCGTGGCTGACGCAGAACTCGCGTGCGTCCTGCATGCCGAGCTCGGAATGGTCGCCGCCGCGGCCCTTGGCGATGTCGTGGAACAGGGCGGCCACGTAGAGCAGCCAGCGGTCGCGGAAGTCGGCGATCAGCTGGCTGCAGAACGGGTACTCGTGCGCATGCTCGGGCATCGTGAAGCGGCGCAGGTTGCGCACCACCATCATGATGTGCTGGTCCACCGTGTAGACGTGAAACAGGTCGTGCTGCATCTGGCCGATGATGCTGCGGAAGGCCGGCAGGTAGCGCCCCAGGATGCCCATGTCGTTCATGCGGCGCAGCGCGTGCACGAGGCCGACGGGCGCTTTCAGGATGCGCAGGAACAGCGCGCGGTTGGCCGGGTCGGCGCGGAAGGCGTCGTCGATGACGTTCCGCGCATGCCACAGGGCGCGGATGGTGCGTGCGCTCAATCCCTTGATGTCGGGCCGCTCGGTCATCGCCACGAACACCTCGAGCACCGCCGGCGGGTGGCGCTCGAAGGTGTCGTCGTGGGCGATGTCGATGAAGCCGTGGACTTCGTTGAAGCGTACCCCGAACGGGCCGCTGAGCGGGCTGGAGGCGGCCGGGCGCCGGAACAGCTGCGCCTCGATGTTCTGCAGCATGATGGTGTTGAGCTGGGTGACCGTCTTGGCCGCCCAGTAGTAGCGCTGCATCAGGTATTCGCTGGCGCGGCGCCCGTCGCCGTTCTCCAGCCCGAAGGTTTTCGCAATCGCGGTCTGCACGTCGAACACCAGGCGGTCTTCACGGCGCTTCGTCTGCAGGTGCAGGCGCACGCGGATGTCCTTGAAGGCGTATTCCTTTTCCATCAGCTGGCGCGCCTCGGTGCGCGTGATCAGCTTGGCGCGCGCCATCTGGCTCCACGATTCGGCCAGGCCGGCGGCCTTGGCCACCCACAGGATCACCTGCAGGTCGCGCAGCGCGCCCGGGCTTTCCTTGACGTTGGGTTCCAGCGCGAAGGCCGTGTATTCGTACTTCGCGTGGCGCACCCGCATCTCGGCGGTCTTGGCCTGGAAGAAGGCCTGCGGATCCATGGCCGCGCGGTAGCGGTGGCGCAGCTCGTCGAACAGATGCGCGTCGCCGGTGACGAGGCGCGCCTCCAGCAGGCTGGTCTGCACGGTGATGTCCGCGCCGGATTCGACCATGCATTCGTCCACGGTGCGGATGCTGTGGCCGATCTCGAGGCCCAGGTCCCAGAACAGCTGCACCAGCGCTTCGAGCTTTGCCTGGGTGAGGGCGTCGGCCGGCTGGCCGAGCAGGATCAGGAGGTCGACGTCGGAGTGGGGGAACAGCTCGCCGCGGCCATAGCCGCCCACGCCGACCAGGGCCGTATTGGCCGGAAGCCCGGCAGCGTGCCAGGCATCGCCCAGCACGCCGTCGACGCAGGTGCGCAGGCCGCGCAGCAGCTTTTCCGGCTTGCCGTCGTGGCGGAAGGCGTCGATCAGGGCCTGGCGCTCGGATTTCAAGCGCTGGCGCAATTCGGTGCGCGAGCCGTCGAGGAGCGCGGGCTGGCCCATGGCGTTACCGTATGAAGGAAAGGCGGTTCAGGCCGGAACGGCGGCGGCCTGGTTCAGCAGCGGCAGCACGATCGCCGGGGGCGGCGGGCTGCCTGCCGACATCGTCAGGACCTCGACGCCGGTTTCGGTGACGAGCACGGTGTGCTCCCACTGCGCCGACAGGCTGCGATCCTTGGTCTTGATGGTCCAGCCGTCCGGCATTTCCTTGATGTCGCGGCGGCCGGCGTTGATCATCGGCTCGATGGTGAAGATCATGCCTGGCTCCAGGCGTTCCCCGGTGCCGGGACGGCCGTAGTGCAGCACCTGCGGTTCCTCGTGGAAGTTCCTGCCTACGCCGTGTCCGCAGAATTCGCGCACCACGCTGTAGCCGTTCTTCTCGGCGTGCTGCTGGATCGCATGGCCGATGTCGCCCAGGTGGCCGCCCGGCCGGACCTTGGCGATGCCGAGCCACATGCACTCGAAGGTGATCTCCGACAGGCGGCGCGCCATGATCGACGGCTCGCCCACCAGGAACATGCGGCTGTTGTCGCCGTGGAAGCCTTCCTTGGTGATTGGGGTGATGTCGATGTTCAGCGCATCGCCGCTCTTGAGCACGCGGTCGCCCGGGATGCCGTGGCAGATCACGTCGTTGAGCGAGGTGCAGATCGAGCCCGGGAAGGGCGGGTAGCCCGGCGGCGCGTAGTTGAGCGTGGCGGGAACCGTGCCCTGGACATTGACCATGTAGTCGTGGGCCAGCCGATCGAGTTCGCCGGTGGTGACGCCTGGCTTGACGAACGGGGTGATGTAGTCCAGCACTTCCGAGCCGAGCCGGCAGGCGACGCGCATGCCTTCGATTTCGTCAGGGGTCTTGATGATGGTGGCCATAAGGTTTTTTCCTGCAGATCGTGGTTGGCCCGGTGTGCGGGCGATATTGCGCCATTATAAGGGATGCGCGTTTGCGTAGGGTGGGTGGCATTACCGCCCGGCCTACGCAAACCCTTGAACTGCAAGCCAAATCCGGCTAGAATCTCGGGTTGCTCGTATTCGCATCGAGCAATGTTGTAAAAACAGTCTTTTTTAATTGAAATCGCGAGCGTGGCCGCCAAAGGGTGCCTGCTAGGTAACTGGCTACGTTCAAGACCCAACCCTGGAGAATTACATGTCCGTTACTATGCGCGAAATGCTGGAAGCCGGTATCCACTTCGGCCACCAGACCCGTTTCTGGAACCCGAAGATGGCACCGTTCATCTTTGGTCATCGCAACAAGATCCACATCATCAACCTGGAAAAGACCATGGCGATGTACCAGGATGCGATGAAGACCATCAAGCAGATCTCGGCAAACCGCGGCACCATCCTGATGGTCGGCACCAAGCGCCAGGCCCGCGACATCATCGCCGCCGAAGCGCAGCGCGCAGGCGTGCCGTATGTCGACCAGCGCTGGCTGGGCGGCATGCTGACCAACTTCAAGACCATCAAGACCTCGATCAAGCGCCTGAAGGACATGGAAGCCCAGGTCGAAGACGGTTCGGTCGAGAAGCTGTCGAAGAAAGAAGCGCTGATGTTCTCGCGCGAAATGGAAAAGCTGCAGAAGTCGATCGGCGGCATCAAGGAACTGGGCGGTATCCCGGACGCGATCTTCGTCGTCGACGTCGGCTACCACAAGGGCGCCATCACCGAAGCCGGCAAGCTGGGCATCCCGGTCATCGGCGTGGTCGATACCAACCACTCGCCGGAAGGCGTCACCCACGTGATCCCGGGTAACGACGACTCGTCGAAGGCGATCACCCTGTACGCACGCGGCGTCGCCGATGCGATCCTGGAAGGCCGCGCCAACGCCACCAACGAAGTCGTCGAGATGGTCAAGGCCGCTGGCGACGACTTCGTCGAAGTTTCCGAGCAGGCATAATTAATCGGCAGGATCGACCTGCCGGGTTATCGAAAGGGGGCGCCGAGCCGTGGCACGAGCCCCCTTTTTTTAAGCAAAAGATTTAGCAAGAAGATATCGTGCGCAGCTCCGCTGGAGGTGCGCGCTCTTCGATCAACATTTAGGAGAAACGACATGGCAGCAATTACCGCAGCGATGGTGGGTGAACTGCGCGCGAAGACCGACGCGCCGATGATGGAATGCAAGAAGGCACTGACCGAAGCCGACGGCGACATGGCCCGTGCCGAAGAGATCCTGCGCGTCAAGCTGGGCGGCAAGGCATCGAAGGCAGCCGCGCGTATCACCGCTGAAGGCGTGGTCGCCGCTTACATCGCCGGCAACGTCGGCGCGCTGGTCGAGATCAACAGCGAAACCGACTTCGTTGCCAAGAACGAAGAATTCCTGGCCATGGCCAACCTGGCAGCCCGCCTGGTCGCCGAGAAGAACCCGGCCGACGTCGCCGCCCTGGCAGCGATCGAGCACGAAGGCAAGACCTTCGACGACGTGCGTACGGCACTGATCGGCAAAATCGGCGAGAATATGACCGTGCGCCGTTTCCAGCGTTTCGACACCACCGCCAAGCTGGCTTCGTACCTGCACGGCGCCCGTATCGGCGTGATGGTCGAGTTCGAAGGCGAAGACCAGGTCGGCAAGGACGTGGCAATGCACATCGCTGCAATGAAGCCGGTCGCCCTGTCGGCAGAGCAAGTGCCTGCTGAAATGATCGAGAAAGAGCGTTCGGTTGCAGAACTGAAGGCCAAGGAAGACGCCGACAAGGCCGTCGCCGAAGGCAAGCAGCCGCAATCGGCCGAGATCGTCGCCAAGCGTATCGACGGTTCGGTGCAGAAGTACCTGAAGGAAGTGTCGCTGCTGAACCAGGCATTCGTGAAGAACGACAAGCAGTCGATCGAGCAGATGCTGAAGGCCGCCGGCGCCAACGTTAAGGCATTCACGATGTACGTCGTGGGCGAAGGCATCGAGAAGAAAGTCGACGACTTCGCAGCAGAAGTCGCAGCCCAGATGGCTGCAAACAAGCAGTAATATGAAAGCGGGCCGAAAGGCCCGTTTTTGTAGGGTGGTGCAGCGTGCGATCCGCGCCGCACCATCTGCGCCACCTGCCAGGAGCAGGTGAGGCCGGAAGCCGGCAGGACGTCACCCGGCACCGGTCAGACCCGAATTCGACACACAACATAGGAGCCGCTTCATCATGACAAAACCAGCCTACCAACGAGTCCTCCTCAAACTGTCTGGCGAAGCGCTGATGGGTGACGACCAGTTCGGCATCAACCGCGCGACCATCGATCGCATGGTGGCCGACGTGGCGGAAGTGGCGAAGCTGGGCGTGCAGGTGGCGGTCGTGATCGGCGGCGGCAACATCTTCCGTGGCGTGGCCCCGGGCGCCCAGGGCATGGACCGCGCCACCGCGGACTACATGGGCATGCTCGCCACCGTCATGAACGCCCTGGCCCTGGCCGACTCCATGCGCCATGTGGGCATCACCGCGCGTGTGATGTCGGCGATCAGCATCGAGCAGGTGGTCGAGCCCTATGTCCGCCCGAAGGCCCTGCAATACCTGGAAGAGGGCAAGGTCGTCGTCTTTGCCGCCGGCACCGGCAACCCGTTCTTCACCACCGACACCGCCGCCGCGCTGCGCGGTGCGGAAATCTCGGCCGAGATCGTCCTGAAGGCGACCAAGGTCGACGGCGTCTACACCGCCGACCCGAAGAAGGATCCGGATGCGACCCGCTACAACTCGATCTCCTTCGACGAGGCGATCGCCAAGAACCTGCAGGTGATGGACGCCACGGCGTTCGCCCTGTGCCGTGACCAGAAGCTGCCGATCAAGGTCTTCTCCATTGTCAAGCCGGGCGCCATGAAAGCCGTGATCATGGGCGAAGACGAAGGTACACTGGTGCACGTCTAAGCTTTCATTTAATGTAGTTGAATCATTTGAATTAAGAAGAACAGGAGAGCAGCATGTCCTTAGCTGATGTGAAGAAGAACGCCCAGGAACGCATGGCCAAGTCCATCGACACCCTGAAGGCCAACCTGGCGAAGGTCCGCACCGGCCGCGCCCACGCCGGCATCCTCGATTCCGTGACGGTCGAATACTACGGATCGCCGACCCCGCTGTCGCAGGTCGCCAACCTGACCCTGATCGACGCCCGCACCATCGGCGTGACGCCGTTCGAGAAGAAGATGGCCGGCGCCATCGAAAAGGCGATCCGCGACTCCGACCTGGGCCTGAACCCGTCGGCGCAGGGCGACACCATCCGCGTGCCGACCCCGCCGCTGACCGAGGAGCGCCGCAAGGAAATGGTCAAGCTGACCAAGACCGAAGGCGAAGACGCGAAGATCGCCGTGCGTAACATCCGCCGCGATGCCAACGAAGCGCTGAAGAAGATGGTCAAGGACAAGACCGCCTCGGAAGACGAGGAGCGTCGCGCATCGGACGAAGTCCAGAAGCTGACCGACAAGTTCGTCGCCGAGATCGACAAGCTGCTGGCTGAAAAAGAAAAAGACATCATGACGGTGTAACACGGGCCATGCCGGGGCTGCCGTTCGAGAGCCCCGGCGCCCAGGCGGACCGGCCCCGGCATTGCTGCGGCCGGTCCGACTCCCTTTAAGACCGGCTGTCGCGCTCCTGGCCATGCCCCGGGCGCGACTGCCAATCTGGATGCAACGATGTTCAAAAGTTCGACCACTGCCGTACCCGAAGCGCTGACCGTCCCGCGCCATATCGCCATCATTATGGATGGCAATGGTCGTTGGGCAACCAAACGCCTGCTGCCGCGCGTGGCCGGCCACGTCAAGGGCGTGGAGGCGGTGCGCGGCGTCGTCGAGGCTTGCGTCGAACGCGGCGTCGAATACCTGACCCTGTTCGCATTTTCGTCCGAGAACTGGCGTCGTCCGGCCGAGGAGGTATCGCTCCTGATGCGCCTGTTCGTCACCGCGCTCGAGCGCGAAGTGTCGAAGATGCACGCGAATAATATCCGCCTCAAGGTCGTGGGCGACCTGAGCCGCTTCGATCCGAAGCTGCAGGACATGATCAATGCGGCCGAGCGCCGCACCGCCAACAATACCCGCCTGACGGTGAGCGTGTGCGCCAACTATGGCGGGCGCTGGGACATCATGCAGGCCACCGGCAAGATGGTCGCCGCCAACCCGGGCGTGACCGAATTCACCGAAGAAATGCTGGCGCCGCACCTGGCGATGGCCTACGCGCCCGAGCCGGACCTGTTCATCCGTACCGGCGGAGAAGAGCGCATCTCGAACTTCCTGTTGTGGCAGCTGGCGTATTCGGAGCTGTACTTCACCAAGACCTTCTGGCCCGATTTCTCGAAGGAAGCGCTGGACGACGCCATCGCGTCGTTCCAGCAGCGCGAACGCCGCTTCGGCCAGACCGGCGAGCAGGTGGCCAACAAGACCAACGCATAGAACGACCCATAAGCCCAACGATGCTCAAGACCCGGATCCTCACCGCGCTCGTGCTGCTGGCAGTGCTGCTGCCGGTCCTGTATTTCAACCACTACACGGCGTTCGCGGTGGTTGCCTCGGCATTCTTCGGGGCGGCGATCTGGGAGTGCTTCCGCCTGTTCAACCCGCACAGCAATAGCGCGACCCTGATCGCCGCGTTCTGGACGGCCGCGTTCGTCTACGCCTTCTTCGTCGCGCCCGGGAGCGATCCGACTTTCTGGTTCGCCATCGGCGTACTGGTGTGGGCGCTGCGCTTCGCGCCGTCGCTCAAGCTCGGCCTGCCGCCGCTGAACAGCACCGGCAATACCTTCCTGAGCCTGATCTACGCCATCGCCGTGGTCGCCTGCTTTGCGGCGATCGTGACCTTGTTCGCGTATTCGCCCCTGTTCCTGCTGTCGGTGATGGCCATCGTCTGGGCCGCCGACATCTTCGCCTACTTCTCGGGCAAGGCCTTCGGCAAGCGCAAGCTGGCCCCAATGATCTCGCCCGGCAAATCGTGGGAAGGGGCGATCGGTGGCGGCATCGCCGTGCTGGTGCTGGCAACGGCCAGCATCCTGCTCGGCGGCGATGCGCTCGCCGGTACCTTTGCCGCGCGCGTGCAGGCCAGTCTCGGCTGGGCTGCACTGTACGCGGTCCTGATCCTCATCGTCGCCGCCAGCGTGGTCGGCGACCTGTTCGAATCCCAGCTGAAGCGCCGCGCCGGCATGAAGGACAGCAGCAACCTGCTGCCCGGCCACGGCGGCGTGCTGGACCGCATCGACGCACTCGTCCCGGTCCTGCCACTGGCGGCCCTGATCGCCGCCCGGCTCTGACAGAACCCGACAAAGGGAAACCAACATGCAGCGCATTACCATCCTGGGCGCCACCGGCTCGATCGGCGCCTCGACCCTCGACGTGCTCGCCCGCCATCCGCAGCAGTACAGCGTGTACGCACTGACGGCGCATGGCCGCGTCGAGGAACTCGCCGATGCCTGCCGCCGCTTCAGGCCGGCACGTGCCGTGGTCGGCAGCGCGGACGCGGCAGCGCGCCTGGCGCAACTGCTGGCCGCCGACGGCCTGCCGACGCAGGTCGAGCACGGCGAACAGGCCCTGTGCGACGTCGCCTCCAGCCGGGAAGTCGATACCGTGATGGCGGCCATCGTCGGCGCCGCCGGCCTGGCCCCGACCCTGGCCGCGGCGCGCGCCGGCAAGAAGGTCCTGCTGGCCAACAAGGAAGCCCTCGTCATGTCCGGCCAGCTGTTCATGGACGCGGTGCGCGAGCACAAGGCGACGCTGCTGCCGATCGACAGCGAGCACAACGCGATCTTCCAGTCGCTGCCGCAGCACTACGCGCGCGATCCGCAGGCGGCAGGCGTGGCAAAGATCCTCCTGACCGCTTCCGGCGGCCCGTTCCTGAACCGCGCCGTCGAGACCCTGGGCGCGGTCACCCCGGAGGAAGCCTGCAAGCACCCGAACTGGGTCATGGGCCGCAAGATATCGGTCGACTCCGCCACCATGATGAACAAGGGCCTGGAAGTGATCGAGGCCCACTGGCTGTTCGGCGCCCCGGCCGACCGGATCGAGGTCGTGATCCACCCGCAGAGCGTGATCCACTCGATGGTTTCGTACGTGGACGGCTCGGTGCTGGCCCAGCTGGGCAACCCGGACATGCGCACCCCGATCGCGCATGCGCTCGCGTTCCCGGAGCGGATCGACTCGGGCGTGCCCCAGCTCGACCTGACCGACATGGCGGCGCTGCAGTTCTACAAGCCGGACTTCGCGCGCTTCCCCTGCCTGGCACTGGCTTTCGACGCGCTGCGCGCCGGCGGCACCGCGCCGGCCCTGCTCAATGCCGCCAATGAAGTGGCGGTCCAGTCCTTCCTCGACCGCGAGATCGGCTTTCGCGACATCGACCGCGTCATTGCCGGCGCCCTGGATGCCGTGCCGCACGGCCCGGCGCCATCGATCGAGGCGGTGCTCGAGCAGGATGCGCGCGCGCGCGAGGCCGCGCGCGCCCAGGTTTCCACGCTGCGGGGCTGAGCCATGGGCCTGATCTACACCGTGCTGGCCTTCGTGCTGGCCCTCGGTCCCCTGATCGTCCTGCACGAACTGGGCCACTACCTGGTGGCGCGGATGTGCGGCGTGAAGGTGCTGCGTTTTTCGGTCGGCATGGGACGCGTGGTATGGTCGCGCCGGTTCGGCAAGGACCAGACCGAATGGGCGATCTCGGCGCTGCCGCTGGGCGGCTACGTCAAGATGCTGGACAGCCGCGACCCCGAAACCGCGCCGAAGGACGAATCCGAGCTGCATCGCGAATTCACGCGCCAGAGCGTCTGGCGCCGCATCGCCATCGTGGCGGCCGGCCCGCTCGCCAACTTCCTGGTCGCAATCGGCCTGATGGCCGTGCTGTTCATGCACGGTGTCGAGGAGCCGTCGGCGCGCCTGCGCGCGGTGCCGGCCGACTCGGTGGCGGCGCAGGCCGGCATCCGCGGCGGCGATACGGTGGTTGCCGTCAACGGCAACCCGGTTCAGTCCTGGACCGAACTGCGCTGGCAGATCATCCACGCCACCGTGGACAAGGGCGACGCGCGCCTCGAGCTGCAGGCCCAGGGCGGCGGCACCTACAGCGCCACCATTGCCGCGGCCGCGATCGCCAGGCTCGACGTCGAGGGCGACGTGATGAAGGAGCTCGGCCTGGACCTGTGGCGCAAGCCTGCGCGCATTGAAAAGGTGCTGCCGGGCGGGGCAGGGGAGCGCGCCGGCCTGCTGCCGGGCGACCAGATCCTGCGTGCCGACGGCAAGGTGGTCGACGACGGCCTGGCCTTCACCGAGACCATGCGCGCATCGGGCGGACGCCCGGTGCAGCTGGAGGTCGAGCGCGACGGACGGCCGATTCCCGTGACCGTCGAACCCGAGCGCGATGCCAACGGGCGCGGCGTGGCCAAGGTCATGCTGTCGCAACCGGTCGAGATGGTCACGGTCTCGTCCGGCCCGATCGATGCGGTCGTCAAGGGCGTGGAGCGGACCTGGGAGACCAGCGTCATGACCATCAAGATGATCGGCAGGATGATTACCGGCGAAGCCTCGTGGAAGAACGTCACCGGCCCGATCACGATTGCCGACTACGCGGGCCAGACCGCGCGGGTCGGCCTGACCACCTATTTGCAGTTCATTGCATTTATTAGTATTAGCTTAGGCGTAATGAATTTGTTACCAATTCCGGTTCTGGATGGTGGCCATTTACTGTATTATTCGCTGGAAGTTTTGACCGGGCGCCCCCTGCCTGCGCGAGTCGGAGAGTTCGCGCAACGCTTCGGGGTCGGCCTGCTGTTCATGCTGATGGCGCTCGCCGTCTTCAATGACCTGGTGCGGTTGCTATAGCGGTGCCCACAGAGGTCCGCGCACCGGCAGAAGAATATGTATGTTGTCCAATGACTGACCCAGAAATCCAGCCAATGAATTCACAACCTGATCGTTTTGCCCTGCCGTTCATCCGCCGCAGCATGATTGGCGCAGCCGTATTGGCCCTTTGCGCCGGCAATGCGCTTGCCGTCAACCCGTTCGTGGTCAAGGACATCCGGGTCGAAGGCATCCAGCGTACGGAAGCGGGCACCGTGTTCAGCTACCTGCCGGTGCGCGTGGGCGAGACCTTCGACGAGGACAAGGCAACCGCGGCGATCAAGGCCCTGTTCGCGACCGGCTTCTTCAAGGACATCCGCCTGGAGGAGGAGAACGGCGTGCTGGTCGTGCTGGTCGAGGAACGCCCGGCGATCTCGTCGGTGGACTTCACCGGCACCAAGGAATTCGAAAAGGACATGCTGGTCAAGGCCCTGCGCGAAATCGGCGTGGGCGAGACCAAGATCTTCGACAAGGCGGCGGTCGACCGCGCCGAGCAGGAACTCAAGCGCCAGTACCTGTCGCACGGCCTGTACGGCGTGAAGATCACCACAACCGTCACCCCGATCGAGCGCAACCGCGTGACGATCATGTTCAACGTCGACGAAGGCTCGGTCGCCAAGATCAAGGGCATCACGTTCGTGGGCAACAAGGCCTTCTCGGACAAGCAGCTGCGCGAACTGCTGCAGCTGTCGACCTCGGGCTGGTTCACCTGGTACTCCAAGGCCGACCAGTACTCCAAGCAGAAGCTGACCGGCGACCTCGAAGCCATCAAGTCCTGGTACCTGAACCACGGCTACCTCGAAGCCAATGTCGAATCGACCCAGGTCTCGATCACCCCGGACAAGCGCGACATCTACCTGACCCTCAACATCACCGAAGGCGAGAAGTACACCGTCTCGGGCGTGAAGCTCGAAGGCGAGATGTTCGGCCGCGAGGACGAGCTCAGGCAGCTGATCCTGCTCCAGCCGGGCAAGACCTATTCGGGCAGTGCGCAGGAGGCGACCAACAAGCTGATCGCCGACCGCCTCGGCACCTTCGGCTACGCGTTCGCCAACGTCACCGCCAACCCGGAGATCAACCGCGAGAAGCGCGAAGTCGAATTCACCTTCTTCATCGATCCGGGCAAGCGCGCCTACGTGCGCCACATGAACATCGCCGGCAATACCGTGACCCGCGACGAAGTGATCCGCCGCGAATTCCGCCAGTTCGAAAGCTCGTGGTACGACGCCAACCGCGTCAAGCTCTCGCGCGACCGCGTCGACCGCCTCGGCTACTTCAAGGACGTGAAGGTCGAGACGCCGGAATCGCCGGGCACCACCGACCAGGTCGACGTGAACTTCGTGGTCGAGGAAAAGCCGACCGGTAACTTCATGATCGGCGGCGCGTTCTCGCAGTCGGAGAAGTTCACCTTCACCGCCTCGATCTCGCAGGCCAACTTCGCCGGCAGCGGCAACACCATCGGCCTGGAACTGAATACCAGCAAGTACAACCGCACGATCGCGTTCTCGCAGACCAATCCGTACTTCACGGACGACGGCATCTCGCGCTCGTTCCAGGCCTACCTGCGCACTTCGCGTCCGCCGGCGCTGAACCTGGGCCTGTTCACCGTGCGCCAGACCGGTGGCTCGATGACTTTCGGCGTGCCGTTCTCGGAATCGGATACCGTCTTCTTCGGGGCCGGCCTTGAGCGCACCCAGATCGAGACCGACCAGACTTCCCCGGAGATCTACAAGCAGTTCGTGCAGCAGAACGGCGGTCCGCAAAGCGGCATCGGCAAGGCCAGTACCAACGCCATCCCGCTGACCGCGGCATGGGGCCGCGATACCCGCGACAGCGCGGTGACGCCGACCCGCGGCCGCTTCCAGCGCGCCAACCTCGAGGTCGACGCCATCGGCGACGCCAAGTACTACCGACTGGTGTACGAACACCAGTGGTGGCGTCCGCTCACGCGCTGGATGACGCTGGCGCTGCGCGGCGAGTTCGACTACGGCAAGGGCATCGGCGACAGCCGCTACCCGGTCTTCAAGAACTTCTACGCCGGCGGCATCGGTTCGGTGCGCGGCTACGAGAGTTCGTCGCTGGGCGTGGTCGATCCGCGCTTCTACGACGCGGTGGGCGGCTCCAAGCGCGTCATCGCCAACGCCGAACTGCAGTTCCCGTTCCCGGGCAGCGGCACCGACCGCAGCCTGCGCTGGTTCACCTTCGTGGACGGCGGCCAGGTGTTCCAGGAGGACGCGCGGATCCGCCTCGAGCAGATGCGCTACTCGGCGGGTATCGGCCTGTCGTGGATTTCCCCGGTGGGACCGCTCAAGTTGAGTTATGCTAAGCCCCTGAACGCCTTGCCGGGCGACCGCCTGGAACGCTTCCAGTTCCAGATGGGCACCGGCTTCTGACCGGGCCGCCTTGGCTGGCTTATTTGGGGTCCACCGCGGGCCCACATCGACATGCGGAGAATGATTTGAAAACGCTGATTGCCTCGTTGCCCCGGCCGCTGTTCCGGACTCTGCTGCTGGCCGCGCTGTGCGCAGCGCCGCTGGGCCAGGCTCAGGCCCAGATGGGCCCGAGCCGGATCGGCTACGTCGCCACCGAGCGCCTGATGACCGAGTCGAAGATGGCGAAGACGGCCGATGCGCGCATCCAGGCGGAATTCTCGAAGCGCCAGAAGGCGGTCGAAGAGACTGTCACGAAGCTCAAGCAGATGTCGGAGAAGTTCGACAAGGAAGCGGCCGGCCTGACCGACGTCGAGCGCACCCGCCGGGCGCGCGAGCTGCTCAACATGGACAAGGACGTCCAGCGCATGCAGCGCGAGTTCCAGGAAGACCTCATGCAGCGCAAGAACGAGGAACGCGCCGCCATCGCGACGCGCGCCTACAAGATCATCGAGCAGGTCGCCGAGCAGGAAAAGCTCGACGCCGTGCTGGCCGAGGCCGCATGGTCGAGCCCGCGCATCGACATCACCGACAAGATCCTGAAGTTACTGGACAAGTAAGCTGGACAATGGAGCTCGCGGCCATCGGGCCGGCGGGCAAGGACAAGTACGACATTGACTGACACCCGACATCCCAACATGGGCATTCGACTGAAAGACCTGGTCGAGCGCTTCGGCGGACAACTGGTGGGCGACCCGGACCTCGAGGTGACGGCCATTGCGCCGCTCGACAGCGCCGGCGCCTCGCACATCAGCTTCCTCAGCAACAGCAAGCTGCGCGCGCTGGCCGCGCAAAGCGGGGCCGCGGCCCTGATCCTGTCGCCGCTGGACGATCCGACCGTCGCCGCCACCTACGAAGGCGCGCGCATCGTCACCACCAACCCCTACGCCTACTTCGCGCGTACCGCGCAGTATTTCGAGTCGCTGGCGGCGACGCCGCCGGCGCCCGGAATCGACCCGAGCGCGGTGGTGTCGAAGGACGCCGTGGTCGACCCGACCGCCACGGTCGGCCCGCACGTGACCATCGAAGCGGGCGCCGTGGTGGGCGCACACGCCGTGATCGACGCCGGCTGCTTCATCGGCCGCGAAGCGCGCATCGGCGAGGGCACCCACCTGTTCGCCAACGTGACCTTCCACGCCCGCTGCGTCATCGGCGCGCGCGGCATCATCCATTCGGGCGCCGTGATCGGCACCGACGGCTTCGGCTTCGCGGTCGAAGGCGGCAAGTACATCAAGATCCCGCAGACCGGGCGCGTGGTCATCGGCGACGACGTCGACATCGGCGCCAATACCTGCATCGACCGTGGTGCGCTGGCCGACACCGTCATCGAGGACGGTGTCAAGCTCGACAACCAGATCCAGATCGGCCACAACTGCCACGTGGGGGCGCACACCGCCATGGCCGGCTGCGTGGGCGTGGCCGGCAGCGCCAGGATCGGCAAGGGTTGCACCTTCGGCGGCGCCGCCATGGTGCTGGGCCACCTTGAGATCGCCGACAACGTCCATATTTCCTCCGGCAGCATGGTGTCGCGCTCCGTGCTCGAACCGGGGCAGTACACCGGTTTCTACCCGCTGGCCAAGAATGCCGAATGGGAGCGCAGCGCCGCCATCGTGCGCAACCTGGCGTCGATGCGCGAGAAGATCCGCGTCCTTGAAAAAACAATCAAAACACTGACAGAACAAAAATGAACACCGAAGTCCAGACCACGAACGCCGTCAAGACCCTCGACATCAACGCGATCAAGGAGTACCTGCCGCACCGCTACCCGCTGCTGCTGGTCGACCGCGTGCTCGACGTCGAGCTTGGCAAGCGCATCACGGCCATCAAGAACGTGACCGTCAACGAGGAATTCTTCAACGGCCACTTCCCGCACAAGCCGGTCATGCCGGGCGTCCTGATGATCGAAGCGATGGCGCAGACCGCCGCCATCCTGTCGTTCATGACCATGAACGTGAAGCCGGACGAGAATTCGGTGGTGTACTTCGTGGGCATCGACAATGCGCGCTTCAAGCGTCCGGTCGAGCCGGGCGACCAGCTCAAGATGGAAGTCGAGATCCTGCGCGTGTCGCGCGGCATCTGGAAGTACAAGGCCGTCGCCAGCGTCGACGGCAAGGTCGCGGTCGAGGGTGAGCTGATGTGCACCATCCGCGCGAACGACGCTTCGGCACCGGCAGTGGGACAGTAACATGAGCAAGATCCATCCTAGCGCGATCGTCGACCCGAAGGCCGAGCTGGACAGCTCGGTCGAAGTCGGCCCGTACTCGATCATCGGCCCGAACGTGCGCATCGGCGCCGGCACCGTGGTCGGGCCGCACGTGGTCATCGAAGGCCATACGACGATCGGCAAGGACAACCGGTTCTTCCAGTTCGGTTCGATCGGCGCCGCGCCGCAGGACAAGAAGTGGAAGGGCGAGCCGACCCGCCTGGAGATCGGCGACGGTAACACCATCCGCGAATTCGTCACCTTCAACCTGGGTACCGCCCAGGACGAAGGCGTCACGCGCCTGGGCGACGACAACTGGATCTCGGCCTACGTGCACCTGGCGCACGACTGCCAGGTGGGCAGCCACACGATCTTCTCGAACAACGCACAGCTGGCCGGGCACGTGCACGTGGGCGACCACGCGATCCTGTCGGGCTACTGCGGCGTGCACCAGTTCTGCAAGATCGGCGCCCATGCCTTCATCGGCATGTACACCAGCCTGACCCAGGACGTGCCGCCGTTCGTGCTGGTGTCGGGCAACCCGGCCGGCCAGCGCGGCATCAACATCGAAGGCCTCAAGCGCCGCGGCTTCACGCGCGAGCAGATCGACGGCATCCGCGCCGCCTACAAGCTGCTGTACCGCTCGAACCTCACGCTGGAAGAGGCCAAGGCCGCCCTGCTGGAGCAGGAAGCCGTCCTTCCGGCGGCCGCGGCCGACATCCGCGCGATGCGCGAATTCCTGGGGTCGGCCACCCGTGGCATCGTCCGCTGAGATTTTCTCCGGCGGCACCCCGCGCCCGGAGATTTCGCTGGCGATGGTCGCCGGCGAGGTGTCCGGCGACATGCTCGCGGCGCGCCTGATGGCCGGGCTGCGTCCGCACCTGCCGAACGCGCGCTTCCACGGCATCGGCGGCCCGCGCATGCTGGAGCAGGGCATGGTGTCGGACGTCCCGATCGAGACGCTCACCGTGCGCGGCCTGTTCGAGATCATCCCGCGCTACCGCGAGATCAAGGGCATCCAGAACCGCCTGCGCGACCGCCTGCTGCTTGATCCGCCGGCAGCCTTCATCGGCGCCGACTACCCCGGCTTCAACCTCGGCCTGGAAGAGCAGCTGCGCGCGCAAGGCATTCCCACCGTCCACTTCGTCAGCCCGCAGATATGGGCCTGGCGCGGCGGGCGCATCAAGAAGATCAAGCGCGCCGTGTCGCACATGCTGGTGATCTTCCCGTTCGAGGAAGCGATCTATCGCGCGGCGGGCGTGCCGGTGACCTATATCGGCCATCCGCTGGCCGAGATGATCCCGCTGGCGCCCGAGGTGGCCGCGGCGCGGGAGTCGCTCGGCATTGCCAGGGATGCGCGCGTGGTCACGGTGATGCCGGGCAGCCGCATGGGCGAACTGAAGTACCTGGTCGAGCCGTTCATCGGCGCCGTGAAGCTGCTGGCCCAGCGCGATCCGAACCTGGTGTTCGTGGTGCCGATGGCGGGCGAGCGCCAGCGCGCTTACTACACCGAGATCGTGAACAAGGCCGGGCTGGCCGATGTGAAGGTAGAACTGGTCGATGGCCAGTCGCACGCGGCCATCGCCGCCGCCGACGCCGTGCTGGTCGCATCCGGCACCGCCACGCTCGAAGTGGCGCTGTTCAAGAAGCCGATGGTCATCGCATACAAGGTGATGCGCGCTTCGTGGGAAATCATGCGCCACATGGGCTACCAGCCATGGATCGGCCTGCCGAACATCCTGGCGCGCGAATTCCTCGTTCCGGAGTATCTTCAGCATGCGGCCACGCCCTCGGTGCTGGCCGATGCCGTGTGGCGCCAGCTGGACGACCCGGCCGGACGCGAGGCGCTGGCGCGGCGTTTTACCGACATGCACCACAGCCTGCTGCGTAATAGCGCCGAGGCGAGCGCGGATGCCGTCCTGCGGGTCATCGGAAGAAAGAAATGAGCAAGAAGAAGGTCAATCCCTACCCGGGGCTGCCGCCCCGGCTGCGGCCGTTCACCGACGCCGACATCGTGTGCGGCGTCGACGAGGCCGGCCGCGGTCCGCTGGCGGGGCCGGTGTTCGCCGCCGCCGTCATCCTCGACCCGAAACGGCCGATCGAGGGCCTGCGCGACTCCAAGAAGCTGACCGAGGCGCGTCGCGACGAGCTGGCGCCGCTGATCAGGGAGCAGGCGCTGGCCTGGGCGATCGCCGAGTGCTCGTGCGAAGAGATCGATACCCTCAACATCCTGCACGCCACCATGCTGGCGATGCGCCGCGCGGTGGAGGCGCTGAAGACCGTGCCGACCATCGCGCTCATCGACGGCAACCGCTGCCCGCCGATGGACATTCGCGCGCACGCCGTGGTCGAAGGCGACGACAAGGTGCATGCGATCTCGGCGGCCTCGATCCTGGCCAAGACCGCGCGCGACGCCGCCCTGGTGCAGCTGCACGCGCAATATCCGCAATACTGTTTCGACCAGCACAAGGGCTACTCGACGGCCCTGCACCTGGAGCGCCTGCGCCTGCACGGGCCGTCGCCGGTGCACCGCCGCTCGTTCGGGCCGGTGCGCGAGCTGCTGCAGGCCGACCTGTTCGCCGCATGAGATCTGATCGATGAAGAGCATCACCTCGCGCGACAACGCGTTCTACAAGGAGCTCAAGGGGCTCGCCACCAGTTCGCAGGCGCGCCGCAAGGCCGGCCAAAGCCTGCTCGACGGCGTCCACCTGTGCCAGTCCTGGCTCGACCTGCGCGGCGCCCCGCTGCATTGCGTGGTATCGGACGGGGCGCTCGCCAATCCGGAAGTGGCGAACATCGTCGCGGCCTGCGAAGGCCTGGGCGCGCACGTCACGGCGCTGCCTGAGGCGCTGTTCGCCGCCATCAGCCAGGTCGAGAACGGCGTGCACATCGTGTTCGTGGTCGACTCGCCCAAGCCGTCCAGGGCGCCCGGCCTGGTCGAGTCGAGCGTGCTGCTCGACGGCGTGCAGGACCCGGGCAACGTCGGCTCGATCCTGCGCAGCGCCGCCGCCAGCGGCATCAAACAGGTCTATTGCAGCCCCGGGACCGCCTTCTGCTGGTCGCCCAAGGTGCTGCGCGCCGCGATGGGGGCCCATTTCGTCCTCGACATCTTCGAGAACATCGAACTCGCTGAGCTGGTGCGCGCGGCGCAGGTGCCGGTACTGGCCACCAGCGGCTACGCATCGGAGCGCCTGTACTCCCTCGACCTGCGCCGTCCGGTGGCCTGGGTGCTGGGCCACGAAGGGCAGGGCGTATCGCGGGAATTGCTGGAGCTCGCGACGCACCGGGTCGCGGTGCCGCATGCGGGCAAGGTGGAGTCGCTCAACGTGGCCGCGTGCGCCGCGGTGTGCTTCTTCGAGCAGCTGCGCCAGTTGCAGGAATAGCGAAGGCAGGCACATCGGCATGGACGCCGGCCCGGTCTCGGGGTAATCTGGCTTTGAGTAGCGAAAGTGGAGTAGGGATGGACATCGCGCATTTGCATTTCCTGGTGGCGGAAGCCGACGCTGCCCAGCGCAGGACGCTGGTGGAGCTGCTCGGCCAATTGGGCGCGAGCCGCGTGACCGACGTGCCGGACGGGCACCTGGCGCTGCAGCGGCTGGAGCCGGGCATCACGCCGAAGGTCGACGTCGCGATCGTCGACCTGGCGCTGCCGGGGATGGATGGCCTGGAACTGATCCGCAAGCTCGGCGCCATGGTCTCGGCCGGCGCCGCGGGCGCGGGGCCGCGCGTGCTCGTCACCGGCGCGCAGCCGTCGAGCCTGCTGTTCTCGGTGGAGACGCTGGCCCAGGCGCTCGGCGTCGAGCTGCTGGGCACCATCGCCAAGCCGGTGACGGCAGCCAGGCTCAAGCCGCTGCTCGACAACTACACCCCGGTCGCGCGCGCCGACGCGCGCCCGGCCGGGCCGCGCTTCAGCTTCCAGGAAATCGGCATCGGCCTGCAGAAGCGCCAGTTCGAACCCTTCTTCCAGCCGAAGATCGAACTCGCCACCGGTCAGGTGAAGGGACTGGAAGCGTTCGCGCGCTGGCGCCATCCCGAGCACGGCGTGCTGGGCCCGGGCGCATTCATCGACGCGCTGGAGCAGAACAACCGGGTGGACTTCCTCGACTGGAGCATGATCGAGATGTCGGTGGAACGCTGCCGCGCGTTCCACGACCAGGGCATCCCGATCTCGATCTCGATCAACCTGGCGCCCGAGACGCTGGCGCACCCCGCCTTCATCCGCCAGATTGGCGGCTGCATCGGCCGCCACCGCGTCGCGCCCGAATACCTGACCTTCGAAATGCCGGAATCGTCGGTGCTCAACACCGACCCGACCTTCATCGAACAGCTGGTACGGCTGCGCATGATGGGTTTCGGCCTGGCGATCGACGACTACGGCACCGGCCGCTCGAACCTGCAGCTGCTGGCCCGCATCCCCTTCACCGAGCTGAAGATTGACCGCAGCTTCGTCGACGGCGCCTCCAAGCGCCGCCCGCTGGGCACTGTGCTGCGCTCTTGCCTCGGCCTGGCGCACAGCCTGGACCGGATGTCGGTGGCGGTGGGCGTCGAAACGCGCCAGGACTGGGACTTCCTGCAGAACCTCGGCTGCACCTATGCCCAGGGCTACCACATTGCCAACCCGATGGAGGCGGCGGCCTTCCCCGCCTGGCTCGAGGACTGGCGCCACTTCTTCTGAGTCCACCGTGTCGAGCCGGCTCGGTGCCGGTTCAAGGGTGCCGGCTCAATACTCGCGCCGGTCCGGCTTGATTTCCTGCAGGATGGTCGTCGCGATCTCCTCGATCGACTTGGTCGTCGACGACAGCCAGCGGATGCCTTCGCGCTTCATCATCGCTTCGGCCTCGTTCACTTCGTAGCGGCAGTTCTCGATGGAAGCGTACTTGCTGCCCGCGCGGCGTTCGTTCCGGATCTGGGACAGGCGCTCGGGCGTGATCGTCAGCCCGAACAGCTTCGATTTGAACGGCGGCAGCGACGAGGGCAGCTTGCCGCGCTCGAAGTCGTCCGGGATCAGGGGATAGTTGGCCGCCTTCAGCCCGTACTGCATCGCCAGGTACAGGCTGGTCGGCGTCTTGCCCGAGCGCGACACCCCGACCAGGATCACATCGGCCTCGGCCAGGTTCTTGTGCGACTGACCGTCGTCATGGGCCAGCGAAAAGTTGATCGCTTCGATGCGGTTCTTGTACTCCTCGGTGTCCACTGCGTTGTGGATGCGCCCGATCGTGTGCGTCGACTTGACCCCCAGTTCCTGCTCGAGCGGCGAGACGAAGGTCTGGAACAGGTCCATGTGCATGCCCTTGGCCGCCCGGATCACGCTCGACAGGTCATGTTTCACCAGGGTCGAGAACACGATGGGCCGCTGGCCGTCGCGTGCGAAGCTGTCGTTGATGCGCCGCGCCGCCTCGTGCGCCTTCTCGATCGAGTCGATGAAAGGCAGGCGGATCTGGCGGAAACGCATTTCGAACTGGCTCAGCACCGCGTGGCCGAAGGTCTCCGCCGTGATGCCGGTGCCGTCCGACACGAAGAACACCGTGCGGGACGAAGGCGCGGAAGCGGGATTGGAGGCGGGGCTGGTTTCTATGGTCATGGTGTCGAAATGCTAATCTTTGCTGACAAAGTTGCAGCATCGTGCGGTGTGAATCGCCGGCTCACAGGGTAAAATGCTCGGCAACGGGTTTGCATTGTGCTGCACGACGGCCAGAATAACAAGAAGACGCCCCGTCTCCAGCGCTGCGCGACGGCCCTCCCGGAGGGCCGCGAAGGTTTCTATCATCAAGTAAGGGTGTTTTACCATGACTAACCTGTCTGTAGCAGCATTGAAGGAGCCTGACCAGGCGTCGAACACAGCGCGCACCTATGTCGCATCGTTCGAGAACCTGCGTATGACCGATGTCGAGTCGGTCGGCGGCAAGAACGCTTCGCTCGGCGAGATGATCTCGCAGCTGGCCAGCGCCGGCGTGCGCGTGCCGGGCGGCTTCGCCACCACGGCCGACGCCTTCCGCGATTTCCTCGACCATAGCCTCGATGCCGGTCCGTCGCTCGGCCAGCGCATCGCCACCCGCCTGGAAGGCCTGGACGTGGACGACGTGCGCTCGCTGGCCGCGGCCGGCGCCGAGATCCGCCAGTGGATCGTCGACACCCCGTTCCAGCCGCGCCTGGAGCAGGAAATCCGCGAATTCTACGAGCGCCTGGTGGCCGGTTCCGAGACCGAGGTCTCGTTCGCCGTGCGCTCTTCGGCCACCGCGGAAGACCTGCCGGACGCCTCGTTCGCAGGCCAGCAGGAATCCTTCCTGAACGTGGTCGGCATCGACAACGTGCTGGAAGCGATGAAGCACGTGTTCGCGTCGCTCTACAACGACCGCGCGATCTCGTACCGCGTCCATAAAGGCTTCACCCACGCCGAGGTCGCGCTGTCGGCCGGCGTGCAGCGCATGGTCCGCTCGGACACCGGCGCCTCGGGCGTGATGTTCACCATCGATACCGAATCTGGCTTCAAGGACGTGGTCTTCGTCACGTCCAGCTACGGCCTGGGCGAGACGGTGGTGCAGGGCGCCGTCAACCCGGACGAGTTCTACGTGCACAAGCCGATGCTCGCGCAAGGCAAGTCGCCGGTCATCCGCCGCAACATCGGCTCGAAGCTGATCAAGATGGAATTCACCAACGAAGCCAAGGCCGGCCGTTCGGTGAAGACCGTCGACGTGCCGATCGAGATGCGCAACCGCTATTCCCTGACGGATGCCGAAGTCGTCGAGCTGGCGAAATATGCCGTCATCATCGAGAACCACTACGGCCGTCCGATGGACATCGAGTGGGGCAAGGACGGCCGCGACGGCAAGCTGTACATCCTGCAGGCGCGTCCGGAAACCGTGAAGTCGCAGCAGAAGACCAGCGACGCCCAGCAGCGCTTCAGCCTGAAGGGCTCGGGCACGGTGCTCACCAGCGGCCGCGCGATCGGCCAGAAGATCGGCGCCGGTCCCGTGCGCGTGATCCACGACCCGAGCGAGATGGAACGCGTGCAGCCGGGCGACGTGCTGGTGGCCGACATGACCGACCCGAACTGGGAACCGGTCATGAAGCGCGCCGCGGCCATCGTCACCAACCGCGGCGGGCGTACCTGCCACGCGGCGATCATCGCGCGTGAACTGGGCGTGCCGGCGGTGGTCGGCTGCGGCGACGCCACCGAAACGCTGAAGGACGGCAACTTCGTCACCGTGTCCTGCGCCGAAGGCGACGAGGGCCGCATCTACGACGGCATCCTGGAAACCGAGATCACCGAAGTGTCGCGCGGCGAACTGCCGCCGATCCCGACCAAGATCATGCTCAACGTGGGCAACCCGCAGCTGGCCTTCGACTTCCAGTCGGTGCCGAACGCCGGCGTCGGCCTGGCGCGCCTCGAATTCATCATCAACAACAACATCGGCGTGCACCCGAAGGCCATCCTCGAGTACCCGAACATCGACGCCGACCTGAAGAAGGCGGTGGAGTCGGTGGCCAGGGGCCACGCCTCGCCGCGCGCCTTCTACGTCGACAAGCTGGCCGAAGGCGTGGCGACGATCGCCGCCGCGTTCTGGCCCAAGCCGGTCATCGTGCGCCTGTCCGACTTCAAGTCGAACGAGTACAAGAAGCTGATCGGCGGTTCGCGCTACGAGCCGGACGAAGAGAACCCGATGCTGGGCTTCCGCGGCGCCGCGCGCTACCTGGCCGAAGACTTCGCCGAAGCCTTCGAGATGGAATGCATGGCCATGAAGCGCGTGCGCGAAGAGATGGGCCTGACCAACGTCCAGCTGATGATTCCGTTCGTGCGCACCCTGGGCCAGGCCGAGAAGGTCATCGACCTGCTGGCCAAGTACGGCCTGAAGCGCGGCGAAGGTGGAGGCGAAGGCGGCCTGCGCGTCATCATGATGTGCGAAGTGCCGTCCAACGCCATCCTGGCCGAGCAGTTCCTGCAGTACTTCGACGGCTTCTCGATCGGCTCGAACGACCTGACCCAGCTGACCCTGGGCCTGGACCGCGACTCCGGCATGGAGCTGCTGGCCAAGGACTTCGACGAGCGCGACCCGGCCGTGAAAGCGATGCTGTCGCTGGCGATCAAGGCCTGCCGCGCGCAGGGCAAGTACATCGGCATCTGCGGCCAGGGGCCGTCGGACAACCCGGACTTCGCCCAGTGGCTGGTGGGTGAAGGCATCGAGTCGATGTCGCTCAATCCGGACTCGGTGATCGATACCTGGAACAAGCTGGCATCCGCACAGTAATTCGCGGCTTGCGCTGAACCGGCCCCCGTTGCCCTCCATGGCAACGGGGGTTTTTTCTTTGGCGCGGATCCCTATGCGGCTTGGATAAATCGCAACCCGAAGCCGTCCATTGCTGTCCATACCTGCTACACTGGCATCGATCAACTGTTTGCCAGAAAGCACATAATAATCAAGCACATCGACATCGCCGAACCCTCGCCGCCCCTTGCAGGCCGCGGGGGTTTTTTACTTGACCGAACCGAAGAAGGAGACACAACATGACCGACTGGATGGGCTGGCTGGTTGCAGCCGGCATCGTCGTGATCGCCGAACTGTTCATCGGCACCTTTTACCTCCTGATGATCGCCATCGGGCTGTGCGCCGGGGCATTTGCGGCCTGGTCGGGCGCCAGTGGGCCGGTGCAGACCTTGAGCGCGGCCGTCGTCGGCCTGGTGGCCACGGCCATCCTGCACCGCAGCCGTTTCGGCAGGCCGGCCCGTTCGAGCGCCACGCGCGACAGCAACGTCAACCTCGACATCGGCCAGCGGCTCCAGGTCGGCGCATGGGAGAACGGCCGTGCCCGCGTGATGTACCGGGGCGCGCTGTGGGACGTCGAGCTCGGCCCGGGAGCGTTGCCGGAAGCAGGCGATTACCGGATCGTCGAGGTTCTCGGGAACCGCCTGATCGTCGCCAACGCCTGATCGCCGATTCATAAGCTCAGCATATAAATAACTAGTCAACTATAAGGGATGCTCATGGAATTCTCGTTTGGTATGGTCGCCTTGGTGTTCTTCATCATCGCCCTGGTATTCATCTTCAAGACCATCAACGTCGTGCCGCAGCAGCACGCCTGGGTGGTCGAGCGCCTCGGCAAGTTCCACGCCGTGCTGGCCCCGGGCCTGAACATCGTGGTCCCCTTCATCGACCGCATCGCCTACAAGCACAGCCTCAAGGAAATCCCGCTCGACGTGCCGCCGCAGGTCTGCATCACGCGCGACAACACCCAGCTGCAGGTCGACGGCATCCTGTACTTCCAGGTGACCGACGCCATGCGCGCGTCCTACGGCTCGTCCAACTACATCCAGGCCATCACCCAGCTGGCCCAGACCACGCTGCGCTCGGTGATCGGCAAGATGGAGCTCGACAAGACTTTCGAAGAGCGCGACCACATCAACACCACCATCGTCAACGCGATCGACGAATCGGCCGCCAACTGGGGAGTGAAGGTGCTGCGCTACGAGATCAAGGACCTGACGCCGCCGGCCGAGATCCTGCACGCGATGCAGCGCCAGATCACCGCCGAGCGCGAAAAACGGGCATTGATTGCGGCCTCCGAAGGAAGGCGCCAGGAGCAGATCAACATCGCCAGCGGCGAGCGCGAAGCGGCCACCCTGCGTTCGGAAGGCGAGCGCCAGGCCGCGATCAACCGCGCCCAGGGCGAAGCGAGCGCCATCGTCGCGCTGGCCGAGGCCAGCGCCGCGGCGCTGCGTCAGGTGGGCGCGGCGATCCGCGAGCCAGGCGGCATGGACGCGGTCAACCTGCGCGTGGCCGAGCATTACGTCGACGCCTTCGGCAACCTGGCCAAGACCAACAACGCGCTGATCGTCCCGGCCAACATGGGTGACATGAGTGGTGTCATCGCCAGCGCGCTGCACATCGTGAAGTCGCAAAAATGAACGGGGCACGCAGGCCGGGTGCAGGCGTGGTGCGCACCATCGTGATCACCGGCGCGTCCGACGGCATCGGCGCCGAGATGGCGCGCCAGCTGGCGGCGCTGGAAGGCACGGCCAACGGCGGCCCCGGCGTGAACCTGGTGCTGGCCGCGCGCAATGCGGCGCAGCTCGAGGCCGTGGCCGCCGAATGCGCGACCCTCGGTGCGCAGACGATGATTGTGCCCACCGACGTCTCGATCCAGATCCAGTGCCGGCGGCTGGTCATCAGTGCCGTCGAACGCTTCGGCGGCCTCGACGTCCTGGTCAACAACGCGGGCCGCTCGGCGCATGCGCTGTTCGAGGAAGTCGAGGACCTGTCCTGGTATGAGGAGCTGATGCGCGTGAACCTGTGGGGCGCGGTCTGGTGCACGCAGGCGGCGCTGCCGCACCTCAAGGATTCGAAAGGCAGCATCGTCGCGGTGTCCTCGCTGGCCGGGCTGGTCGGCGTGCCGGGGCGGACCGCCTACAGCGCGACCAAGTTCGCGCTGACCGGTTTCTTCGAGGCGCTGCGGGCCGAACTGAAAGGTGCGGGCGTGAGCGTGACGACGGCCTATCCGGGCGTGGTGGCGACACGGATCCGCTACCGCGGCTTCAATGCGCAAGGCGAGGCGATGGGGACCAGCGCGCTGAAGGAAGAGGGTGCGATGAGCGTCGAGGAATGCGCGCGCCTGATCATCGAGGGAATGAATGCGCGCCGGCGCGAGGTGGTGATGACGGCGAAAGGGAAGATCGGGCGCTTCATGAAGCTGCTGGCGCCGGGGCTGGTGGAGAAGATGGCGCTGGCGGCATTGAAGCAGGATGTGCGGCCGCCGCAATGAAGCCTGGTCAAGCGCCGCCGCATGCAGGCGCTGCGCGGGCGCTCAGCCGTGCATGCCGGCCTGGACCGCCGTCATGTAGGTCTGAACGGTGGACAACTCCAGCAGCAGTTCGCGCACGCCATCCCAGACGATCTGCACGCCGAGGCACAGCAGGATGAAAGCGGTCAGGCGCAGGAAGACGGCCGTGCCGGCATCGCCGATCAGGCGCAGGAAGTGCTCCCCGTAGCGAAAGGCCAGGTACAGCAGCACGCCGATGATGGCCAGCGCCATCATCGCGCCGCCCATGCGCGCCAGCGACATCACGAGCTTCTCGTCGTGCAGGGCCACGCCCACCGTGATGGCCACGGAGATCGAGGCCGGACCGCAACTGATTGGGAAGGTCAGCGGGTAGAACGCCTGCCGGTGCGCGTGGTCCGGCGTGAACGCTTCGGCCAGGGCGGCGCGGCTGTCCGGGGTGGACGGTGTTGCGCTGAGCAGGCGCCATGCCACCGAGGCCAGGATCAGGCCGCCGCCGACGCGCACGATCGGCAGCGAGATGCCGAAGAAATCGAGGACGTACGAGCCGATCAGCATCGAGCCCGTCATCAGCCAGAACATGTTGCGCGCGATGCGGCGCGCCAGCAGGGTGCGGGTGCCGCCCGAGGCGCCCTCGGTCATGCTCAGGAAGATCGGCGCCGTCGCTGCGGGATTGAGGATGGGCAGCATCGCCACCAGCACGAACAAAAAGCTCCTGGCCGCTGCAGCCATTAATTCAAATGTCATGGCAATGTATTTGGATCATTGTGCGCTACCGGGCCTTGCGGCCGGTGGGTGTCGACGCGAGTGCGAGGTGCACACTGTACCTGAGCCTCGGCAAAGCGAACACACCGCTGGATCCGTGCAGATGGACCAGCTGACAAGCCGGGCGGCGCCATGGCCGGAGACCATGGCGCCGCTCCCGATACCGGCGTTGCCGGTCCGCGCGATGCGTGTTTAGAAGTCGACCGTCGCCGATACCGCCACCGTCCGCGGCGCGCCCTGGACCAGGTAGCCGAAGCCCGGGTACCCGCCCGCCGATGCCCAGTAGTTCCGGTCGGTGACGTTGTCGATGCGCGCGCGCAGCGTCACGTCGCGGTCCATGAAGCGGGCCGTGTAGTTCGCGCCGATGTCCAGGCGCGACCACGAGGGCAGGCGCTGGGTATTGGCCGCATCCGCATACTGCTTCGCCGTGTGCAGCGCACGGGCGTTGAGCGACAGCCCCTGTACACCCGGCACGTCCCATTCGGCGCCCAGGTTCAGCTGGGTGCCCGGCACGCCGATCGCGTCCTTGCCCTCGTTGACGCCGCCGGCGTTCCTGCGCTGCTCGGCCTCGAGCAGGGTGAGCCCGCCCAGCACGCGCAGGCCCGGCGCGGGCATGCCGAACGCGGTCAGTTCCAGGCCGCGGTTGCGCTGCTCGCCGAACACGCCAAAGCGCCGCTCCACCACGAAGCCGCTCGGCTGCGAGGTCGTGAACAGCGCCGCCGTGAAGCCCAGCTTGCCGCTGTCGACCTTGACCCCGACTTCCTTCTGGCGCGAGACGTAGGGGGCGAACACTTCGCCCTGGTTCACGATGTCGATGCCCGAGGCCACCGGGCCCTGCTGCAGCGCTTCGCTGTAGTTGGCGTAGACCGACACCCCCTTCACGGGTTTGTAGACGATGCCCGCCACCGGCGTGACTTCGCTCTCCTCGTAGCGGGCGTTCGGCGCGCCGGTCGTGTAATCGTAGCCGTAGTCCTTGATCTTCTGGTGGCGCGCGCCGACGGTCACCAGCAGCCGGTCGTCCATGAAGCCGAGGGTGTCGGCCACGGCAACGCTCGACAGGATCGCCTTGTGGGTCAGCAGCGGATCGGCCATGTTCCCGCCGGTGAAGAAGCCGCTCGACGGCGCCGCCACGTCCACGGGGCGGTAGATGTTCGAGGCGAAACCGGCGAAGTCGCTCATGCCGTAGGCGTTCTTCGACTGCGAATGGAAGCCGGAGACCGAGGCGCTCAGCTTGTGGCTGACCGGGCCGGTGCGCAGTTCGCCGCGCACGCCGGCTTCGCCGGTGCGGACCTTGTCCGTGCGCACGTTGTCGAAGCGGGTCATGGTGGCGCTGCCGTCGACGGCCGTCACGGTCGGCGAGGAGATGACGTTCGACTCATCGCCCTCGCGCACGCCGACCGCGGCCCAGGCCACCGCGCCGCCGGGCAGGTCGAGCTCGCCGCGCAGCGTGCCGAAGGTGTCGCGCTCGCCCGAGAAGGTCCAGGGCTGGGCGTAGTTGCTGCTGCTGTCGGGAGCCTGGATGACCGGCAGGCCGGCGCCCATGGTCACGCTCGGACGCGCGCCGCGCAACTGGTGGTCCTGGTGGCCGACGTCGGCCGACACGCGGTAGCCGCGGCCGCGGTAGTCCACGCCCACCGAGTACAGGCTCAGCTCACGGCTTTCGCGGTCCACCGCGGTGTCGCCGTCGCGGCGTACCGCGTTGACGCGCACGCCCAGGCGGCTTTCCGGTCCGAAGCGGCGGGCGATGTCCGTCGCGAGATAGCCCTGGCCGCCCGATTCGACGCCGGCCGTGACCTGGGTAAGGGGTGCATTCGGCGCGCGCTTGGGCAGCAGGTTGATGGCGCCGCCGATGCCGCCGCCGCCCGGCGCCGCGCCGTTCACGAAGCTGTTGGCCCCGCGCAGCACTTCCACGCGCTCGAGCAGTTCCGAGGCCACGAACTGGCGCGGCAGCATGCCGTACAAACCGTTGTAGGCCAGGTCGTCGGAGTTCACGGCAAAGCCGCGGATCACGTACAGCTCCTGGTAGTTGCCGAAACCGCGCGCCACCCGCACCGACGGGTCGTTCTGTACCACGTCCGCAACACTGCGCGCCTGCTGGTCCTGGATCAGGGCCTGGGTGTAGTTCATGGTGTTGAAGGGCGTATCCATGATGTCCACGTTGCCCAGCAGGCCCATGCGGCCGCCGCGCGCGACCTGGCCGCCGGCGTAGGCGGACGGCAGGCCCTGCGCCGAGGCGTCGGCCGAGGCACTGACCACGACGGTGGCGACCGGTTCGACGTTGGCGGATTCCTGGGCATGGGCGGCGCCGGCGAGCAGGGAGGCGGCGATGGCGATCGGGCTCAGGGCCAGGCGGGAGGCAAGGGCGGAAGTACGGCTGGATGCGCGGGCAGATGCGCGGACTGAAGGAGCGGTGGCGGACGATTTCATCGGCGGAACCTGTTTTTCTTAATGAGAATAATTATCATTCTATCCGGTTTGGGTTGCTTCTGTAAATGAGAACGATTATTATTCTCCGGACCTAACCTGAGCATACGCTAACCCAACAAGCTTTCACCCACTCATGTCGCCCACCAAGCTGCGCCGCTGGGGCTGGATCCACAAGTGGAGCAGCCTGGTCTGTACCGTCTTCATGCTGCTGCTGTGCCTGACCGGCCTGCCGCTCATCTACCACCACGAGATCGGCCACCTGCTCGGCACCGACGTGGAAGCGCCCGCCCTGCCGCCCGCAATGCAGGCCAACCCGCCGCGCGGCAACATCGACGCGGTGCTGGCCTCGGCCCGGGAGCTGTACCCGAACAAGATTCCAATGTACATGTCGCAGGAGATCGATGAGCCGGCGATCTGGAACGTCACGCTGGGCGACCATCCGAACGACGAACAGTACAAGCCGATCGCGGTCGACGCCCGCACCACCAAGGTGATCACCGAGCCAGCCTTCGAAGGCGGGGCCTTCATGTCCACCATGTTCCGCCTGCACGTCGACCTGTTCGCGGGCCTGTACGGCAAGCTGTTCCTCGGCTTCATGGGCCTGCTCCTGATCGTCGCCGTCGTGAGCGGCGTGGTGCTGTACGCCCCGTTCATGCGCAAGCTCGATTTCGGAACCGTACGGCGCGACAAGAGCAGCCTGCTGAAGTGGCTCGACCTGCATAACCTGCTGGGCATCGTCACCCTGGTGTGGGTGTTGGTGGTGGGCGCGACCGGCATGGTCAATACCTGGGCCGACCTGCTGCTCAAGTACTGGCAGAACACCGAGATCGCCGAGATGCTCAAGCCGTACCAGGGACGCGGCGAGCCGAAGATCGACAACATGGCGTCGATCCACGACGCGATCCTGCGCGCCGAAGCGGCCGAGCCGGGCATGAAGGTCGCCTTCGTCGCCTTCCCGGGCACCCCGTTCACCAGTTCCCACCATTACGGCGTGTACATGCGCGGCGACGAGGCCTTCAGCTCGCGCCTGTACAAGCCGGTGCTGATCGACGCCGCCACTGGCGAGATCACCGACCGCCGCGAACTGCCCTGGTACCTGACCGCGCTGCTGCTGTCGCAGCCGCTGCACTTCGGCGACTACGGCGGCCAGCCCATGAAGCTGCTGTGGGCGCTGCTCGACATCGGCACCATCGTCATCCTCGGCAGCGGCCTGTACCTGTGGATCAGGCGTGCGCGCAGCGCCAGGGCGTTCAAGGCCGGCACGCAAGCACCGCCGCAGGAGGCGCAAGCGCCGGCACTGGTCCGTTCGACGGAGGCGTCATGATCCGCTCCACCGCCCGGATCTGGGCCATGCCGGTGCTGCTCGCCGTGCTCACGCTCATCGGCCTGGTCGCCGCCCTGCTGGGCGACGGCGCCTGGGACCTGGTCTCGGCGGTGACGCTGGGCGCCCCGGTCGCCGTCGGCATCTGGTACAGCCTGCGCCGCAAGCGCTGAGCGCACCGAATCGGCCCACGAATCAGTCCTACCGAGCGCGCCCCGAACCTGTATACTTCGGCAACGAATTCAACAGCTAGAGGCGCGTATGTTTGCAGCAGTGGACCTCGGTTCCAACAGCTTCCGATTGCACATCGGCGAACCGGCGGGCGGGCGCATGCACATCGTGCGTACCGCGCGCGATCCGATCCGGCTGGCCGCGGGCCTGGACAAGGACAACATGCTGTCCGAGGCTGCCATGCGCAGCGCGGTACGCTGCCTGCAGGACTTCCGCGCCATCCTCGACGAATACACGCTCGACGCGGTGCGCGTGGTGGCCACCAACACCCTGCGCGTGGCGCGCAATGCCGAGCAGCTGCTGCCCCAGCTGGAGGCAGCGATCGGCCATCCGGTCGAGGTCATCTCCGGCGAGGAAGAGGGGCGCCTGATCTACATGGGCGTGGCGCGCGCCATCGACAAGCCCGACGAGCGGCGCCTGGTGGTGGACATCGGCGGCGGCTCCACCGAAGTCATCGCCGCGATCGGGCCGGAGATCAACCTGGTCGAATCCTTCGGCATCGGCACGCAGCCGCAGACAGCCGCCTTCTTCGGCGACGGCCGCATCACCGCCGCCCTCTTCGATGCGGCCGTGACCGAGGCGCGCGCCCGCTTCGAGGATGCGGCCGGCCTGTACAAGGCACAGGGCTGGGACGCGGCCTACGGCTCGTCCGGCACGATGCGCGCAATCAATGAAGTGCTGTCGAAGAACGCCATCGGCGACGGCACCATGTCGCAGGCCAGCCTGCACGCGCTGCGCGACATCCTGCTCGAACTGGGCCACGTCGATGCCTTCAGCATGCCGGGCGTGAAGAAGGAGCGGGTGCCGGTGATGGTGGGCGGCCTGACGGTCCTGATCGGCGTGATGCAGGAGCTCGGCATCGAGCGGCTCACGGCGATCAACGCCGGCCTGCGCCTGGGCGTGCTGTCCGACCTCGAGCTGCGCGCCAACCGCCGCGACCGGCGCGACGCGGCCATTCGCGCCTGCATGCGCCGCTTCGGCGTGGACAGCCAGCGCGCGCTGCGCACCTCGCGCATCGCCTCGACCCTGTACGAGAAGCTGGAGCCCTCGGACTCGCACCATTACCTGTGCTGGAGCGCCATGCTGCACGAAGTCGGGCTGGCCGTGTCGATGACCGGCGCGCACAAGCACGGCGCCTACATCGTCGAGCATGCCGACCTGCCGGGGTTCACGACGCGCGAACAGCGCCGCATGAGCGTCATGGTGCTGGGGCAGAAGGGCAACCTGCGCAAGATCCGCGATGCGCTGGGCGACGCCGACCTGGCCAAGGCCGTGCTGGCCCTGCGCATGGCGGTGGTCTTCATGCACGCGCGCGCCGACGACGACCTGGCCGGGCTGAAGCTGCGCATGAAGGCCCGCATCGACGCGGCGCGCATCGACATCGACCTGCCGCGCATGCTGCTGGACCGGCATCCGACGCTGGCGCCGTGGCTGGAGAAGGAAGAGGGGGCCTGGGGAGAGGTCGGGATACCGTGCCAGGTGCGGGTGGTGTGACGCAGGCCTAGCGCAGCTGCCCGATGAAATCCGGCCCCACCACCAGTTTCAGATAGGGCAGGCCCTCACTGCCCTTGGTGCTGATCCAGAACACCCCCGCCTTGCGGATGCGCCAGTCCTGCTTGCCGCCGCACAGCACCAATGACACCACCTGGCCCAGCAGCGGCTGGTGTCCCACGATCAGGGCCGGCTGGCGGTGTTCCGGCCAGCCGCAGGCGTCCAGGATGGCTTCCGCGCTCGAGTCGGTACCCAGGGCGTCCAGGCGCTTGTAGTTGCGGCCCAGGGCCTCCACCGTCTGCACGCAGCGGGTGGCTGGACTGGACAGCACCCGCACGTCGTCCGGCAGCTGGCGGTGCAGCCAGGCGCCGACGCGGCCGGCATGGCGTTTGCCCTTGGCGGTGAGCGCGCGGGTCAGGTCGGGCGCGCCCGGTTCCGGCGTTTCCGCCTCAGCGTGGCGCCACAGGATCAGGTCCATGTTCGTTCTCCTTGGTAGGCAGGCTGTTCGCTCCGAGCATTTCCATCAGCATCTGCTGGGCGCTGACGGCCTTCTGGCCGTTGCGCGGCTTGCGCCGCTTGTAGTGGCCGTCGCTGCCCAGGTCCCAGGCATTGACGTTGTCCTTCAGGTAGGGGTGCAGGCCCTCGCGCAGGACGCGGCGCTTGAGCGCAGGCGAGCGCACCGGGAAGGCCACCTCCACGCGCCGGAACAGGTTGCGGTTCATCCAGTCCGCGCTCGACAGGTAGATGTCGTGCTTCAGGTCGTTGCGGAAGTAGAAGATGCGGGTGTGTTCCAGGAAGCGGCCGACGATCGAGCGCACCCGGATGTTCTCGCTCATGCCCTTGACCCCGGGGCGCAGGGCGCAGGCGCCCCGGATGATCAGCTCGATGCGCACGCCGGCCTCCGATGCCTCGTACAGGGCCTTGATGACCGATTCGTCGGTGAGCGAATTCATCTTCGCGATGATGCGCGCCGGACGGCCATGGCGCGCGATCGCGGCCTCTTCGCGGATGGCGCGCACGATCTCCTTGTGCAGCGAGAACGGCGCCAGCCAGATGCTGGTGAGCTGCTTCGGGCGGGTCAGGCTGGTCAGGTGGATGAACACCTCGTTGACGTCGGCCGTGACATCTTCGCTCGCCGTCAGCAGGCCCATGTCGGTATAGAACTTGGCGGTGGTCGAGTTGTAGTTGCCGGTGCCGAGGTGGGCGTAGCGGCGCAGGCCGCCCGCCTCGCGGCGGATCACCAGCGCCATCTTGGCATGGGTCTTCAGGCCCACCACGCCGTACACCACCTGGGCGCCGGCCTGTTCCAGGCGCCCGGCCCAGTTGATGTTGGCTTCCTCGTCGAAGCGCGCCATCAGTTCGACGATGACGGTCACCTCCTTGCCGCGCTGCGCGGCGCCGATCAGCGCCTCCATCAGGTCCGAGTTCATGCCGGCGCGGTAGATGGTCTGCTTGATCGCCACCACGCAGGGGTCGCTCGCGGCGGTCTGGATGAACTCGATCACCGGCTGGAAGGACTCGAACGGATGGTGCAGCAGGACATCCTGCTTGCGCAGCGAGGCGAAGATGTCGGGGCCGGTGAGCTTGGGCGGGAAGCCCGGCACGAAGGGCGTGAACTTGAGCTCGGATTTGTCCTGGGTGTTGGCCACCTCCAGCAGGCGGCCCAGGTTGACCGGGCCGTCGACCGCGAACAGGCGGCTGCGGTCGATCTCGAACTGGTTGAGCAGGAAGTTCGACAGGTGCGGCGGGCAGCCGCGACCTACCTCGAGGCGCACCGCGAAGCCGTAGTTGCGGCTGTGGAGTTCGCTCTGCAGCGCCTGGCGCAGGTTCTTCACTTCTTCCTCGTCCACCCACAGGTCGCTGTTGCGGGTGACGCGGAACTGGGAGTAGGAGACGACTTCGCGGCCGGTGAACAGGTCGGCCATGTGGGCCTGGATCACCGAGGACAGCAGGCAGAAGGACTGGCCCTTCTTGTCGGAGAGCTCGTCCGGCAGGCGGATCACGCGCGGCAGCACGCGCGGCGCCTTCATGATCGCGATCCCGGTGCCGCGCCCGAAGGCGTCCTTGCCGGCCAGTTCGACGATGAAGTTCAGGCTCTTGTTGATCACCCGCGGGAAGGGGTGGGCAGGGTCCAGTCCGATCGGCGTGAGCAGGGGGCGCACCTCGTGGTCGAAGAACTGCTTGACCCACGCGCGCTGGGCGGCGTTGCGCTCGCTCCGGCGCAGCATGTGGATGCCGTTCTCGGACAGCCTCGGCAGGATCTCCTCGTTGAACAGCCGGTACTGGCGTTCGATCAGGACGCGGCATTCGGCGGATGCACGCTCCAGCGTGGTCGCCAGCGCATGCGGGATGCCGTTGTGGCCGGCCTCCATCTGGTGCTGGGCCAGCAGGCTGGCCACCCGCACCTCGAAGAACTCGTCGAGGTTGCCCGAGACGATCGTCAGGAAGCGCAGCCGCTCCAGCAGCGGTATCGACGGGTCTTCCGCCTGGGCCAGCACGCGCCGGTTGAATTCGAGCAGCGACAGTTCCCGGTTCAGGAACGCGCCGCCTTCCGGAATGCTTCTGGCCTCGGTTTCCAGGGCCTTGTGTTTCATATCCATTGGTTCTGCGTCGTAGTGTCGGCGCAGGCAGTGTAGTGGGCGAATATGACAACGATGTTACATCGACAATCCCGAGGGTGCCTCTTGTTCGATATTATGCAGATTGACTAAATAGCATCGTTTTTAAGCATCGCTAAAGGAATCGTCCGTATAACGTTCTCATCATAACAAGAGGAGGATCGCCAGATGAAAGCGTTCGTGCGTGCCAACAAGGGTTTCCTGATGTTCATTCTGTTGTTCGGCGTCTTCCGCACCGCCGTGGCGGACTGGAGCCCGATCCCGTCGAGTTCGATGCGGCCCAACCTGCTGGAAGGGGACGTGGTGTTCTTCAACCGCCTGGCCTATCACCTCAAGGTGCCGCTGACCGACATCGTGGTGGCGCGCACCGGCGAACCCCGGCGCGGCGAGGTGGTCATCTTCAGTTCGCCGCACGACGGCACCCGCCTGATCAAGCGCGTGCTGGCGCTGCCGGGCGACCGGGTCGAGATGCGCGACGGGCGCCTCGTGATCGACGGCGTCGCGTCGCAGTATGCGCTGGACGAGGTGGTGCAGGAGGCGATGCCGGAAGGTAAGCTGGACGCGCTGCGCATGCAGGAAACCGTGGATGGCCGGCGGCACCGCATCCAGCGGCTGCCGCAGCGGCTGGTCGCGCGCGACTTCGGGCCGGTCACCGTGCCGCCGGACGCCTTTCTCATGCTGGGCGATAACCGCGACAACAGCGCCGACTCCCGCGTCATCGGCTTCGTGCCCCGCAAGCTCCTGATCGGCCGCGCCGAGCGCATCCTGGTCTCGGCCGATTACCAGGGCAACTGGATGCCGCGCCCCGAGCGTTTCGGGATGTCGCTGCGCTAGGCAGCGACATCCGTCTTTTGAAGGGCTGCCAAAATTGTTCTGCTGAAATCCAGTACAATCGCGTCCCCTCCGGACGCTTGCCCCGACGCGTCGCCGTCAAGTGCCGGATCTTTCCAGATTCAGAAGGCACTTCCATGCAACGACTCCTCACCGTCATCCTCGCCTGCCTCGGCATGATCGGGGCACTCGCGATCGACACCTACCTGCCGTCGATGCCCGCCATCGGCGCCGAGTTCGGGGTGGGGGCGGTGGCCGTGCAGCAGACGCTGAGCGTGTTCCTGTTCACCTTCGCCTTCATGATGCTGTTCTACGGCACGCTGTCCGATTCCTTCGGCCGGCGCCCGGTGATCCTGGCCGCCTTGTCGCTGTACACGCTTTCCTCGATCGGCGCGGCGCTGGCGCCGACCTTCGGCTGGCTGCTGGTGTTCCGCGCGCTGCAGGGCCTGTCGGCGGGCGCCGGCTCGGTGATCGGCCAGGCCATCGTGCAGGACCGCTTCTCCGGCGCCCAGGCGCAGAAGATGATGTCGCACATCATGATGGTATTCGGGCTGGCGCCGGCCATCGCGCCGGTGCTGGGCGGCTGGCTGCACGTGGCCTTCGGCTGGCGCTCGAACTTCGTGTTCCTGGCCATCTTCGGCGCCGCCATGATCCTGCTGGTGACGCGCATGTTGCCGGAGAGCCTGCCGCGCGAGAAGCGCCAGGCCTTCCACCCGGCGACGATCGGCCGCAACTACCTGATGGTGCTGCGCCACCCGCAGTTCGTGATGCTGGCGCTGGCCCTGGGCCTGGTGTTCGGCGGGCTGTCGCTGTATATCGGCTCGGCCGCGAACTTCGTCATGGAGATCCTGGGCCTGCCCGAAACCGCGTTCGCCTGGATGTTCATCCCGCTGATCGGCGGCATGGTGCTCGGGTCGGCCTGGGGCGGCAAGCGCGCCACCAGGGTGCCGCCGGCACGCCTGCTGTGGATCGGCTATGCGGTGATGGGCGTGGCATCGATCCTGAACGTCGGCTACAACGCGCTGTTCCCGGCCAGCATCCCGTGGGCGGTGTTGCCGCTGGCGGTCTTCACCTTCGGCCTGGCCGTGGCCATGCCCGGCATCCAGCTGTCGGCAATGGGGCTGTTCCCGCACAATCGCGGCCTGGCGGCCTCGATGGTCGGCTTCATCCAGATGATGTCCTTCGCGCTGGTGTCGGGGCTGGTGGCACCGCTGCTGTTCGGCAGCGCGTTCAAGCTCGCCTGCGGCGCGGCGATCGGCGCGGTGCTCAGTTTCCTGATGTGGCGCCTGAGCCTGCGCTTCGCCAGGCCGGACTAGGGTATGTGTTCTCGTAGGGTGGTCGGCTACGCCGACCGCGCGTTCAACTGACGAAGGCGCAGGGATAGGGCATGGGTTGCTTGAACGCGCGGACGGCAAGCCGTCCACCCTACGAAGACTGCCGTCCCGAGCAAATATGCAATCGGACACCCTTAGCGCAGAAGGGCGGCGGAGCGATGCAGGAAAGGACCGCTTCCTGCCTGCGGCGATCAGCGGCGGTGCTGCTTCATCGCCGAGGCCACTTCGCGCTTGGCGTCGCGGTCCTTCTCGGTGGCGCGCTTGTCGTGCTGCTTCTTGCCCTTGGCCAGCCCGATCTCGCATTTGACGCGCCCGCCCTTGAAGTGCAGGTTCAGCGGCACCAGCGTGTAGCCGGAACGCTCGACCTTGCCGACCAGCTTGTCCAGTTCGGCGCGGTGCAGCAGCAGCTTGCGGGTGCGCAGGGCTTCGGGGTGGCTGAAGGCGGAGGCGGTGTTCAGCGCGCTGATGTGGGCGCCGAACAGGAACAGTTCGCCGTTGCGCACGACCACGTAGGCTTCCTTGATCTGCACCTTGCCTGCGCGGATGGCCTTGACTTCCCAGCCTTCGAGCACGATACCGGCTTCGTAGCGGTCCTCGATGAAGTAGTCAAAAAAAGCTTTTTTATTGTCAACGATACTCATGAAATAGCGAAAATCCGCGTCTCGGTTAAACTACTGCTGTGGCGCCAGATATACAACACATGGCGCAAAATGCAACTCGTCCAACATCATAACAAACGGTTGACCAATGGCAGTAGTGCACAAATCAGTTTTTCTGGGCTATAGCACGGAGCAGATGTTCGATCTCGTCGCAAAGGTCGAAGATTATCCGAAATTCCTTCCCTGGTGCGGGGGCGTGAAAGTGATCGAACGCAGCGAAGACAAGCTGGTGGCCAGCCTGCAGATCAATTTTCACGGCGTCAAGCAGAGTTTTACCACGTCGAACCACAACAACCGGCCGACGCAGATGAAGATGCACCTCGTCGACGGCCCGTTCAAGATGCTGGAAGGAACGTGGAACTTCAAGGCCTTGCGTGCCGATGCCTGCAAGATCGACTTCGATTTGCACTACGAGTTTTCGAGCATCATCCTGGAGCAGATCATCGGGCCGGTGTTCGGCATGATCGCCAACAGCATGGTGGACTCGTTCTGCAAGCGCGCAGAGGCGATCTATGGATGAGATGCTGCAAGCGCAGTTGCAAGCGCAGTTGCAGGTCTACGTCTGCTACGCCACCGCACGCGACGAATTCCTGCGTCCGATGAAGGTCGCGCCCGGCACGACGATCGGCCAGGCCATCGAGATGAGCGGCGTGCTCGAAGCCTACCCGGACATCAACCTGGCGACGCAACCGGTCGGCATCTACGCCAAGAAGAAAACCCTCGACACGGTGCTGCGCGAGCGCGACCGCATCGAAATCTACCGGCCCTTGATTGCCGACCCGAAGGAATCGCGCCGCAAGCGCGCGGCGAAGAAGGCTGACGGCGCGCCGTCGTCCGGCGGTGCCCGTCCGCCCGCGGCTTGAGCCGCCGTGCCTTTGCTTCGTACATGCTGAGTGCGTTGAGTTTGTTGTTGGTGACCACCGCACTGTCGGTGGTCATGCTGCTGGTCCTGTCGTCCTTGGCCGGCAGCAAGGTCGCGGGCATCCGCGAGTGGGGACAGGCCAACGCGCTGGCCATCATTGCGCTGCTGCTGTTCGCTTCCCGGGGTGTGTTGCCCGACCTGCTGAGCATCGAGGTGGCGAATGCGCTGTACCTCGGCACGATCGCCCTGATGTATGCCGGGTTCCGGCGCCACCTGGGCCTGCCGGTGCCGCGCGGCCTGCTGCTGGGCGGCGCGCTCGCCGCCCTGGCCGGGGTGGTCGTGTTCCACCATCTGGCCGAGTCGCTGGCCATGCGGGTCGTGTCGGTGTCGTGCTACCACGCCGCCGTGTACTTCGCCATTTTCGCCACCCTGCGGGGCCGGGTCGACGGGCGGCTGCGCTAT
Source organism: Massilia consociata (assembly GCF_042432755.1). Classification (NCBI taxonomy): domain Bacteria; kingdom Pseudomonadati; phylum Pseudomonadota; class Betaproteobacteria; order Burkholderiales; family Oxalobacteraceae; genus Massilia; species Massilia consociata. The sequence continues at coordinate 42,318 of NZ_JBHLWP010000012.1, forward strand.
CCCTTCGCCTTCACCCGCAGCGCGGCCTTGGTGCTCGGCATCGGGCATGCCGTGCGCGGGGCCTTCCATGCGGTCGAGGCGTATGCGCCGGTGTCGCTGCTCGAGCCGAGCACGGCCAACCTGGTGTTCCTGGCGATCGGCACGCTGGCGCTGCCGGCCCTGACCCTGGGCGCGGTGATGATGGCCAACGCCCGCGTGATCTCCGAGACCGCCTACGCCGCCGACCACGACCACCTGACCGGCGCACCGTCGCGCCGCGCGTTCTTCGCCATTGCCGAGCGCGAGCTCGCGCGGGCGCAGCGGCATGCGGGCGGCCTCGGTCTCCTGCTGGTGGACGCGGACCATTTCAAGCGCATCAACGACACCTATGGGCACGGCGTCGGCGACCAGGTGCTGCGCGACCTGGCCGAGCGGACCCGGGAAGCCATCCGCAAGATCGACCATTTCGCCCGTCTCGGCGGCGAAGAGTTCGCGGTGCTGTTGCCCGACGCGGGCCTGGAGGCGGCCCGCGCGGTCGCGGAGCGCCTGCGCGCCGCACTCGACCGCTCGGCAGCGGCGACGCCGTCCGGCCACGGCGTGACCTATACCGTCAGCATCGGACTGGCGATGCTGGAGGAGGGCGACACCTTCGCCAGCCTGATGGCGCGGGCGGACGCGGCGCTCTACGCCGCCAAGGCGGGCGGGCGCAACATGGTGGTGTGCGCGGAAGGAACAGGGCTGGGCTACACCTAGCGGCAGTCCGCCAGCGCCCTGCCGGCACGGGCCGCATCCGCGGCCCTTTCTTCGTCCGTCAGGAACACGCGCTCGCCGTCGGCGTTCATGCGCGCCACGCGGATGCCCGATTCGGCCTGGGCCTTGGCCTGGCGCGCCAGTTCGCAGCGCTCGGCCAGGTCGCGGCGGCGCTGCGCTTCGAGGCCTTCCTTCCTGTCCTGTTCGGCACGCTGCTTCACCCGCTCGCGGTAGGCGGCTTCCCGCTCCGCCAGGGTGGGCGGACCCTTGCGCCCGCCTGCATCCGGCGGCGCTGCCGGCGCGGTGCCGGCCTGGGTAGCGGCCGGGCCGGCTTCGGAAACAGCCGTGGACACAGGCGCGGCCAGTGGCGCCTGCGCGGCGCGGCCGGGCGCCTTGAGGATCTTGTGGGGCGGCGTGCCGGGCGGCGGCGGGCGGTCCGAGAACTGGCGTACGCCGTTCTCGCCGATCCACGAATACTGGGCATGCGCCAGGTTGGCGGCCAGGAGCAGGGCGGTCGCGCCAGCCATGCGGAGCAACGCAGGGCGCGGGATCGGGGTGAAACGCAGCATAAAAATTCCTTTAGGTAACTACTCGATTTCGCCATGCTTCGTCATGGCTGTCAATCATGGGACAGGGTTTTTTGGGCAGGGCTGCGACAGCCGTAGCTACATTCTGTATAATTCACTTTTGCGCCTATAGGAAAATGCTATGCGTCTACTCCAAAAAGCACTCACGTTCGATGATGTGCTGCTCGTCCCGGCCTACTCCAATGTTCTTCCGGCCGAAACTTCCCTTCGCACCAAGCTGACCCGGAACATCACGCTGAATATCCCGCTGCTGTCGGCTGCGATGGACACCGTGACCGAGGCGCGCCTGGCGATCGCGATGGCACAGGAGGGCGGCATCGGCATCATCCACAAGAACTTGCGTCCGGCCGACCAGGCCCGTGAGGTAGCGCGCGTCAAGCGTTTCGAAGCAGGCGTGCTGCGCGACCCGATCACGATTCCTCCCACCATGAAGATCCGCGAAGTGCTGGCGCTGTCGCAGCAGCACGGCATCAGCGGCTTCCCGGTGGTCGAGGGCAAGCAGGTGGTCGGCATCATCACCAACCGCGACCTGCGCTTCGAGGAAGACCTGGAAGCGGAAGCGCGCGCCAAGATGACCCCGCGCGAAAAGCTCGTGTACGTCAACGAAGACGCGGACACCAACGAAGCCAAGCGCCTGATGAACAAGCACCGTCTCGAGCGCGTGCTGGTGGTCAACGAGGCCTTCGAACTGCGCGGCCTCATCACCGTCAAGGACATCCAGAAATCGCACGAGCACCCGCTGGCGTCGAAAGACTCGCAGGGCAAGCTGCTGGTGGGCGCGGCCGTGGGCGTGGGCGCGCGCGACGAAGAGCGCATCGAGATGCTGGTCGCGGCCGGCGTGGACGTGCTGGTGGTCGACACCGCGCACGGCCATTCGCAAGGCATCCTGGACCGCGTGAAGTGGATCAAGGAACGTTTCCCGCACGTTGACGTCATCGGCGGCAACATCGCCACCGCGGCGGCGGCGAAAGCGCTGGTGGAGTACGGGGCGGACGCGGTCAAGGTCGGCATCGGCCCGGGCTCGATCTGCACCACCCGTATCGTGGCCGGCGTGGGCGTGCCGCAGATTACCGCGATCTCGAACGTGGCCAAGGCGCTGGAAGGCACCGGCGTGCCCTGCATCGCCGACGGCGGCATCCGCTTCTCGGGCGACATCTCCAAGGCGCTGGCAGCAGGTGCGCACACCGTCATGATGGGCAGCATGTTCGCCGGCACCGATGAAGCGCCGGGCGAAACCATCCTGTACCAGGGCCGCAGCTACAAGTCCTACCGCGGCATGGGCAGCCTGGGCGCGATGGCGGAAGGTTCGGCCGACCGCTACTTCCAGGAAGCCTCGAGCAAGGCCGACAAGTTCGTGCCGGAAGGCATCGAAGGCCGCGTCGCCTACAAGGGCAGCGTGCTGGCGATCATCTTCCAGCTGGTCGGCGGCGTGCGCCAGTCGATGGGCTACTGCGGCTGCTCGACCATCGAAGAGCTGCGCGAGAAGGCCGAGTTCGTCGAGATCACCTCGGCCGGCATGCGCGAATCGCACGTGCACGACGTGCAGATCACCAAGGAAGCGCCGAACTACCGTTCCGAGTAAGTATCCAATGAAACGCGGCCCGTGGGCCGCGTTTTCGTAGGGTGGTCGGCTTCGCCGACCGCGCGTCCAGCTAGCCTATGAATAGCCGCTCGATCTGATCATAGGGGAGTCGAACGCGCGGTCGGCATAGCCGACCACCCTACGGTCCCGATTCATCATCTATTGTTGCCCTTACATGCACTCCAAAATCCTCATCCTCGATTTCGGTTCCCAGGTTACCCAGCTGATCGCGCGCCGCGTGCGCGATGCCGGCGTGTTCTCCGAAGTCTTCCCGTATGACGTCAGCGACGAGTTCGTGCGCAACTACGGCGCCAGCGGCATCATCCTGTCGGGCAGTCACAACTCGACGCTCGAAGGCGACTCGCCGCGCGCCCCGCAGGCGGTGTTCGAAGCCGGCGTGCCGGTGCTGGGCATCTGCTACGGCATGCAGACCATGGCGGCCCAGCTCGGCGGCAAGGTCGAGAACGGCAAGGTGCGCGAGTTCGGCTACGCCGAGGTACGCGCACGCGGCCATACGGCGCTGCTGAACGGCATCAACGACTTCGTCACCGGCGAAGGCCACGGCATGCTGCGCGTCTGGATGAGCCACGGCGACAAGGTGCTGGAGATGCCGCCTGGCTTCAAGCTGATGGGCTCCACCGACAGCTGCCCGGTCGCCGCCATGGCCGACGAGGACCGCCGCTTCTATGCGCTGCAGTTCCACCCGGAAGTGACCCATACCACCCAGGGCGAGGCCATCATCGGCCGCTTCGTGCACGAGATCTGCGGCTGCAAGTCGGACTGGAACATGCCGGACTACATCGGCGAAGCCGTGCAGAAGATCCGCGAGCAGGTCGGCACCGACGAAGTCATCCTGGGCCTGTCGGGCGGCGTCGACTCGAGCGTGGCCGCGGCCCTGATCCACCGCGCCATCGGCGACCAGCTGACCTGCGTGTTCGTCGACCACGGCCTGCTGCGCAAGGACGAGGGCGAGATGGTCATGTCCATGTTCTCGAAGAACCTGGGCGTGAAAGTGCTGCGCATCGACGCCGAAGACCAGTTCATGGGCCACCTGGCCGGCGTGACCGACCCGGAACAGAAGCGCAAGATCATCGGCCGCGAGTTCGTCGAGGTGTTCCAGGCCGAAGCCAAGAAGCTGACCAACGCGAAATGGCTGGCACAGGGCACGATCTACCCGGACGTGATCGAATCGGCCGGCAAGGGCAAGAAGGGCCAGACCATCAAGAGCCACCACAACGTGGGCGGCCTGCCGGAAACCCTGAACCTGAAGCTGCTCGAGCCGCTGCGCGAGCTGTTCAAGGACGAAGTGCGTAAACTCGGCGTGGCCCTGGGCCTGCCGCACGACATGGTCTACCGCCACCCGTTCCCGGGCCCTGGCCTGGGCGTGCGCATCCTGGGCGAAGTGAAGAAGGAATACGCCGACCTGCTGCGCGAAGCCGATGCCATCTTCATCGAAGAGCTGCGCAACACCCCGTTCGAGCTGCCGGCCGTGGCCGGCATCGACCCAGGCAAGGCGCCGGTGAACTGGTACGAGGCGACCAGCCAAGCCTTCGCCGTGTTCCTGCCGGTGAAGTCGGTCGGCGTGATGGGCGACGGCCGCACCTACGAATACGTGGTGGCGCTGCGCGCGGTGCAGACCCTCGACTTCATGACGGCGCAGTGGGCGCACCTGCCGCATTCGCTGCTGGGCAAGGTGTCGAACCGGATCATCAATGAAGTGCGCGGGCTGAATCGTGTCGTGTATGACATTTCGGGGAAGCCGCCGGCGACGATTGAGTGGGAATGACGGCAGTCTCTAAGTAACGCATTTGAATTGAAAACTGCAGAGCCGTTGATCATTCGTATGAATGATCGGCGGCTTTTTTGTTTCTTTTCGGGTCCAGGCCAGTGACCAGGACGAGTCTATTGATGAATGAATCGCCGCCGCCCTATAAATGTAACTAACCGACAGTGGGGCTTCATCCAAGACGATTCCTCGACGTTAACAACTGCGAACAAACTAACCACGCCTTGCGAAGGCTTCCAGGAAGGTCCAGTTTGTCGGCAACCGTTCGCGTGCGGATCTGTCTGCAAGCCGCCATTCTGGCCGAGCTTCAAGCTTGCACCACAGCCATCTGGCGAAGTGCAGTCCGACAACTCGTCATCCTGGACAACTCGGCCTGTCCAGATCATGTATCGTCAACCCAGATTGACGACACGCTCCGAAGACAGGCCATGACACCTAAACGAGGCCCGAAGCTCGACGCCACGCCTCAGCTTGGACTTCCGTTTGTCCAGGAAGGGCCCGCGCACGACCTGACATACTACATCGGTATCTGTACCGTGTTCGCCGGTTACCACAAGCGCTGGCCGACGCCCCAGGCGACGGGGGAAGAGTTCCGCGCCGCACGCATACTGGGCTACGATGGCCGACGGCTCGCGCGCGAAGTCCGCTTCCCCGGTCCCGAACTCGAGGCCGATCCTTCCTACCAAGCATTGCGGGACCGCTGCCGCGCCGAGGGCATCGATGACGGCATCGACCTGGCGATGCTGGATCCGCGCTATCGCAGCGTGCTGCAGGACGAAGTCATCGCCGAGTTATTCGAATCCCTCGCCCTGGTTGGCGACGCCGGGCCGGGCTGCGTGCGCTACGCAACGGGCGTAGCTGTCCATGCGCCGGACGAGCTGACGCTGCACTACGGCGAGGCCATCCGCATGCGTGCGGTGGAAGCAGCGGGGCTCGATGCCTTCGACCCCAAGGTGCTGCGGCAAATGTTTTCGATTCGCGTACGTGCGAACGATGAGTTAAAGCAGTTTATCGACCGCGTCGGGATGGTGTACCGTTCGAGCGATGGGCTGCTGGCCGATCACTATCGCCTTGAGGCCAGCGACGACGGGCGACTCTATATCCGGTACCAGATGGTGGAGGGAAGCCGGTACGCGGGACGGTTTGACGTCGAGCGGCAAACGGCGCGCCTGGCGGGCATGCTGGCGGCGCGGCCCGATCTCGCCAGGACAGACGGCCGCAATGACGCGGCGCGGGAGCGAAACGCGAGAGTAGCAGTGCCCCGCGTCGGATGCGATGACGAACTGCAGCGGCAGCTGCGCATGCTCACGCCTGACGGCAGCAGCCTGAAGCTGCCGATCCAGGCGCTGAGCCGACTACCCGACATCATGCTGATAGTGCAGGAGGCCGGTGGCGTGTACCGGCCGCGCCGGCAGCAATTCGACTTTCCCGATAACACAGCGGCCGCCGACGTGCTCGCGCAACTGCTTGCCCGTTACGACGGCAACGCCGCTTGTTAGGCGCGACGCGCGATGGCGCGACGTCTTGGCGACATGCCACCGTCGCCAGCGCCGCCGAACATGTCCGGCTGCACCGCAAACGGAGAAACGGTTGCAAGTGCTGGCGCTGCGTCTGGCCGGGCCGGCGCAACGGTCTCGTACGGGTCGATTTCGGCAGCGATGCCGTTCGCGTGGGCCAGCACATCGTCCAATATTCGCAGCTTTCCCGGGTCGATGAGATCGCTCGACGCCACCAGGGCACGCCAGTAGCGCACAACGTCCTCCCGCACCATCGCGACCGTGCGGCTGCCGTCAGTGCCCATGATAAGCTTATCGAAGCGATGTTCTTCCCACTTGTCGAGCTCCCTTGGTGACAGCGCATCCGGATAGTGACGCGCCTTGTAGCGCAACCACAGCGTAGCGAGCCGAGGGTCGTCGAACTCCGGCCTGGCAGCGGAGAAGCCGCGCGGATCAAGGATGCGAAGCTGATCCAGCGTGCGGCGGTCGGTATTGCCTAGTAGGCCCGCGTACAACGCCACCTCGGCATCGGCCTCGCCGTCCAGGCTGTCACGGGCAAAGAGCACCTGCAACAACCTGTCTACGTCCACTGCCTGCAGCACGCGCGCCATCGTGGCGGCGTTTTCCATCGCTGCATCCACATCCAGGCCGAGTTCGGTCGCCCGCTGGCCTGATACGACGTCAAGGTTCGCGAACACCGCCGGCGACTGGTTCGCGGCAATGCTGTCGAGCGGCAGGCGCTGGAAACCTTCGGGCCGGTCCTTGACCCGCGTGAACAGGCGCTTGCGGGCGGTCTCCGCGTCCATATCAAGCAGCTCGCGCGGGTCGTGCGCCAGATCCCAGGCGACGACCTCGTTGCGGTTGATGGGATGCGCAGCGAGGGGAAACATGATGCGCAGGCCCGCGGTCGCGGCAGCGCCGTAGCCGACATGGATGAATGGCTGACGCCGCTCCAAGCCCATCTCCTGCATCGCCAGGTTCTTATTGCGCATTGCCAGACAGTGCGCGTACAGGTGCGGCTGGCGTTCCATGATGAGGCGCGCCAACCCGATAGTGGCGTACACGTCGGACAGCGCATCGTGCGCTGATTCATGCAGCAGCTGGTTTGCGCTACTTAAGCGTTCCAGGGCGAATGAGACCCTGCCATCGTCCTCGCGCGGCCATTCCATCGTCTCGGGCCGTAGCGCGTACGTGGCGCGTACCGCCATCATCACGTCCCATCGGCTGCAGTCGTTTTTCCACTCGCGCTCGTACGGGTCCACCAGGTTGCGCCACAGCATAAAGCGTGTGACCTCGTCGTCGAACGCGACCGAGTTGTAGCCGGCGCCGACCGTGCCGGGGGTACCAAGTTCCCGGCACACTTCGCGCACAAACTGCAGCTCTGGCAGGCCCACTTCGGCGCACACTTGCGGCGTGATGCCGGTGGCAAGGCAAGCGCCCGCATCGAACAGATGGTCGGGCGCCGGCTTGCAGTACAGCGTCGTCGGTTGTCCGACGATTTCCAGATTCATGTCGGTACGCACGCACGCGAACTGGGCCGGGCGTTCGCGGGCAGGGACCAGACCCGTGGTCTCATAGTCGAAAAACAGCATCGTATTCATACACGGCTTTGCGGAATCAGGTGCTTAATTTTGCTATATCGGTGTCAGGACCATGATTTCAAGCGGTGCTGTGTTCCTGTCAGGCGCTGACCACGCACTGCGTGGTCGCGGGCCACCGTGTTTTGGGCTCTATCGCATTGGGTGCTGGTCAATCAGGAAAACATGAGCAATTCACCAATCGGAGCTTGATCTCTGGTATGAATAGTCAACGGCTTTTTCATTGTCGAATGGAGCGGGTCCGTGCATGTCCGACTGGTGCTATGCGAGCAATTTCAATGGTATCGAACATGGTGCTGGGTAAGGGCGCTAGCGTTGAAGAGTGCCCATACCATCCCGAAGCTCGCTTCCAGTCATGACATCGGCGTGTGCCAAGCGGCTAATGCAGAGCGAAGGCAATGGCAAGGCTGGCGCAGGAAGGCCCTGGCGATCCACAGCCGCTTCTTTGTTTCCTGAAGAGTCCAGTCATAAACGCCCATCCATTCGGGAAATCAGCCGGCCGCAAATACAAAATACGTAACTAACCAACAGATAATTTCTACACACTGCACTACCTCGACGTTAACAACTACGAAAAAGCCAACACTGCATCACCAAGGCATCCAGAAGAAGCCCAGACTGCGCCGTTTACGGATGAATTGAGTCCTCCTGCACCAGGCATCCGAGGTTCAGCAGAAGGGTAATGGCTGCCGGCCGTACAGAATCCCGCCTCAGCCAGCGGCGGTCCTGCAGGCGACTTCAGGACGGCGGCCGGCGACGATATCGGCCAGTAGCCGGGCACTGCCGCAACTCATGGTCCAGCCGAGCGTGCCGTGTCCGGTATTCAGATAGAGGTTGGGATAACGCGTCCTTCCGATATACGGTACGTTCGACGGCGTAAGCGGTCGCAGGCCCGTCCAGTAGTTTGGGCGCGCATAGTCGCAGGCATCGGGGAAGAGCTCGCGGACCCGTCGCGTGATCGCTTCGCAACGTACCGTATTCAGGGCGCGCGAATAGCCGTTCAATTCACAGGTTCCGGCCACCCGCAAGCGTGATCCCAGCCGCGACAGCACGAGCTTGTAGCTGTCATCGGTCAGGGAAACGCTTGGGGCCGCGCTTGCGTCAGCGATGTCATAGGTCGCCGAATAGCCCTTGCCGGGATAGATCAGCAGCTTGACGCCCAGCGGTGCAAGCAACGGAGCGGAAAAACTGCCGAGTGCGACAACGAAGGCATCGGCGCGTATTACCCGATGCCTGCCTTCGCCATCGATGGCTTCCGCCCCGATCACCGTGCCCGCTTCGACCAGCAGGCGCGTTGCGCTCGTGTTGTAACAGAAGCGGATGCCGGCTGCCTCGCCTTCGGCAGCCAACCCCGACGTGAACTTGTAGACGTCGCCCGACTCATCACTGGGCGTAAAGTCACCGCCGACCAGTTTCTTGCGCATGGCAGCCAATGCAGGCTCGATCCGGATGAGCTCATCGGCATCGATCGTCCTGCGCGGGCAGCCGAGTTCCCGCATCTGTGCTGCCACGGCACATGCCTTGTCGAACTCGCGCTGATCGGTATAGAAGTGCAGGATGCCGCGCGCCAGGCTGTCGTATTCGATGCCGGTTTCCGCGCGCAGCGCCTGCAGGCTACGGCGGCCATATTCAGCGATGGCAAGAATCTGGCGCAAGTTTGCGTTGACGCGCGCGGGCCGGCATTCGCGCAGGAACTGCAGGCACCATTGCCATTGCAGCGGATCGGCGCGGAGGCGAAACAGCAGCGGCGCGTCTTCGCGGGTGAGGGAGCGCATTATCTTCAGTAATCCGGCAGGGTTGGCCCACGGCTGCGCATGCGACACCGAAATCTGGCATCCGTTTGCAAAGCTCGTCTCCAGCGCGGGCCCCGGCTGGCGTTCGAGCACCGTGACATCATGGCCTGCCTCACGCAGGTACCAGGCCGACGTCGTGCCGATGACGCCCGCTCCCAGCACGACGACGTTCATCGGCTTCGCGCCGCCCTGGCAGCACAAGCACGGGCAGGCGTGCCATCCGGTCGATCGGCTGGGGGAGGCGGGTGCCGGCGACCCTTGAGGGCAGATCGGCCGCGGTCTACACGGATGGGAGAGGTCATTGGATCCTTGTTGGCGTCTCGGTGACTGAGCAGGATCCAGCAAGGGGACGTACGGAGACGGCGCGCAGCCAGCATCGGTGCTTCCCTTCGCTGGCATTATCCAGATCAGGTTCAAAGGGTATGTCTCACCCACAGGTCGCCGTTGCGACATGCAGGACCCCCAGCTTTGCCTTGACAGGCAGGAATGATTTTAACTGCCTTGCCAGTGTCCGGCAATCCCGGTGTTTCACAGCTTGCAATCGGGCGCTCGCTCGCGGTCGTCAGTGGGGAAAAGTTAAGATGAGGATGGACTCGGACATATCCAGCGCCACTCAGCCTGACTATTTGTGGCCAATTGTTCGTCGCAAGACATTCTGCGCTGCCGTACAAAATTAATATTGCAAACACAGGGGGCCGCGCAGAGCAGGAAACCCGCTCACCAGCGGACCTTCCGACACTACAAGAAGACGCTATGGAGACCAAGATGACGCATGCCTATACCGGCTTGGGGCATACCGTTACGCGCACGGGGGCCGTCATGCCTCTGTTGCACGCGCAGCATGACGAAGGAGTCGATTGATGGATCGCTCGATCGCCCATGTACTCGAGCGTGCGGCCATCCAGCACGGTGAACATCTCGCTCTCGCGATCGGCTGCGACCGCTTTTCTTACAGGCAACTCAACGAGCTCGCGAACCGGTTTGCCAACGCGCTGGAGCGCGTCGGGGTCGCCCCGGGCCACCGTGTGAGCTTGTACGCACCGAATTCCTGGCAGTGGATTGTCAGCTACTACGCGGTCCTCAAGCTGGGGGCAGTCGTGAACCCGCTCAATGCGATGCTCACCGCCGAAGAAGCGAAGTATGCGATCGAAGACTGCGGCGCGTCGCTCGTCGTCGCCTCCGCCGACAACGCCCTCGCCCTTGTCGAGTCCGTCGGCAGTGCCACAAACCTGCAAGTCGTCAGCTTCGGTCCGGCCTTGCCCGGTGCGCTCGGCTTTGACGCCATGATCGACAGGGAAAGCGCGCATTTCACGATCCCGGCAATCAGTCCTGATGCACTTTCCACGATTGCGTACACGTCGGGCACCACGGGCCATCCGAAGGGCGCAATGCTGAGTCACAAGGCGGTGCTGCTTAACGCGGCCATGACTTCTGTCATGCATACCCGCCACGCCGGCGATGTGGTGGTGACTGCTCTGCCGTGTGCGCATGCCTACGGAAACATCGTGATGAACGCGACTTTCGCTTGCGGAGGCACCCTGGTCCTGCACCCGACATTCGCCGAACACGCAGTCCTGGAGTCGATCGAACAGTTCGGCGCGACCCTGTTCGAAGGTGTCCCCACGATGTACATGTCCCTGCTGGACGTCCCGCAACTCAAGAGGTACAAGCTCGGCAGCCTGCAACGCTGTACCGTCGGCGGGCAAACGATGCCGACAGCCAAGATCGAGCAGGTCGAGCAAGCGTTCGGGTGCCCGCTTATCGAGTTGTGGGGCATGACGGAACTCGCCGGGCCGGCGACGACGCAGACATTGTACGGCCCACGCAAGCGCGGATCGATCGGCATTCCGCTTCCGCATGTCCAGGCGCGCATCAACGTGATGCCCAACTGCTTCGCATCCACGCTGCATCCAGGAATCGGCGAATTGATGATCCGGGGTGGGCTGACGATGATGGGGTACTACAACAACGAGGACGCGACCGCAGAGGTACTCACCGAGGATGGCTGGTTGCGAACCGGCGATCTCGGTCACATGGATGAAGACGGATTCATCTTCCTGATCGATCGCGCGAAAGACCTCATCGTCACCGATGGATGCCATATCTATCCAGCCGAGATCGAGCGCGTCATCGCCGGGCACCCGGCGGTTGCCATGGTCGCGGTCGGAACGGTGAAGGACGCCGAAAAAGGGGAGCTCGCCAAGGCTTACATCGTCCTTGCCAAGGGCAGGACTGCGTCGGAAGCAGAAATCATCGCGTACTGCCAAGCTCGCCTCGCACGGGACCGGCTGCCGCGTCTCGTGCAGTTCATGGCAGACCTGCCGAAGACGAGCACGGGGAAGATCATGCGGCGCGCGCTTGAAGAGGCGGCGCGGCAGGAGCTGGCAGCCTCGCCCTGACAGCCCTGCGGTTCGGGCAAACGCCCGGGGATCTGCACCTTATACAACCGAACAATGGCCGGCTTCATGCCGCGCCAGGGGCGTGTTCGACCTTTTTCAGCCCACGCCTTTCGCATGTCGATTGCAACAACAAGCCACAAGCCGGCCGAAAGGCCGATTACAACCAGGAGACAAGCATGCGACACATCGACGTACACCAGCTCGCCGACGAGGCGAAGTTCAACAGTTTTCACTTGAAGGTCCTGGCATGGTGCGCGGTCATCATCATCTGCGACGGCTATGACCTGGCTGTCGCTGGGGTGGCCTTGCCATTGATCATGCAGGAGATGGGCGTCAACGCGCAGGACGCCGGATTCATGATGAGTTCCGCGCTGTTCGGCATGATGGTCGGCGCCATCTTTCTCGGCACGATCGCCGACCGTATCGGGCGGCGTCCCACCATTGCCATCTGCGTCGCGCTGTTCAGCGTGTTCACGGCCGCGTCCGGCCTCGTCGACGATCCCTATGCGTTCAGTGTGATGCGCTTCATTGCCGGCCTCGGGATCGGCGGCGTCATGCCGAACGTGGTCGCGCAGATGACGGAGTTCTCGCCCAAGCGCATCCGGGCCACGATGGTGACCTTGATGTTCAGCGGGTACGCCATCGGCGGCATGCTGGCGGCCGTCCTGGGGAAGGGCATGCTTGAAGCATACGGCTGGCAATCGGTCTTCCTGGCAGCTGGCGTGCCGGTACTCCTGGTGCCCTTCATCCTGAAGAGCTTGCCCGAGACGATGCCCTACCTGATCCGCAAGAACCGCGTCGCCGAACTGCAGCGTGTGCTCGAAAAGATGCAGCCTGCCTATCGCGCCACGCAGGGCGATACCTTCCATCTCCCGGTTGCCGGCGGGACGAAAGGCGCGTCGGTCGGCAGACTGTTCCAGAACGGAAGAGGTTTCAGCACGGTGATGTTCTGGACTATTTTCTTCATGTGTCTCTTCCAGGTCTACGCGCTCAGCTCGTGGCTGACCAAGCTGATGGCAAGTGCCGGATACAGCCTTGGATCGGCATTGACGTTCACCCTCGTGCTGAACTTCGGGGCGGTCGTGGGTGCAATCGGCGGTGGCTGGCTTGCGGATCGGTTCCAGATCAAACGCGTCATGGTTGTCATGTACCTGCTTGCAGCACTGTCGATTGCACTGCTCGGCTACAAAGTGCCGACCCCGGTGCTCTACCTGCTGGTGGGCATGGCTGGCGCTACCACGATCGGCACCCAGATCGTTACCTATGCCTACACCGGGCAGTTCTACCCGATCGACGCACGCTCGACCGGAATCGGCTTCGCATCCGGTGTCGGCCGCATGGGCGCCATCCTGGCGCCAATCGTGATCGGTACGCTGATCGGCATGTCCTTGCCGCTGCAAACCAACTTCCTCGTCATTGCCGTACCCGCAGTGATCGCGGCCCTCGCTGCAGCCCTGATCAGGCATGACTGCTCCGCAGGAGCTGCGACGGCGCAGCACAGCGCGCCGCTTGCCGCCACGGCGAAGGCCCGGGCATGACCGGGCCGGACGCCGCTTCATGCGATGTCCGGCACCAGGTACGCAATCCGGGACGTCGCAGCGGCGCTCCAGCGCAGCACCACAAAACATTAAGACCAGGAGACATTGATGCATAAACAGATGACCGGGCCGCGCGCGGTGCTCATGGCTGCCATGCTTGCCACGGCGTTCACCAGCAGCGCAGCAGACGCACAGGGCAACGTGGCGATCTACGGTATTGTCGACACCGCTGTCGCGCGAATGACAAACGCGAATGCAAGGGGAGAGGCGATCACGAGGGTATCGTCATTGACAGGCACCGTGCCGTCACGCTTCGGCGTGCGCGGTTCCGAGGATCTGGGCGGCGGGCTCTCCGCCGTGTTCACGCTCGAGGGCGGATTCAATTCCGATAGCGGGACGTCGGGGCAGGGCGGACGCCTGTTCGGACGCCAGGCCTGGGTCGGACTGAAGGGCAGCTGGGGAACACTGCAGGTCGGCCGCGTCAACAACATGACGCTGCTGGCACCGGTCAAGAGCGATGTCCTTGGCCCGAACCTCTTCTCGATCAACAGTATCGATCCCTACCTGGCAGGGGCGCGCAGCGACAATGCCATTGCCTATCTCGGAAGCTTCGACGGCCTGCAGCTCGGCGCGACCTACAGCTTCGGCCGCGATAATGTGGCCGGCGGATGCGCCGGCGAGCTTGCAGGGGCGGCAAAAGCCTGCCGCCAGGTCACCGGCCTGGTCGGGTACGAGATGAAGGAGTACGGCCTGAACCTCAGCTATGACAAGTTCCACGGGACCGCTGGCGGCGCAGGCGGGCTCGATAGCAGCGAGCGCTTCGACCGGCGGGTAAGCATGAACGGCTACTATATGCTCGGCTCGACCAGGCTCGGCGGCGGTATTATCCGGCGCAAGCTTGATGCAGCAACCGGTATCTCGGAATCGGATCTGTACTACCTGGGCTTCAGCCAACCGATCTCGGCGCAGTTAAGCTTCGATGCGCAGGCCGCGCGGAAGGACGTCAAGGCATCGGGCGACGACACGAACATGCTGGTCGCACGCCTGACCTACGCGTTCACGAAGCGTACCGCCGTGTACGGCGCCGTCGGCCGGATGGACAACAGGGGCGCCGCCGCAATTGCGCTCGACCTTACTGGTACGGTTGGGGTCGGTATGACCCAGAATGGGTTCATGGCGGGTATCCGGCATATCTTCTAGCTTCCCCGGCTCGCCGCGAACTGCCGGATCGCGGCGAAGGGCTCCGATGTCTTCGCCATGGGTGAACGAAAGACCCGGTCAATCGGGGCGGGCCGCGATGTTTCCCGCCCCTTGGCTGTTCAGCTGTCGTGGTGAAGGCCGAGATCGGTAGTGACCTGATTACGGAGAACGAATTTCTGGATCTTGCCGGTGACCGTCATCGGGAAGGACGAGACGAACCGGACGTAACGGGGAATCTTGTAGTGGGCGATCTGTCCGCGGCAGAATTCCTGGATCTCGCCAGCCGTGGCTTCCTGGTCGGGCCTGAGAATGATGCACGCGCACAGTTCTTCGCCGTATTTCGCGTCCGGCACGCCGACGCACTGCACGTCCTGGACTTTCGGGTGACGGTAGAGAAACTCCTCGATCTCGCGCGGGTAGATGTTCTCGCCGCCGCGGATGACCATGTCCTTGCAGCGGCCGACGATCGAGGCGAAACCGTCCTCGTCGATCACCGCCAGGTCGCCGGTATGGAGCCAGCGTGCCGCGTCGATGGTCGCGCGGGTCTTTTCCTCGTCACCCCAGTAGCCCAGCATGACCGAATAGCCCCGGGTCAGCAGTTCGCCTTTGACGCCGCGCGGGACGATCGCGCCATTCGCATCCACGATCTTGCACTCGATGTGCGGATGGACGCGGCCGATGGTGGTAACGCGCAGGTGCACCGGGTCGTCGACCGAACTCTGGAACGAGACCGGGGACGTTTCGGTCATGCCGTAAGCGATCGTGATGTCATCCATGTGCATGGTTTTCATCACACGGTTCATGACCTCGGCGGGGCAGGGGGAACCAGCCATGATCCCGGTCCGCAACGTGGACAGATCGTAGTTCGCGAAGTCGGGGTGGTCGAGCAGCGCGATGAACATGGTGGGGACACCGTGCAGGCCGGTGCAGCGCTCGGCCTGCACCGTATCGAGCACGGCCTGGGGTTCGAAGCTTCCGCTCGGGAAGACCATGGTCGCGCCATGGGTTACACAGGCCATATTCCCGAGAACCATACCGAAACAGTGGTACAGGGGTACCGGAATGCAGAGGCGGTCCCTGGTCGTCAGCCGCATCGCTTCACCGACGAAGAAGCCGTTGTTCAGGATATTGTGGTGGCTGAGCGTTGCGCCTTTCGGCGCACCGGTCGTGCCCGACGTGAACTGGATGTTGACCGGATCGTCGAACTGCACGCTGTCCTGCACCGCCAGCAGGCGGTCAAGTGCCTCGGGGCCCGGGGGCACCAGCAGATGATCGAAACTGGACATTCCCCGCGTCTGTTCCGGGCCGAGTCGAATCACATGGCGCAGGTGGGGCAGGCGCCGGGAATGCAGTTCGCCGGGGGCGCCATGGTCGATCTCGGGTACGACGTCCCTGATCATCTCGATGTAATCGCTCGTCTTGAAAGCGGGGGCAAGAATCAAGGCGCTGCACTGGACCTTGTCCAGTGCATACTCGAGCTCGGAGCGACGGTAGGCCGGGTTGATATTCACCATGATCAGGCCTGCGCGCGCGGTGGCGAACTGCACCAGCACCCATTCCGCGCAGTTCGGCGCCCAGATCCCGACGCGGTCGCCCGGCTGCAGGCCAAGCGCCAGCAGATTCGCAGCAACGCGCGATACGTAGTCGTCGAATTCGCGGTAAGTCCAGCGGATGTTCTGGAAAGGCACGACAAGCGCCTCGTTATCACCGAAACGCTGTGCAATGGCAGAGAGGTGGATGCCGATCGATTCGCCGATCAGTGGGGTGTCGCTGTGCCCATGAACATAGCTCCGTTGCTGATGCATATCTGTCTCCTTGTTGTGTGCTTGTATATCCCTTCGGCGGCGTACCGCCGTGGCGGGTGTCCCTGGTGCATGCTGGTGGAGCGGCGTGGCCACAGTGAGCTGTTTCGGTCGTCGTTCGTTCGCCGCGTGGTCCATGAGCGGGTCCGTAGGATAAGGGTAACGCCGAACGGGAAGAATGACTGTTCACGGAACGACAATCTGCCGAAGCTTGGACGTTCTGTACGGGTGGGAAGCCGACTGCTTTATTTGAATGCGGATGCGCGCAATGCGTCCAGATCGAGGATCTGGATAGTCCCATAGCGCGCTTCGACCACATTGTCCTCTTCAAGGTGACGTAACGCACGGTTCACGATTCCCCGTGACACCCCCGCGAGGAAGGCGATTTCTTCTTGTGAAATCTGGAGAGTCATCGTGGTGCCCGGGTACAGGACGGGATTGAACAGTTCGGCCAGGCAGAGCGCCACGTGTCGTTCCGGAGCGTAGGATCGAAGATGCTCGCAACGGATGACGAATTGCGCCAAACGGGTGTTCAACTGGCCGATCAGGAAGTGGTTGAACGGAATGCTGGCCGATAGCAGCCAGTGGAAGGTATCCGCCGGTACCTGCGCCACCCGGCTGTCGCGCAGCGCCACGACGTCATACGGGCGTCTCTCGTGCTTGAATACGGAACCTTCGCCGAACCAGCCTCCGGTTGGGATGCCGATCAAGGTAGTGGGCTTCCCATCGGGAGCCACATTGGAAACCTTGACCAGGCCCTCGCACACGCCATACCAATAATCAGAGCGCTGCCCGTTCCTGCAAATGGCTTCACCAGGACCTGCAGTCGTTTCCGACATATCCCTGAGCACTCTATGCATCTGTTCAGGCGTCAACAATTGGGCCCAAGCAGAAGACGCAACGAATTTCTTGGCAGCTTCAGTTGCCATCGCTATCGCCAGTTCTGATACTCAAACAGATTGATATTTTATCCGTGCGGCCACTCGAGGACGCCTGCGTGAACCGCAGCCGCTTGCGCCGCGCGATTCAAGCCTGACCGCCGGCGCTGCGCTTGCTGCGATAGACCTCCTGCATCCAGGCTACGATTCCCGGCACCAGCGACAGCACGATGATGCCGAGGATGACCGCGGTCAGGTTGTCGTTGACCCACGCGATATTGCCGAAGGCGTAGCCGGCCACCGCGAGCGACACGACCCACAGGGTGCCGCCGGACACGTTGTACGCCAGGAAGGTCCGATAGTGCATGCTGCCCAGCGCCGCGACGAACGGTGCCAGGGTGCGCACGATGGGGACATAACGCGCCAGCACGATCGTCTTGGGGCCGTGGCGCTCGAAGAAGCGCTCGGTATGGGCGATGTGCTCGGGCTTGATGAAACGAAGCCGGTACCCGTTTCTCACACGATCGCGAAACGCGCTGCCGACCGCGTAGTTGACGATGTCGCCGAGCACGGCCGCGACGATCAGGAGCGGAATCAGCACCGGCAGCGACAGCAGGCCTTTCGCCGCCAGGGCGCCCGTGACGAACAGGAGCGAATCGCCGGGCAGGAAGGGCATCACGACCACGCCCGTCTCGACGAAGATCACCGTGAACAGCAGCACATAGACGAGCACCTGGTATTCGGCCGCGAGCACGGCGAGATGGCGATCAAGGTGGAGGAACCAGTCGAGCAAGGTAGTCAGCATATCGTTTGTCTTTGCATTGGGTGGTTGCCAAGTGTGTCGATGTGTCGTCGCCGGGCCGGTCCGGCAGGCGCAGCACGTCTCACGCATCGTCGGCTTCGGGAGCATTGTACCGCGTGGCAAGGTCGGTCCGTGCAGCCCGGCAAATCGGCCCGCGTTTTGCACCCCATACTCGTATGGACCGTGCCCCGTGCCGGAACTAGCAGCAATGCTTCGGCCGGGCTATGTGCAAATGCAGCATGAGTGAGCGTGCTGTAGGCCGAAGCCTACCTGAATACAGGACTTCTCCAGTTGTGCGGCGCACCATCGACGCGCTATCTTGTGTCCATCTTGATGTGTACCAGGAGGTGCCATGTTTAAATATTTTTATGAAGCCGAAGAACTGGGCGAACCGATCATGCTTGCCGAGGACGGACCGGTGGAGGCTCAACTGAGTACTGGTGAGCAGTTTCCAGTCATTTCGGCTTATATCGAAAACCTGCCGAGTGGATTGATTGGGGATGAGGTGTAGTCCCGCTTTTGCTTGGGAGTCAGCGAAACAGCGAATCCCACCCCGCCCTGGGCGACATGTCCGCCAGGTTCCATTCGGCCGGATCGAAGGCGCGGCGCGTCGGCGCGTGGGCCGGGTAGCCGCTCGACTGCATTTCCGAATCGACGATGCGGCCGCGCCCTTCGGCCACGTCGGAGATGATCTTGAAGTCGACCGGATCGCGCGCCCACGGCCGCATGCCCGCGCTCATGTAGATGGCGTTTTCCAGGCGAGCGCTGGGTAGGGGCCTGAGACCGGCGGGCAGGTAGGGCGCCGCGGCCTTGACGATGCGCGCGCCGGACGCGGTATAGCTGCCGGTCTGGGGCAGTGGGTTGCCGTTGGCATCGACGGCCACGTTGTCGCGCAGGTAGAGGCTCACGTCACCCGCGCCGCCAAGGCTGAAGAGGGGCACGCCCGCCAGCGAATCGGCGCCGCCACGCACCACGTTGCCGACCAGCGTCACGATGCCGGTCTGCGGCGGGTTGGCCCCCCCATTCGTGCGCTATCAGGTTGTAATGGACTGCCCTGGCGCCGAAATCATGTATCAGGTTGTTCACGACGGCGACGTGCGCGCCGCCCTTGATGAGCGGATTGCGCTCGTGATTGGCGTTGAACAGGTTACCGAAGAAGAGCACCCGGTTGGCGTTGTCGTGGACGAGCGAGCCTTTCGAATGCTCGCCTTTCCTGTGCGTCGAATCACGCAGCCCTTCGGCCACGATGTTGTGGCTGAAGGTGATGCGACGCGAAGTCGCCTGGCGCCATTCGTCGACCGTCGCGCCCTTGAAGCGCGGACCGGACGCCGACAGGTTTTCGTCCGTGGCCCAGCTGAAGCTGCAATGGTCGATGATGACATTGTCCGCCGCGCTGGTGGACAGCCCATCGGCTTCCCAGCCGCTTCGCTTCGCGCGCCCGAATTCACCCGGCCGCACAGCGATGTGCTGGACGATCACATCGTGGGTGGCGACCGAGAATTCGCCGCGGATGAAGGTAATGCCGGGATTGGGCGCGGTCTGGCCGGCGATCGTCAGGTGCGGTTCCTGGACGCGGATGGACGCACCCTGCAAGTCGATCACGCCGCCCACTTCGAAGACCACGATGCGGGCGCCGGTTTGCGCCACCGCGGCGGCGAAGGAGCCCTCACCGGACGCGTTCAGGTTCGTCACCCGGATGATCCTGCCGCCAGCACCGCCCCTCGTATCGGCCCAGCCTTTGACATCGATGCCCGCGCGCGACATCCCGGACAATTGGATGAAAGGCTCGGCTGCGGTGGCAGGCAGGCACCAGCACGTCATCGTCAGGATCGCTGCACGCATGGAAAATCGCATCGCCGTCTCCGCTGTTGTCTTGCTTGTTTTGTAGTGCGGAAATTATGGCACAGCGCGTGAAGCCTGCCCGAGGAGCGGACAGTGGCGGTGGCGACCAGCGGGATGCGGCAGACCGGCCTGGCGCATCAGGCTGATCCTCTTGATAGGCGAGGCCGGCCGGCTGTGGCGCCGGCATGGCGCCTTCCGTTGTTACTCCAGTCCCTTCCACCAGTGCGTGAACGGCTGCAGCGGGTCGGCCAGGAAGACCGGCTCGCCGATGCGCGGCGTGAGCAGCCGGTAGCGTTTTCCCTGGCTGGCGGCGACGGCGCGCTCGAACGGCTCGTCCCAGGCGTGGCGGGCCAGGGTGAACCGGCCGGCGTGGCCGCTCAGCATCGTGCGCGCGTTCAGGATCTCGGCCGCGCGCGATGCCTCCTCGGGATTCATGTGGATGTCGGCCCAGCGTACGTTGTACTGTCCGGCGTCGAGCGCGACGAAGTCGAAGCGCTCGAAACGCTTGGCGATGGCCGCGAAATGGGGGCCGAAACCCGTGTCGCCGCTGAAGTACAGCTTGCGCTGCGGCGTCTGCAGCGCGTAACTCGCCCACAGGCTCTGGTTACGCTGCATGAAGCGTCCGGAATAATGCTGCGCCGGCAGCACATGTGCCTGCAGGCCGGGGGCGATTTCCACGGTGGTGTGCCAGTTCATTTCCCGAATCTTTTCGGGCCGGTAGCCCCAGTGCAGCAGGTGGGCGCCGTTGCCGAGCCCCGTGATCACCATGCGCGTCTTCGGCTCGAGGCGTTTCATGGTCCCGTAGTCGAGATGGTCGTAGTGGTCGTGCGTGATCAGGACCGCATCGATCTCCGGCACATCCTCCAAGCTATAGAGATTGGTGCCGTCGAACGCCCGTACCATGCCGGGGACGGGGGCCGCGTACTTGCTGAAGACGGGATCGACCAGGATGCGCTTGCCCCCGATCTGCACATAATAGGAGGAATGGCCAAGCCAGACCACGATGTCTTGTTCCAGTGGCAGGCTCGCCAGGTCGGTCTTGACGGACGGCAGCGGCACGGTCGGCGCCGGTCGCTCGCGCGGTTCGAAACGGCCCCGGATGACGGCCAGGATGAAGCCGAAGCCGCCTGGGCGCGGCGGGGAAGCCACTTCGTTGTGGAACTGGCCGTCGCGGTACTGCGGCGATGCCTGCAGCGTCGCGGCCTCGTGCAGGCGTCCGGTCGAGGGATAGATATACGCGCATGCGCCGACGAGGGCAGCGCACAGCAAGGCCAGGCCAATTTTCAGCAATCTCTTCACAGCTTCTCCGTTTGGATGAATCGGTTGGTGCATGTCGGCGGCGCGCCGGCGGCGGCACAGGGCGCCGTACCAGCCAGCCTGTCTTGCGTCACCGGCGATGGACGTGCGCGTGGCCTCAAGGCATGGCACGCGAAGGCGTCGAGCAATCCAGCCGCTGGATGCCGCCCGGTTTCGGACGATGCGGGGGTCGCCACCGCGGCGGCAGGCGCAGCAGGTTCGGACGCGACCTGCGGAAGCGCGCCATGAGCGCCTGTGCGTGCGAAGGGGGGGGCAGCCTTGGAGCGCAGATGGCACCCGAGGCTTACCCATGGGGCTGCCTGCGGGACCGTAGCGCGCATGTGTAAAGTTGCGCAATGTTACTCCAGAATTCATGAAGGATTCATAATAAAAATCGCCATAGTCTTATGAATTGCGCTCATGAGTTTCGGAGGCACGGGCGAGCGCCAGCGTGCATCGGCAAAAAAAAATGCCCGCAGTGCGGGCATTGAATCTATTTTCTCGGAGGAGAAAGTAGAGGAGACAGGAACATGATGCTGCAACACGCGATATAAGTCCAATGGCATTGCATGATGACAGACATATGATTCGCGAATATGCCGTGCCGGGCCGTCCGATCGAGCGACCCCTCAGGCAGCAGGTGTCGCCGCGGCGCTCGCATCGGCCCTCACTGCCGCTTCGAGCAGGTCTCCCGCCGCGTCGTCGTTTCCTGCCCCGGATTCCCGTCCCCATTCGCGGTATTCGACCAGCGACGGGATGCGCTGCAGGGTTCCGAGGGGCTCGATCCCCATGCTGGCCAGTTGCGCGAGCAGTTCGGCCAACACCGTTTCGCGCTGCAGCGACCAGGTGGAAGCGAAGCAGCGCCAGAAGATCCATCCGGCCCGTTCCAGCACGCGCTGGCGTCCCATGTCGGCTGCCCACCTGTCCGGCCCGTGGAATTCGTCGCCATCGAGTTCGATCGCCAGGCGCCGGTCGTCCGCACCTTCGACCACCAGGTCGATGCGGTAGCCGGCGGCCGGCACCTGCGGAATGACACGGTAGCCTCGCTTGAACAGTTCGGTGTACACGTCGCGCTCGAACCCGGATTCGCACCGGGCGACGAGGCTGCCGGCTTCCTCGTTGCTCTCCACCGGCTTGGCGAAGTGCTCGACCAGCGTGCGCCGCAGGTCGAGCGTCGACAGTTCTTCCAGACGTACCGAGCGCACCAGATACATGCGGTCGCGCGCACGGGATGCGGCCACGTTGAATCGCTGGTCGTACTGCAGGCCGGACAGGGCATGGTGGTTTCTGCCGTCGGCAACCATGCTCAGGAAAACGATATCGCGTTCGCTGCCCTGGAAGATACGCGCATCGCCGCATGCAAAGTTGCGGCGCGCGAGCTCCGCCGCGTCACAGCGGGAACGCACCAGCTTGTCGATCCACTGGGCCTGCTCCGGACCGAGCAGGGAGACGATGCCGAGCGTGCGATGGCGCATGGCGGGGTCGCGCAGGATCGCTTCGATTTCGGCTGCGATGAACTCTGCTTCGGGGGGATTTTGCGACTTGGACGTCCGGTAACCGTTGGCGACAAACACGTCGACCAGCGGCGGGTCGAGCCGCTCCGACGCCTTCGGGATGCGCAGCGGCTGGATGAAGCCCTTGTAGAACACCCGGTTGCTGTACCCGATGATCGGCTGCACGCAGCGGAAGTGCTCGCGCAGCATGACCCGCGAAGCGGCGAACACCGAGGACGCGATGTCATACAGGGACATGTCGGCAGTGAGCACGGCTTCGAACGGCTGGCCGGCCAGGAAACGCCGGCGCAGCTCGACGATCTTGGTCGCCGAGACGAATCCCGCTTCGGGCGACACCTGCTTGTCGTCGCCCACGACGAGGATCTGCTTGCCGCGCAGGACCGCCGGCAGTGCCCACAGGTCGGACTGGCTGGCTTCGTCCACGATCACCAGGTCGAAGGCGCCCAGCGTGGCCGGAAGGGACTCCGACACGCGGGCGTGGCTCATGATCCAGCAGGGGACGGCCGCCTGCGCGTCCGTCATCGCCTGCTGGGCGTCGCGGCGGTAGCGCGCGGCGTTCACGCCGGTGCCCTTGCCGATCTTGCGCATGGCGATGCGGTAGGTTTCGAGTGCCGTCAGCACGTTCTGGCCGGCCTGGCGCCGGGTGGCGAGCCAGGCCGATTTCGAGACCAGCGCCTCGTACAGGCGGGCCAGGCCCGTCTCGAGGTTGCGCCGGCGCGCTGCCAGGGTGCGCATCTCGTCGCGGTCGTCGATGGCGTCCAGGTGGGTCTTCAGGCGCGCCCAGGTCCAGGCGTCGCGCCAGCGCACCGGGAAGACCGTATCGTCGCCCACGCGGTCCACCGGCACCGACATTACGCGCGCGGCTAGCCGTGGGGCGCCGTGGCGTTCGACCTCGCCGGCCAGCCGGCGCACGGTCGCGAGGACGGGTGCCAGCGCCTCGACGTGCCGGATCCCGGCAAGGATGTCGGCATAGTCGGCGATGATCCTTTCGGCAGGCAGGTCCGCAGTGCCCAGTGCATGTTCGACCAGGGCGCGTAGCCGGTCCGAGACGGGACCGCTGGTGCCGGCCAGCGTTTCGCGCAGGGTGTCCAGGCTCGACATCGCGTCGGCCAGTTCCGCGCGCGTGAGGTGGCGGCGCAGCTGTTCGCGGACGCGGGCCAGGTCGGCGTGCCGCCCCATCAGCTCGGCCTCCGGCACCTGGGCGAACACTTGTTCGGCCAGGACAGGGAGCGTGAGATCGTGCGTCGTGGCCAGGGCGTGGGCCCGGCGTGCGGCGAGCGCGATCTGCTCGACCTGGCGCAGTTGGCCGACGTCGGGCTGGAGCAGGGGGAGTGACAGCAGCTCGGCGAAGGCGTTCCAGCGCACCACGAAAGACAGCAGCCGCGTGTGCAAGGCCGCGAAGCGCTGCACGTGGGCCCAGCCTTCGGGTGAGCCCGGCGCGAGCCCGGCAACCCGGATGGCCCCAACGTGCGGCTTGATGTCGCCCACGCCGAAGGACAGGAAGCCGAACGGCTTGCCGGACACCGCCGCGCGTGCGATGGCCTCGAGGGCCTTGGGATGTTCCAGCGCCTCGCGCGGCGCCGTGACCGGCCGCTGCATGAACTCGGAACGCGCCTGCAGGAGCGCATCCATCTCCGAGAACAGGGCTTCGAGCGAGGCGCGTTCGGTCGCGAAGTCCGCACGCCGGCATTTCTCGCGCAGGGCAAATACCCATTCATGCCCCGACTCCTCGAGTTCGCGCACCAGCGCGGCTGCCACATCCAGCACCGCAAGCAGCCGGCGGGCGTGTCCGAGCACTTCCGGCGTCATGGCGCGTAGCGCAAGCAATACACCGGCCGCCTCGTCGCGCTCGATCTCGCGTACTGTCTGCAGCACCTCGTGCAGGCGCCCGACCTCGGCGGCCTGCGGAAGGGTGCTCGAACCCGGAATGCCGGCATGGCAGTAGACAAGGTCGCCACCGAGCCGGCGCCGCGCATCGCGCAACTGCATGCCGGCCTCGTCGCCGAAAGGCGGCGCGTGTTCTGGCGCCAGCGACAACCCGTCGTCGAACCAGTCGAACTGTTCCTCGCCGTGGATCACCAGTTCAGCCATCTTCTGTGCCCGCATCGGCACGCCGTCGACATCGATCTCGGCAAGGTGGACACGGGCGATGTCGTCGATGCGCGTGTCGATCCGCGCCATCTCCTCGTGCGCCCGGTCGAGCGCGGCGCGGCAGGTGGCGATCGCTTCTTCCTCCATCTGCGGATTCAGATGGGTGAGGGTGTGGATGATCGCCTCGATCGACGCCTGGAACTGGCGCATGCCTTCCTTGTCGCCGGACAGGAGCGCGACGGTGAGCGGGCGGATCGATCCGGGAATCTTCTCTTGCAGTACCTTCAGGGCCGGCTCGCCCTTGGACGTGACCAGGATCCGCTTCCCGGACGCCAGGTAGTGGCTGATGATGTTGGCGATCGTATGGGTCTTGCCGGTGCCGGGTGGTCCCTGGACGGCGACGCCCGGGGAGCGTTCGAGCTGTTGGACGATCGTTTCCTGTTCCCGGTTGTACGGCAGCGGGAAAAACAGCTCGCGTGCCGCGCCGCGGCCGTGCGCGCGGCCGGACAAGCCACGAAAGGCGATCGGTTCGTGCTCGATCACGGTGTCGCCCGGCGATGTGACGATGCTGAGCGGGCCGTCGGGAATGGCGTCGCCGGCGCTGACGCGCTCCTTCAGGCGCGCGATGTCGTCGATCAGGAAATGGCTGGCGCGCGGACGGGCAAACACGACCCACTGGTTCGTCACCACCAACTTCTCCCCAGGCGCCGGCGGATTGGCGCAAGCGCGGTCGTAGCGTGCCGACGCGGCCAGGTTGGCGGCGACCAGGCTCAGGATCGGTTCCACTGTCGCCGGGTCGAAGGGCGAGATGGCGGTGTCGGGGCGTTCGCGCACCAGGGTGCGCGCGGCACGCTCGACATCGCCGATGCCGGGCACGGCGCAGGCTGCAAACGCGTCGAACTCGAGGCGCGGCTCGGTCTGGCGCGGGCGTACGGCGATCGCGTGGCTCGCGCTGTCGATCTCGAGCTCCACGGCCTGGGTGATCAGGGGATAGTGGAAGTCGGCGGCTGCCGGTGAACCGGACTGGCTGGCGCCCGTGATGCGCCATGAGGACACGCCCATCCCCCAGACCAGTTCGATCGGGCGTACCGCCTCTTCGGACTCGAGGCGCGTCTTGAGAGCAAACAGGTCCGCGTAAAGGGCGATCACCTGGCGGCGCGGTCGTTCACGCACGGCCCAGTCATTCCAGTGCAGGGTATAGACGCCCAGCAGGCGACCGACCCGCGCACGGCGTTGCTCGTCGCGCTGCGCCGCTTCTTCTTCGCCAACAAGGCGGGCATCCTCGTTGCGGGCGCTTGCCAGTGCCGCCTCCTTCAAGCCCGGCGGCCGCGCCATCGGGTCGTCGCTGATCGTCAGGAACGGCGCGAGGTCGGGCTCCGGGAGGGGCGGAGCGGATGTTGCCTCAAGGCGATGTACCCGAAGCCAGATGGGCTCCCCATCAGTGTCCACGTTGAAGTCGATCCAGGGCAGCGTCTCCAGATCAGCAAAGGTCTTCTTGAACTCGGTAGCCTTCGACAGTGTAAAAGCTGCAGGGTCGATGTCTTTGGCTTGCTCGACCAGATAGTCGAGCAGCCCGCTCATGAGCTGGGCAGGGGATGGCATGTTTGTTCGCGGATGGGCGGTGGTAAGGTGGTGGTTCAGCGTTGCCGGGAGCGAGAGTCGCCGGGACTCTATCCTCTCAGCGATTGATGCTTGATTGCATCCGATTTCCATAGAGTGGCGTTATATTAACCTCTATCAACTCAACAACGGTTTCGCTGGTGTGCAGCAGCTATCGGGAGCACGCCGTCGGTGCCCGATTGTTGTCATGGGCGGCCAATAGACTGCCCACTCTAAAAATTCGCGCAGGGACTTGCACGGCGCGCCCAAGGTTTGCTATGATTCGCCTCCGCTTCGGGGAGTGCTGCAGAGCACGGGCCGAAAAGTTCAACGAAATCAAGTGGTTGAGTTGACAAGGCCGGCAGAAAAAATCTGCGGCGAAGCGAACGAGGGGTTGACGAGAAACGCGAAACACTGCATAATCTCACTTCTCTGCTGCTGACGAACACAACGCTTCGTTAGGTACAGCAAGGTGCAAGACACCGATCTTTAACAATCAACAGTCGATAAGTGTGGGCGTTTGATGAAGGTGCCGGCTGGCTTAGGTCAGCTGCATACTTAAATTATCAAATGTTCACAAAAAAGAAAT